>JBDREB010000032.1:0-22698 GCA_043820325.1 Planctomycetota bacterium | reverse complement strand
TCGCGAAACGGCAATAAAGGGCGGGTTTCAAACCCGCCCCTACGGTAACCACCCAAACCGGCCTATGGTTGATTCACGCGCCTGGCTGACGCCAAAAAGTGCCAAAGCATTTTCCGCCGGGATCAGGAAATCTGCAGTTCGGAAAGGGACATGAGCATGGGACTGGAACGGAACGCCTTTTCGAAGAGTTCGTTGGATGGTTGCGATCCTTCCGCCGCCTTCACCGTCCGCCTGGTGGGTGACTTCTTGCACTTCATTGGGCGCCCATCTTGGAGAAGTGCCGACCCTCCGTCGCGAAGCCGCTATGGAGTGCTGAGTTGCCGAGTGCCGAGTGCCGAATTGAAGCCCAGGGTAGGCGCAAGCTTCAGCTTGCGTCAGGGGTCAGAATCGACAGAGGGACGCAGGCTGAAGTTGCCTTGAACCCCGAGCATATAAGTCGCGAGGCCTGCGCCTACCGGGATGGGGACCGACAGCCGATCCCCTGCACAGTAGCTGCGACCCTTGTCATGGGACCTTGAGCCTGTTGTTCTCAACCCTGAGCCTGTCGAATGGGCCGAAAGGTGGTCGCCCTCTTGCGGAAGCGGCGAATGCCGAATGCCGGGTGTCGAATTGCGGAACAAGAAGGCGGGGTCCCTTCGACTCCGCTCAGTGTTCAGAACAACAAGCCCCGCAGCTACGGGAAAACCGGAAATATCTAATATCGAACCCATCGACCCTTCGACTCGAAACTCGCTCAGGGTTGAGAACAACTGCGCTCAGGGTCCATGACACCGCCCCGAGCCGCCAAGGACGCCCGGGATCCAGAGCGAAATGTCGAAGTGATGAACGGATCATGTCCACATCGGACGGTCACCACCCGGCGGTCAAGCCGGATCGCGGCTTTATTCCCCTGTAGGGGCACGGCATGCCGTGCCCTATGCGGTATATGGGACCCAAAGGCGGAGGGACAAAGAGAATATCGGGAACTTTGCGTCTCTTCCGGTTTAACGACCCATTGACCGTTTTTCAGCAGTCCAGCGTTGTGGGCACGGCGTGCCGTGCCCCTACGGGAGGCGGGCGGGACGGGAAAACCGGGAAATATCGAATTTCGACCCCCCTCGACTTCGCTCGGGGTCCAAGACTTCGACCCCTTCGACTCAAAGCTCGCTCAGGGTCCAGGACACCGAACTCCGAATGTCGAAGTGAAGAGTTGAGAATGCCGCCGTCCGGCGGCAACATCGGACTTTTCGACCCTTTGGACTTTTCGACTTTTCGACCGCTTTTCAGCAGCCCCACGCCTTGGGCACGGCATGCCGTGCCCCTACGGGAGACGAGCGGGACGGGAAGGCGGGGAAAACCGGGAAATATCGAATATCGAACCCATCGACTGCGCTCAGGGTCCATGACACCGCCCCGAGCCGCCAAGGGCGCCCGGGGTCCCGAGCGAAATGTCGAATGTCGAAGTGAAGAACAAACAACGCCGCCGTCCGGCGGCAACATCGACTGTGCGACCCTTGCGACTGTGCGACCATTGGGACCGTCCCATGGCATCCCCACGCCTTGGGCACGGCCCCTCGACGCGGTATGCGCTCGGGGTTCAAAGCAACATGCCGTGCCCCTACAAGAGGGGCACGGATGCACAAACAGGGAGCCCCAGCCGCTTTCCAAGGGAAGCATCCCGATTTTACGATGGGTCATTTTTCTTAACCTTGCGCATGAGCGCGTAGCGGGAAATACCGAGCATTTCGGCCGCGCGGCCGGCATTGCCGTCGGCGCGGGCCATGGCCTCTTTGACGGCCAGGTTTTCGAGCACATCGAGGTTGAGGGTGTCGAGAACCGTGCCGGTGAGTTTGGGCATCGACTGGGTGACCTGGCCCGGCTTATGCGGTTGGGCGGCAAGGCGGTCCATGGTGATAACATCGCCCTCGCACAGGATGAGGGCGCGATCGAGCATGTTGCGCAGTTCGCGCACATTGCCCGGGAACGGGTAGGCACGCAGGTAGGCGGCCGCGGCCGGGTCCAATGCGGGCGCGGCCCTGCGCATGCGGCCGGCCAGGTAGCCCAGTAAATGCGCGGCAAGGAGATCGATGTCATCCTTGCGGCCGCACAGGGGCGGCAGAGGGATGGTGAAACCGCTGATACGGTAATAGAGGTCCTGGCGGAAATCACCACTGGCCACTAAAGCGGCCAGGTCGCGGTTGGTGGCGGCGATGAGCCGGAAATCGACCCGCACGGCCTTCTGGCCGCCGACCCGGCGGTGTTCCTTCTCTTCGATCACCCGCAAAAGACGCGACTGGAGGTTGGCCGGCATGTCGCCGATCTCGTCCAGGAAGAGGGTGCCGCGGTCGGCCAGTTCAATGACCCCCTTTTTCTGAGTCTCGGCGCCGGTAAAGGCCCCTTTTTCGTGGCCGAAAAGCTCCGATTCGATCAGCGTGGGCGTGAAACCGGAGCAGTTGACGGTGATGAACGGTCCACGCGAACGGGGGCCCGAACAATGGATCTGGGTGGCGGCAAGTTCCTTGCCCGTGCCGCTGGCACCCGTAAGCAGGACGGCCGTGTCGATGGCTGCGGCCTTGGCGATGAGCGCCCGCACTTCTTCGGCCTCGGCTGAAACGCCCATGAATGTGTCACTGCCCAGCACCTCGCGCATGCGGGCTGTGTGACGGTCGAGCCGGGTGCGGTTATCGGCGTTCTCCTGGGTGATGCGGTTCAGCCGCAGGGCTTTTTCGATCGCTAATTGAAGGGTCTCGAATTCGAGCGGTTTGGCCAGGAAATCGGCGGCGCCCGCTTTCAGGGCCGCGATGGCGTTTTCCATGGTCCCGAACCCGGTGATCATGATCACTTCCGTGTCCGGGGCGATATCCTTGACCTTGCGGATGACATCCAGACCCGTATGCTCGGGCATGCGCAGGTCGGTCACCACGATATCATACGATTCGGTCTGGATCAGCTCCATGGCCCGGGCCGGTTTTCGCAGTAGGTGACACGGTAGCCGACCGCTTCGAGCAGGCGCGTGAAAGGCAGGCCGACGGCAGGATCGTCGTCGACAAAGAGGATGGCGGCACTTATATTCCCATTGGTCAGGCTCATGCTTGCGGTACACCTCCACCCGGGGTATGATCACGAGTTGCACACCAACGCTGGCGCGGCCGGTACCTGGCCGCAGTTCACTGGGTATGATTATAGGTGCACGGTGCAATGAGTCAATACAAATCTGACATTGCCACTGTAGGGGCGGGTTTTAAACCCGCCCTTGCCTCTCACAAAGGGGATGAGGGTCCTGATCCGGATCAAGCGGAATTTCCGTCCCGCCGCACGCTGAAGCATGCGGCCTACCGTTGGGAACAGGAATGAAAGGCAGGAGCGAGCCCGAGTGTTCCCTCATGGTAGCCCGCGCGGTTTCAACCCGCGGGATTTCCGTCCCGCTGCACGCTGAAGCCCCCCGATCAAAGTCGGAGGGCAGGCTATGCGGCCTACCGTTGGGAACAGGAATGAGAGGCAGGAGCGAGCCCGAGTGTTCCCTCATGGTAGCCCGCGCGGCTTCAGCCCGCGGGATTTCCGTCCCCGCCGCACGCTGAAGCCCCCCGATCGAAGTCGGAGGGCAGGCTATGCGGCCTACCATTGGGAGCAGGATGAGAGGCAGGAGCGTGCCTGATTGTTCCATCATGGTAGGCCGCAAGGAGCCTGCCCTCCGAAGCGCTTAGGCGAAGGAGGGTCGCGGCTACTTTAAGAAACCGAACAGAAGACTGGATCCCCCGGTCAAGCCGGGGGATGACCATGGGGGATCGCGTCTCCGTGTCATCTCCACAAAAGCGGGATTTGACTTTCTGCGAGTCTGTCAACTGTGAGTCTTCGTGACTTCGTGGCAAAACATCTTCTCCGCACCCTCACCCCCTTTATGAGAGGCAAGGGCGGGTTTAAAACCCGCCCCTACAGTGGCAATACTTCTTTGTCCGGGTTGTTCGGGTCCGGGAAAACTGGGCGGTGCGGGAGCCCGGTTAAGGCTCCCGCACCCCGTTACGCAGGATGTGGGGGTTTGCAGTGGTGAGGCGTGAAGGTTACATCATCCTGCCATCACGGTGACCAGTGTTTTACTCAATTCTTCAAGTTCATAGGGTTTGGATACGGAACCCTTGAAGCCGTGCGCCGTGAAATCGGCCATGACGGGATCGTTCGAATACCCGCTCGACACGATGGCCTTCACCTTGGGGTCGATCTGTTTCAGACGGACGATCGCCTCCCTGCCGCCCATGCCGCCGGGGATGGTCAGGTCCATGATCACCACATCGAACGGCCGGCCGGCCTCTTTTTCGCGGCGGTACAGGTCCACGGCGTCCTGCCCGTTGGCGGCCGTCTGCACCTCGTACGACATTTCGACCAGCATCTTGGACATCACCGTGCAGATGGTCTCTTCGTCGTCCATGAGCAGGAGTTTGCCGTGCCCGGTGTAGAACTGGGTCTTGAAGCGGGCGGTCGGCTTTTTGGCCGCATGCGGCTTGGCCGGCAGGTAGACCACGAATGCGGCACCGTGGCCGGGGACGGAATTGACCGTGATGTAACCGCCGTGGCGCTTGATGATGGAATAGCACGAGGCCAGCCCGAGCCCGTTGCCGCCTTTCTTGGTGGTGAAATAGGGGTCGAACAGCCTGGACTGGAGTTCGCGGGGAATGCCGGGGCCGTTGTCGGCCACGGTCACCTTCACATAATCGCCGGCGTCCAAGGGCAGGGAGTTCCCGATTGTGACCGGCAGGTTCTCCGCGCCGATCCGGATGGTGCCGCCGTCGGGCATGGCCTGGACCGCGTTGATCACGAGGTTGTTGATCACCTGGTTGATCTGGCCCTTGTCCGCTTCAAAGGCCCACAGGTCGGGGGCGACATGGTATTCGGCCAGGACCTTTGAACCGCGCAGGACGAAATCGGCCGATTCGCGGATGAACGCCCCGGTCTCGATAAGCTCCTTCACCGGCGCCCCGCCCTTGGAAAAGGTCAAAAGCTGGCGGGCCAGCCCCTTGGCGCGCAGGGTGGCCCGTTCGGCGTCGTCGAGGATACCGAAGAGTTCGCTGTTGCCGTCGACCTTGTGCCGCGCGAGGGCGATATTGCCGGAAATGGCCATCAGGATATTGTTGAAATCGTGGGCGATGCCGCCGGCGAGGACGCCGATCGCTTCAAGCTTCTGGTTCTTCAGCATTTCGTTCTCGTGCATCCGCTCCTCGGTGACATCGCGGATCACGAGCAGGATGCCCACGACCGCGTTGGATTTGTCGCGGACGGGGACCGCGTTCTCGGCCAGGATCCGTTCGGTTTTGTCCGGCATGGTCAGGATGGTGGTGTCCGTATACCCGCCCTCCTCGCCGTACTGCAGGATGCGGCGGGCCGGCTCGGGTACGGCACGGCGGTCTTTCTCGCGGATTGTGTGGTAGATCGCGTGCAGGGGTTTGCCGTAGGCCGTCTTCAGGTCGCACCCGGTGAGCTGTTCGGCCACCCGGTTCATGAACATGATATTGCCCACGCCGTCCATGGCGATCACCCCGTGGACGATGTTCTGCAGGGTCATGTTGAGCCGTTCCTTCTCCTCGGCCAGCGCCCGGTCGGCGCGGTCGCGCGTGGCCATCAGCCGCAGGATCAGCAGGCTGAAGATCATGAAGAAGGAGATCACGATGCCGCGCGCGATCAAAACCTCGCGGTTGGCCTGGAGCAGTTGGAACAGCCTGCCGCTCGAAGACCCGTCCTGGGCGAGCAGAGCATTCAAGGAGGTATCGACCGTGAGATAGACCAGGGAGAGAAGGACCAATATCCCGGCCACCCGGACCCGCGCTTTGTGCGCCATGTCGTGGATGAATTGGGAGGTTGGTACAAAGAGACCGTCCATGGCGACACCTTATAGAATGCCCCCTTCTATAAGCATAACCCGTGCCAGATCGTCCCTTGGGACGAGCATGAATGCGCCGTTGTGGTTGTACTTTTTAGTTGAATGGCATCAGCCAGTTATGACCCGGCCTGTCTCTGGTCAGGAATTGAACATCGCTTCATGCCATGGTTGCCAGATGCGATTTCGCACGATCGTGCGGGAATGAACACCCATGGCCCACATTATCCGCGGCTACGGGGGGCGGGGGAGATCGGAAATATCGGATATCGTCCTTCGCCAAGGCTTCGGAGGGCGAGCCGGATTTCGAATGGCGAAGTAAAGGCCAAGGAACAGCCCTGGCACGGCCTTCCCATTCTTTATGGTAGGCGCACTTCAGCTTGCGTCAGGGGTCCAGAATCGAAGGAGGGACACAGGCTGAAGCCTGCGCCTACCGGGACGGGAGACAACCTTCCGGCCGGCAACCGATTTCCTGTATTGTAGCTGCGACCCTTGCGGTCGCCTCATGGAGGGCGGGGGCCCCTCGACTGCGCTCGGGGTTCAAAGCAACAAGCCCCGCAGCTACGGGGGAAATCTGAAATGTCGAATATCGAACCCTTCGACCCTTCGACTCGAAACTCGCTCAGGGTTGAGAACAACTGCGCTCAGGGTCCAGGACACCGAATTGCGAATGTCGAAGTGAAGAGTTGGAAACGCCGCCATCCGGCGGCCACATCCGACTTTTAGACCCCTTCGACTTTTAGACTTTTAGACCGTTCTTCATACGCCCCACGCCTTGGGCACGGCATGCCGTGCCCCTACAAAAGATCGGCGGACGGAAACGACAGGCGTTTCGGCGTACGGGATACGGCTTTCGGCTTAAATCAAGATCCGGACCGTAGACCGTTTGCCGTAAACCGTTTCGCGTTTCGTTTCCGTATACCGTCATCGCCTGTCCGGTTTCCCGACCTGAGACCCCACCGGTCAAACCGGGGGGGCAGGCTCTGTGACCTGCGACGCTTGTCGGTCTTCAGAGATGCAGGTCGAGCATCTTGACGAAGGCGTCGAAGTGTTGGTCCCGGTAGGCGATGAACTCGGGGGCGAATTCGTCGCGCCAGCGATAGAAAAAGACCGCGGCCGGGAGCAGACCCTCGGCGTCAAGGCCGATCAGCGTGTCGAATTGGGCCATGGTGACACCCATCGCCTCGCGGTGGACCCGGTAGTGGTGGACCATCGCCGCGACGCAGGCGGTCTCGATCTCGGCGGTCAGGACAAAAGGCACGCCGGGGAAGGTCTTTGCGTAGGCGGCCCGCGCCTCGCGAACGGCCGCGTGGTAGACGAGCCGGCATTGGAGTTCGAACACATTGACCTTGCGTTCTTCAGACAGCTCGCGGATGCGGACGAGGTTGTCGGGCGCGACCTCACGATCGGCTTCGGGGACGGGATCGGCCAGGTTGAGGAACCGCACCGGCCGCCCCATCGCCCGGGTGATGCCGGCGATGCGGTCCATGGCCGCCACATGGTGGGGATAGCCGGCCAGGGACCGGATGTACCAGTCGCGCGCCTCGGGAAAGTGTTTCTCCCGTTCGGCCAGGTCGCCCAGCGCCATGCATGTATCATGCTGGACCGGGTTGAGTTTGAGCGATTCGAGGAGGAACGCGCGGGCGGTGCCGATCTCCCCTTGCTGAAGGGCGGTCATGCCCGCGCCTTTCAGGATGTCGGGGTGCCGTTCCAGGGCCAGCGCCCGCTCAAATATCTGCATGGCGTTGGCCGTGTCGCCGGCGACCAGGGCCGCCTGGGCCGCCTTGAGGAACTGCCCGGTCTCCTTGTGGATGAACGGCACGATCACCGACACGATGCCCAGGTGCCGGTCCATGAGGTACCGGGCATCGGCGTGGAGGGGATCGAGGGCCAGCACCCGCCGCAGGGCGGCGAGGTAATTGGCGCGGGCCTCACTGCGGTCACCCGGGGTGCGGGCCTGTTCCCAGATGAAATTCCAGGCCACGGCGGTGTTCATGAAAATACGGGTGGACCCCGGCTCGGCGAGTTCGGCTTTCTTGAAACACTCCAGGGCCTCCCGGTACCGGCCGGAACGCACCAGTTCCTCGCCCTGCAGGGTCAGCCTGATCCAGGGCAGGACCTCGGCGCGGTCGATCGTCTGGGCGCCGATCCCCGCCGGAGCCCAGACGGCCAGGGCCAGGGCGAGGACGATCAAGAGCGGTTTCATGCGACCGATCTCCATGGGCCGGCGGCGTTCAGCATTCCAGACGCACCCTGATAGTAGACGGCTGAGATGAAAAACAGGCGGATTTTTTGGGCGACGGGTCTGAAAAGGCCGGGGCCGGGCCGGTTAGAGGCCCGGCCACTTGGTGATCTTGCCGGTCTTCTTCTGGGGCGTGGCGCTGCGTTCGCGCATCAGCGCGAGGCCGCAGTCGCGACAGGCGTGCTTGCCCTTGTATTCGCAGGCGTTGAGGAGCTTGACGGTCTTGCCGCACATTTCGCAGGTGACATCGACCTTGGTGAGCAGGTCTTCGATCCGGCATTTATTGCAGACGGCGTGCCCCATGAATTTGCCGGCATCCGTGAGCTTGGTGGTCGTCCCGCAGACTTCGCATTTGACGGTCATCGAGAGGTCAACGCCGCATTGCAGGCAGACCCCCTGCTCGACGAGCAGATCATTCCCGGTATCAACGGTTTCAATTTTCTTGCCGCAGACTTTGCAGTTCATATCAATCCCCTGCAACCCGGTGGGAACATCGTACAACCGCTCAATTATATTCGTGGAACCCGAATGTCAAATAAAATTCGCCGATATTCCATCGATTCCAAACCTTCGCAACCAATTGATAATGGCTACTTTATGCCTGTCGAACCGAAACCGCCTTCGCCCCGCGACGAATTGTCAAGCTCGGTGACGAATTCCAGGGTCGCCGCGGCCACGGGCTGGACCAGCATCTGGGCGATGCGCATGCCCACGGTGACGGCGAGATCGGCGTCGCCGAGGTTCTTCAATACCACCTTGACCTCGCCCCGGTACCCCGAATCGACCACACCGGCCAGGACATGGATGCCCTGCCTGGCGGCCAGGCCGGAACGGTCCCAGATGAGACCCACAAAGCCGGCCGGGATGGCGACCTTGATGCCCGCGGCGATCAGCCGGCGCTCACCCGGTTTCAGAATGGCGGCTTCGGCCGCGCGCAGGTCGAAACCCGCGTCGCCCTCGTGGGCATACCCGGGGCGCTCCAAAGCGGGGTCGGTCTGCTGGACGCGGACGGTCAGACGGCTCATACATTGATCCCCCTGATAACGGCGCCGGGAACGATGGGTTGCACCACGGCCAGCATCTCCCGGAGATAGGCATCGGTGGTCCGCTCGCGGCCGGCGCAGGCGGGATCGAGCAGGCTTTCCTGGGGCACGAAAGGCTGGAGCACGAACCGCGCGATGCCGACAAGCTCGCGCGCCGCGGCGCGCATGTCATCGGCCGTGTGCACGCCCGCGATGACCGTGGTGCGCACCTCATAGCTCCCGGCCGGCCGCGAAGCCAGCAGGCGCAGGGAGGCGCGGATCTCGGCCGGGTCGATGGCCACCCCGGCGATCTCCCGGTAACGGTCGAGCGGCCCCTTGAGGTCCATGGCCACGAAATCGGCGCGCCCATGCACGGCCTCCAGGCGCGCGCGCAGGGCGCCGTTGGTGTCGAGTTTCACGGCCAGCCCCCGGTCCCGGATGGCCTGGATCACTTCGCCCAGTTCGGGATGGATGGTCGGTTCGCCGCCGGAGATCACCACCCCGTTGACCCAATCCTCCAGGTCGCGGTCGAGCACGGCGGCGACCTTTTCCCACGGCAGGTGGCCTTCGGCCGCGTAGACCATTTCCGGGTTGTGGCAGATGGGACAGCGGAAATTGCACCCCGCGGTGAAGAAAACACGGGCCAGTCGCCCCTCGAAATCGATGAGCGAGGTCCGCTTGAGCATCCCGTAGAATATGGGACGCATGCCGGCAAGCTGGCGCATGGGGATCAGGCGGCGGTGACGGCTTCGCGGAAGACCTTTTCGATGTCGTCGGGCGTGATCACCCCGCCGCCGGCGTAATCGGTCTCCAGCCCCACATAGCCGGGCACACGGTAGATGCCGTCGGCATCATACCCCTCGACGAACCGCTGGCGGAGCCGCTCGGTGGTCCCGTCCGGCTTGGCCCGGTGGACCTGGAACGAGGGAATGCGCTGCGGGTGCAGGCTCTCCGCCTCGGCGAAATTAACCAGCCCGTCCACGGTGGTCACATCGAAATAGCGCTTCTCGAACCCGTTCCAGTCCGGCTTGTCCAGGAGCTTGTCAATGCGCTTGTTCAGCATCTTGCACTTGTCGCAGCCTTCCTTGCCGAAGACTAGGATCGCGTAATCTTTCATATGCCGTCCCCTTATTCCGCCGCGGTTTCAACGCGGTAATTGCCGCGCTGGCGGGCCTTGAGCTCGCCGTAGCGCTTGGACTTGTTCCAGTTCTGCACCTTGCTGAAATACCCGACCACGCGGGTCTCGCCCACCACTTCCGTCGACCCGCACTTGCCGCACACGGTCTTGATGCCGCGGTCGATGTGCTGGCAGGCGTTGCACATGGTGAACTCGGGCGAGATGGTGAGCTGGGCGGTCTGGGTGTGGAAGAAGGTGCTCTTGACGAGGTGGAAGATCGCCTCGGCGCTGGGCCGCTCCTCGCCCACGAACGCGTGGGTGATGGCGCCCGATTCGATCAGCGTGTGGTAGCGGCCCTGCTGGCGGATGCGCTCCACCAGCCCCATGTCCGCGTCGGCGACCATGTGGACCGAGTTGGTGTAGTAGATCGAGTCCTCCTCGATGCTCCCCTGCACCACGCCGCGGGCCTCCTCCGGGAAATAGACCATGTCGGTCTTGGCGAAGCGGCGCGCGGCGCTTTCGGCCGGCGATTCCTCCAGGGTGAACTTGAGGCCGTGTTTGGCCGTGTATTCCTGCGTGCGCTTGTTCATGGAGGCGATCACATGCAGTCCATGGCGGCCGACCTCGGCGTCCTCGTGCAGATGCTTGCCGAAAAGGAAACGGAGGGCGTCGTCGAGGCCGATCATGCCGATGATGTAGGTGGCCTTGTCCAGCTCCACATACGGCTTGCCGTCGTGGGCTTTCTTGCCGATCTGCCACAGCGGCCGGCCGCGATCGCTCATCATCTTGCGGATCGTGACCCGCTTCTGCATGTGGGCGTCGACGGCGATGTCCATGCCGCGGTAGATCTCGTCCAGGAAGCCGGTCATGGTCCTGTTGCCCGCCCGGGCGGCCCGGAAGGCGGCTTGGGGCAGGTTAACGGTGACATTCTGGAAGCCGCAGAAACGCATCGACTCCGGGTGCAGGAGCATGTAGTTGTCCTTGATCGTCGTGCGCAGGCGGCAGCAGGCGGAAAGGGTCACGGCGTCGCGGTCGAAAATGAAGTAGGTGGAACCGTTGTGGCTGGCGAGCTCGCAGGCCTCGCGCAGGGCCTCCATCTGCTTGGGATCGTTGTACGAGTCCTCGTTGACATGGAAGTCGCACTTGGGGAACTCGAAGATGCGGCCGTTGCGGTCGCCGTTCTTCCACACCTTGAGCAGGGCGCGGGTGAACTCGCGGGCCGTGTCCTGGAAATCGCCGTAGGTGACCAGCGCCTCGCCGCGCGCGGCCAGGTCCTTCACCACGCCGTCGCTGTACCGGATGACCTCCTGGGCGCCGCCCGTCTCGACCTCCTCGCGCAGGACAACGCGCTCGGCGCCGTTCTCCACGAGGAAGAGCTCCATCAGCGGATTGCCGTTGGGCGTGGTGCCGGTGGTGCGGTGTTCCAGCGGGACGCGCGCCCCGTCGGCGCGGCGCAGCATGTACTGGCCGCTGGGACCGATGGCCGGCACTTTCTGCAGGGTCGATGGCACGCCGGAGTGGATGTTGAAGTCCAAAAACAGGGTCTGGGCGCCGCGCGAGAAGGCGTTCTGCGACCCGTTGAAAATGAGCTCCTGCGCGATCTGGTAGAGCTCGCGGGCGGTCTTGCCCTCGAGGTAGGGCGCGTAGAGGATGTTGATGTAGGCGATGCCCAGCGCGCCGGCGTAGTAGGCCTGCATCGAGGCCAGGAAGGTGTTCAGGTGGCCGGTGAGCACCTCGGCCGATTTGGCCGGCTTGGACTCGGTGTTCAGGTTCTCGATGCCCGAGAGGCCGTACTTCTTGATGTATTCCAGCGAGTGGGAGGAGCAGTAGACGCGGTGGGGATAGCCCAGGTCGTGCAGGTGGACCATGCCCGTGTCATGCGCGCGCTTGACCTCGGGGGAGAAGATGGTGTCCATGGCCCACTGCTTGAGGGTGAGCTCGGCCAGCCCCAGGTTGACCGCCTCGGGGTTGTTGCTGGTGATGTTGCTGTTCTCCGTGGACTTGCTGTACATGAGCTGTTCGATGAAATCGCGCGGCACGGCGTAGATGGAGAGGTCCTTGAGCTGCTTGCTGTAGCCGCGGGCGCGGAGCTCGTTGTTCACCAGTTCGCGCACGAGCGCCGAACTCACCGTCTCGATGCTGCCCTCGATGACCCGGTTCTCGACCGCCTTGGCGATGCTGGTGGCGTCGGCCACGAACATGCCCACCTCGGTGACCAGCTGTTCGGAGATCTTGCCGCGGTCCCAGGGCCGCGTGATGTTGTTGGTGATCGGCTCGACGAGAAGGAGCGAACGGTCGGTGGTGTCGTTGGCCGTCTTGCCCTCGTTCCACACGCCGATGCGCTGGCGGGCCAGTTCGCGCGCCTTGCGGTATTTCTTGTACTCGGCCACGGTCTTGGAGTGGCCGTTCTCGGAGAGGACGATCTCGACCACATCCTGCACATCCTCGATGCGGGGCGTGCGCTCGCCCTTTTCGTCCGGCTTGACAAAATAGACCGCCTCGGGATTGTTCAGGTAGGCGACGACCTGGATGGCCAGTTCGTCGGCGATCTTCTCATCGGCCTCGCGGCCCTCCTTCTGGGCCACGACCCGGGCCGCGCCATAAATGGCCTTGCGGATCTTCTCGTACCGGAAAGGCACCAAAGTGCCGTCGCGTTTCTTGAATGCCTGGAAGACTTTGTTCTCCACGATCGCGGTACGCATGCTCAACCCCCTATGTTATCAGGCACCATCGGCACACAACAGGTAGTACATTGGCGGATTATAATAACAACCTGTAGTATGTCAATAAAAAATTGGAAAAATATTTTCCCAGGTGTTTTTGGCCCGTAAAAGTCCCTATGCATATCAATTCTTCACCAACCGGCAGGTACGCAGAACCACTGCAGAGAGACCCCTGCCGGGGGGTTATTCCCTGTTTTCCAGTAAGAGTCGCAAACGCCTGGAAGCGGCCATCGGTTTACGGAAACGATAGGCGAAACGGCATACGGTGAACGGCTTTCGGCCCGGATCCAAGCCGTAAACCGCATGCCGTGGGCCGAAACGCCTTTCGTTTCCGCATGCCGTATACCGCTCTTTGGTTGCGGCCGGAGGCCGCGGTAAGAAGTGGATCTGCGCAGTCCCCGCCAAACGCAGGTAAGGTTTACCCACCATAGCGCTCGGGCGACGGTGGGCGCTAAACGCAACGAGTCTGCGAGTGCTAAATACACCGCCCCACAATAAAGGGGTCAAAAGAGGGCGCGCCGGTACCACCGTGGCATTCTTTTCCGCTGTAGGGGCACGGCATGCCGTGCCCCTACCAAACAAGATCCGGCTTGAACCAACATTCCGGAATCGGGTCATTATGATGATTGAGATCTGGCCCCTTTATTGTGGGGCGGTGTACTAAACGCGCAACACCGGTTCGTGCTTCGGGAGGAGCGGCGCGGTCTTGGTCTTTTCGCCGAACTTGTTCACGAACTCTTCGATCCGCTTGCGGTCGTGCTTGGAAATGCTCAAGAAGCGCACGCCCACCACCGCGGTTTCGTGTCCATCGATGTCGAAGAAACGGACGATCTCGCACTCGCCCACCAGGTCGGCCAGGTCATCCACATCGCGGATGCGCATGATGATCGAGAACCGCCGCAGGGGCAGAACGCTCTTGGGCAGGCTGATATCGGTCAGCAGGGCGCCGCCGGCGCTCACATTCCGAACGGTGGCGGTCCCCTTGTCGAACACTTCGCCGTCCTTGAACACGATCGTGATGATGGCCGATGCGGTCATATCGGCCCGGCCGTATTCGCGCCGGAACGGGCGGCGGACCTGGGTGAAGTTATACCCCAGTTCCTCGGCGGCCTTGTAGACCCGCTGGCGGGTGTCTTCGCTCGTGATATAGCGGGGATCGCGGTTGAGGATCTTGGTGACCGTTGTCCGGCTCAACCCGACTTTTTCGGCAACATCCTGCTGTGTGACCCTCATGACCATTTCCTTAAGCCGTAAGCCTCAACCAGACGAACAATGTAACAATGTTATAGAAATATAGTTACGATGTGATTAAAGTCAATTGTTTTCCGGTATAAATCTGGCAGGTGCGTCAGCAGGGCGGCGCGGGCCGAAAAGTTCCGTCGGCCCGGGCCGTCATCCGGGTCAGCGCTCCCGTGAGTTCAGCGACCGCCGTCTGCATGCCTTCATCGCCTGAAATCAAGTCATAACTGATTGGTTCGCCGAATATTATGACCGACCGGGTGAACGGGAGCGGGACCTCGAACCTGTCCCACGCCCCGGGTATTATCATGCGCCGCCGGTTGGCGACGGTCACCGGCACCAGTCGCGCCCCGCTTTTAAGGGCGATCTGCACCGCACCCGGTTTGGCCTGGAACGCCGGCCCGCTGGGACCATCGACCGTGACGATCGCATGGCGCCCTTCTTTGCGCACCATCCGTATCAGGTTGACCAGCGCCTCGACCCCGCCCCGACTGCTCGATCCCCGGACCGGCCGGAACCCGAAGGCCCGGATGATCCAGGCCTGGAGTTCGCCGATCTCGCTCAGGCTGCACATGACCGCGCACCGGTGGCGGGCCAGGAGCCGCATCATCATGAAATGGCGGCCATGCCACATGGCGAAGACCAGGGGGCCTTCAGCCGCCCATCGCGCATCAGGGCGCTCACCGCCGACGCATGTTACGCGCACGGTGCGGCACAGGATCCGGCAGGCCAGGCCGATGGCCAGCCCGACCAGCGGATAGAGGGTGACATGGGCCACGGGATTGATGGTCGCCCGATAGAATTTTTTCAGCTTTTTCCAGATCCGCCGGGGCCGCCGCCTGGTGTTCGTCATGGATGCCGCCTGCCTTTCATTCCGGTCGCCTGCTGTTCGCGGGGGCGGCCAGCTTGCGGTACAGGGCGCAGGCCGTGCCGCCACGGGACATGAAAAGCTCCGGGGCGGACGGATAGGTGTTCTCGGTGAGCAGGTTCCGGCGCACCCGCCGCTCCACCACCATGACCGCGTCACCCGGCCGGGCCGCCGCCCAGGCCGTCTGATAGTCCTCCGCGTAGGCCACTTCGCGTGCCAGGTAGAATGCCGCCACGGCCTGGCCGTTGCCGGTGACGAGAATGGCATGGGCCGCGTCCACCCGGTCGGCCGCGGCCGCGGTGAAGGCGGGGATGATGACATCATCCTCGACCGCCGCATAAGCCCCGGCCATGAATCCCCACACCAGGACGGCCATGAGCAGGACCACGGCCAGCGCCGGCCCCATGCGCGCCCGCCGCACCGCGGGCAGGACCAGGCTGACGGCGGCGATCAGGACGGCCACCGCGCCCGCGGCGATGAGAACGCCCGCCTTGACCCCGACCGGCATCGTCGGGGCGCAGATGAAGACCACCCCGCAGAGTCCCAGCGCCGCCACGACCACCCGGCCATATGACCGCGCGGTCACCGCCGCCCATCCGCGCCGGTGGGGAAGCGCGCGCGCGATGAACCAGCCCGCCATGAGGGCCGGCGGCGGCAGGAACAGGAGGGCGTAATGGACCTGCTTGGACGACAACACGGAAAGCAGGATGAATGTCACCAGGAACCAGGCCATGATAAAACGCGGGCCGGCATGCCCGCGGCACCGGCCCCACAGGGCGGCCAGCGCCGGCGGCAGAAGGAGCCCCCACGGCAGCAGCATGAGGGGCAGTTCGTACAGGTAAAAATAGAACGCCTCGGGATGCCGGCTGCCGGCTACGACCGTGCCGATCTCGGCCGAGACGACATCCGGGCCCTGGGCGGGCAGGAGCAGGAACACGGCCGCATGCCAGGGCACCACGATCAGGGCGAACGCCGCCAGGCCGGCACAGGCCCGGCCGGTGACGAATGTCCGCCAGGGCCGCCGCGTGACGGCCGCAAAGGCGGCCCCGGTGAGGAGCGGGATCACCAGCGGCGCGGGTGATTTCACCATGAACCCGAGCCCGCAGAGCGCGCCCGCCATGATCCACGGGCGCCACCGCTTGGGGCGGCGCAGGGCCGCAAAGAGCCAGATCATCCCGGCCGTCATCAGCAGGGTCGAAGTCACATCCGTTTCGGCCAGGCGCGCGAAACGGAGCAGGCCCGCCGACGCGGCCGGCACCAGCGCCGCCGTGAACGCGGCCCGGCGGCCCACCAGCCGGCGGCCGCCGCAGTAGATGAGCACGCACAGGCACGCCCCGGCTAGGGCGGCGGGCAGGCGGACCCAGAACGGCGAGGCGGGCCGGCCGGTCACGGCCAGGAGCGGCGCGGTGAGCCAGTACATCAGCGGCGGCTTGTTGAGCCGCACCCGGTCCTGGAACCGGGGGACGATCCAGTTCCCGCCCACAGCCATGTCACGGGCCACCAGCGCCACCCGCAGTTCGGGGGTGCGCTGGACCACCGGCGTCCCGAGCCAGGGCAGCAGGAGGGCCAAACTCGCCAGGAAAATGAACAGGCCCCGCAGCCGGTCGCGGCCCGCCGTCGCGGGGGAGCGCAGCGATGGGCATGCCCTTACCGGCCGCCCGCAGTCTTGCGGCGGCCGCTGGTCTTCGCCCGGGCCGACCAGGCCTTGAACCACGCCATGGTGCGGCCCAACCCCTCCTGGAGGCTGGTCGCGGGCCGGTATCCGAGCACGGTGCGTGCCTTGTCGATGCAGGCGCTGGTCTTCTGCTGATCGCCGGGCCGGGCGGGCAGGCGGACGAACGCGGCTTTGCGGCCGGCCAGTTTTTCGATGATGCGGATCGCTTCACCGGTGGTGTGGGGCTGGTCGGAGCCCAGGTTGAATATTTCGCCCCGGCATTGGGCGAACCGCTCCAGGGTCAGCACCAGGCCGTCGACGATGTCACCGACGAAGGAGAAGCTCCGGGTATGGTTCTCACTCCCCTCGAAAAGCGGCACGGGCCGGCCGTTCAGGATGCCGTCGATCAGCTTGTGGTAGAACTTGTCCGTCCGCTCGCGGGGCCCGTAGACCGAAAAGAGGCGCAGGACCGCGACCGGCAGTCCCTGGTCGCGGCCCACGGTGAGGGCGATCTGCTCGGCCGCGAGTTTGGTGATACCATAGAACGAGATCGGCTTGGGCGGGGTCTCCTCGTTCCCGGTGGCCATCAGGCCGTAGACCGAGGAGGTGGAAATGTTGATGAAGGCCGCCAGACGGCCGTATTTCACCGCCGCGTCGACCAGGCGGGCGGTGGCCTGGACATTGTCGCGCACATAGGTGTCCGTGGGCAGGCCGGGCGCCAACCCGGGCTGGGCGGCGAGATGATAGATCACATCGGCCCGGGCGACCGCGTCGGTGAGGTCGTCGGTCGAAAGGTCGGGGGTGATCATTTTCACGCCCCGCTGTTCAAGCTCCCGGCAGTTCTGGAGCTTGAGGTCGATGGAATAGAAATCCCGCAGGCAGTCGAGTCCCGTCACTTCATGGCCCTGGACCGCGAGCCGCTCGGCCAGGTGCGAACCGATGAACCCCGCCGCGCCGGTGATAAGGATCCGCATGGCTCAGCCCTAAGCCCCGGCCGGTTTGGAGCCGTGAATGAAATACAGGTTGCGCAGGTAGATGAATACACCCAGAAGCTGGCCGGTGATGAAGACCGGGTCGTGCTTGTAGCAGGCGTAGGCCAGGAGGACCACGCCGCCCGTGAGGCTGAAATACCAGAGCGCGACCGGGATCACGCTCTTCCTGGCCCGTTCGCTCGCGATCCACTGCACCAGGAACCTGGCGGTGAAGAGGAGCTGTCCGCCGAACCCCACGACGGTCCAGGCGATCAGCGCGGGGGTCATCTGGCTGAACCCCAGCATATGCAGGAGCTTGTCGATCAGACTCATGGTTTCACCTCCGGTCTGTATTCGGTTGACTGCGGCACTTGCGCGCGCCGGCAGAGCCACCATACGCCGAACAGATCGACGATCCCCACCCGCAGGCGACCGAGGGTCCCGTAATGGGAACGCCCCCGGGTCCGGGGATGGTGCTGGACCTCGTGGGAGATCACCCCGCCGCCCTGCCGGCGCACCAGCGCGGGCAGGAACCGGTGCATGTGGTCGAAACAGGGCAGGCGCAGGAACGCGTCGCGGTAGAACACCTTCAGGCCGCAGCCCGTGTCGGGCGTATTGTCCCTGAGCATCATCCGCCGGACGCGGTTGGCGATGCGCGAGAAGATCCGCTTGACAAAGGAATCCCGCCGTTTTTTCCGGTACCCGGCCACCATCTGGATGCCCGCGGCCGCATTCTGCTCCAGGCAGGCCGGCATGGCCGGTATGTCGGCCGGGTCGTTCTGGCCGTCACCGTCAAGGGTGGCGATCACGCGCCCGGCGGCGGCCCGCACGCCTGAGACCACGGAGGTCGACTGGCCGCAGTTGTTGTGATGGAGGATCACCCGGACCGCGGGCAGGCGGCGGGCCAGGTCCTCCAGGACCGCGCGGGTGTTGTCCGTGCTGTTGTCGTCGATGAAGATGATCTCGTACGGCCGGCCCAGCGGATCGAGCGCCCGGCGGCACCGGTCGCAGAGATCGACGACATTCTCCGCCTCGTTGTGGGCGGGAATGACCACGGAAAGTTCAACGGTCATGCGAACCTAACCTCGACACCATGAAAATACTCATTATATTCCGGGGCGGCCGGAAATTCAAGACAATAATGCGCGGAGTAAGATTTCCTTGAATTCCGCCGGGTTTGGCTACAATGGTTCCCGGTCGTCCGTTTGCACCGCGGCGATGGTCCGCGGGCCGGACCGGCCCGACCCTGCAATACAGGAATACATGTGAACATCCGCTCCGGAAAGACCTGACCGCATGGCCGCCAGTGCCGGGTCCGAGCGCCCCGCCGCCTTCACGGCCGCAACCTGCCTGATCGCGGCCGATACCCACCTGGACGAACCGGGGGGCGGCGCGGCCATGCTCCAGCGGTTCCTCGCCGCCGCCGCGGCGCAGAAGGCCGTGGTCCTCATCCTGGGCGACCTGGTGAACCTGTGGTACGAGTCCCAGCGCCTGGCGGCCCGGTACGAGCCCTTCTTTGCGCCCCTGCGGGAATTCACCGCCCGGGGCGGCCGGGCCTACTTTGTGCCGGGCAACCGCGACTTCCTGGCCGGGCGGGTCTTCGCGCGGGCCACGGGGCTTGTCATCCTGCCCGAGATCACCGACATCACCGTGGCCGGCACCACCTACCGCGTCTTCCACGGCGACCAGGTCTATCTGGGCGACCGCAACTACCGCATCTACCGCACCATCGTACGGAACGGCCTGGTGCGCGGGCTGTTGCGGATCCTGCCCGACTTCATCCTCAAAGGACTGGCCGGCACCATGCAGCGGCCGCCCGATGTGCCCGAACCCGGCAAGATCATCGCCCTCGACCTCACCCGGTTCCGCAAACGCATCTTGGCCCCGGCCATCGACACCTACCTCTGCGGCCATGTCCACCGCACCATGCAGGAACAACCCGCATTCGACGGCCGCCGCGTCACCGTGCGCACGGTCAACTCATGGGTCTGCGCGCCGGAATATGTTGAGTTGGGGCCGGCGGGCGTTCAAGTGCGGATCGTGGATTGCGGATCGCGGAATGCGGAATGAAATTCCCGGACTCGTATTGCGCGTTCCGCCCTCCCCGGACCGCCTTCTCCATTCCGCAATCCGCATTCTGCACTCCGCAATCGTTCCCCCTCGCCCTTATTCCGCAAAATGCCTATGTACATGACTCCACCAATATGTTCACAAACTCTTGATAATGAACAGATTGGCATGGACAAGGCAGTAATCCATATAACAAGCTTTAACTCATTCAATTTCAAAGGGTTACCAATTAACTGGTTGAGTCAAGTAAATACCCATCTTCCGCAATCCGCAATCATAAGGATGTTCCTATGACCCCTGACCGCATGCTCTTCGGCGTGGGCGCCCACGAACCCATCTACCACCGTCTGCGCACGGGCAACACCACGGCCGACGAGTGGGAACGCTGGCGCCATAAGACCTCGACGGAGAACCTGGATGTCCTGGAGCGGATGGGCGTGCGCGAGGCGCTCATCGCCTGCGCCAAGGGGTTCGGGCTCGAGGCCGAAAAGCCGCTCATCGACCGCGCGGCCACATTCGCCGAGGCGGCCGCCCGCCGGGGCATATCCACCAACATCTACGTGCAGGGGTTCCCGGTCTATTACGAGGCCTTCCTGATCGAAACGCCCGAAGCGGAACAGTGGCTCGGCCGCCGGCAGAACGGCGACTTCATCCCCTGGGGCGGCCAGACCTTCCGGCGGTTCATGGACCCCACCGTGCCCGAGTTCCACGCCTACGAGAAGCGGTTGCCGGCTTATATCCTCGAACGGATCAAGCCGGGCATCGTCTTCATCGACAACACCACGCCGCCGCCCTCGTAGCACCCGGCCTCGCGCGAAAGCTTCCGCAACTTCCTGCGCCGGAAGTACGCCGACGCCGACCCGCTGCAACTCTTCGGCATCCCCTCCTTCGAGGCCGTCGACCTGCCCCGGTTCGACCCGGTCTACTACCCGCCCGATGCCTTTCGCATTGTCAAGGACCCCCTGCTTCAGGAATGGGCCCGGTGGCGCTCGACGGTGGTCGCCGCCTTCCTCACCGATTACCGCGAAGATGTGCGCCGTTTATCCCCCGGCACCCAGCTCTACTCCGGCGCGGGATGCGAAATATTGCGCTACAACCACCTCTTCAACAACGGCGTCGATGTCGCCGATTCCTTCCGTGCGCTCGACGGCGTCACGATCGAGGAATCGGGCTGGCGGCCTGGGGTCACCGAGGCGGCCGACGCCCGCGAAGTGATCATGGACGAACGCCACCCCGACGCCCACACCACGCGCGACAAGCGCGTCCGCCGCGTGGCCACCGACTCGCGCTGGTGGAAGATCGCCGCCCATTTCGGCCGCCAGGGCCATTCGGGCTTCTGAGGCGAATTCGACCGCGACG
Source organism: Planctomycetota bacterium (assembly GCA_043820325.1). GTDB lineage: Bacteria > Planctomycetota > JBDREB01 > JBDREB01 > JBDREB01 > JBDREB01. The sequence goes on along the minus strand of JBDREB010000032.1, from coordinate 1,588 downwards.
CCAAGCGCGTGGCCGCGGCCCATAACATGACCTTCGGGCAGAACGCCTGGCACCTCGGCTCCATCGGTCCGCTCGCCGCCCACCCGGCCATGGCCGACGACATCGCCGACATCAGGGCCTGGGGCGACGCGCACATGGACCTCCTGCGCGGCCGCGACCGGCGCATCGCCGATGTGGCCGTGTGGCGCGGCACGAGCACCATCGCCTTCATCCGCCACCGCCCCGTGTGGGAGGCCTGCGCCGTGGAGCAGATGCTCTACGAGAACCACATCCCCTTCACCATTCTCCTTGATGCCGTCCTCGAACAGGGACTGGCCGATGTGCGGGTTCTTATTCTTCCCGGCACGGACTGCATCAGTGACCCACAGGCCAAGCTCATCACCCGCTTCGTGGAAGGCGGCGGCAATCTGCTCCTCCTCGGCACGGCCGGCACGCGCGACGAGCGCACCCGCCTGCGCAACCGCCACGCCTTCGAGCACCTTTTCGGCGGGAAGATGCCCTCCTTAGTACAGCGCCCCATAATTAAGGGGCCAGATCTCAATCATCATAATGACCCGATTCCGGAACGCTGGTTCAAGCCGGATCTTGTTTGGTAGGGGCACGGCATGCCGTGCCCCTACAGCGGAAAAGAATGCCACGGTGGTACCGGCGCGCCCTCTTTTGACCCCTTTATTATGGGGCGGTGTACTTAGAGCGGATCGGCCCACCCCACTGGGTGCCCGAACTGAACCTGGGCGCCCTGCCCGACAAACTCGCCGCCGACTGCGGCAATGGCCGGGCAGTCCTCCGTTAAAAAGATCACCTCCGCCCTGCCCCACGACCTCACCCGCGATCCCTACATGCCCGAACGGCAGGTCATGGTCAAGGAGATCATACCCCCGGCCAACGAGGCGGAGATCATGGAGGCATTGACCGGTCTCCTCGGCAAGGACCACATCCATGCCGACGGCCCGCGCGAGCCCCTGTGCGAGTTCTGGAAGCGGGGCACAGACCTGCTGGTCTGCGCCGCCAACCTCCGCCGCGGCCACGACGGCGGCCCCCTGAACATCCACCTGGGCCCCTACCGCGCAAAAACCGCGCTCGTTTACCGGTGGTTCGACGAAAAGCCCGAGACGATCCAGATCAAAAATAACCGCGTGGTCGTGGAACCCCTGCCCCATTTCGCGGCCGTGGTGGTGAAAGATGTATTGGGATAAGAACCCGATCCATTTTAAATTTAGCATTGGGCATTTAGCATTTTCCGGAATCCGGCTTTCCGACTTTCCGACCTTCCGACTTTCCGACCACTTGTCGCAGACAAGTCAGCCGTAGGTCAGAACCGGTCCCCCCGCGAGTGTTTGCGGGCGCTGTACGGCTTTTCGGTGAAGCCCCCTTCTTTCAGGAATTGGTCTTCAAACTGTTTCTTCTGCCGGTCCAAGAGATAGTTCGCCTGGTGGACCAGGTTCGGTCCCTTCAGATTTCCTGATCCCTATCCGTAACCGGTCATGTTTTTCGGAAAAAGGTTTGGCACTTTTTTCGACCCACAGGTGATTGTACGGGGAACATCCGGATGTCAACCGTGTAGGGGCGGGTTTGAAACCCGCCCTCC
>JBDREB010000031.1:0-18236 GCA_043820325.1 Planctomycetota bacterium | reverse complement strand
GAGGGCGGGTTTCAAACCCGCCCCTACACGGTTGACATCCGGATGTTCCCCGTACAATCACCTGTGGGTCGAAAAAAGTGCCAAACCTTTTTCCGAAAAACATGACCGGTTACGGATAGGGATCAGGAAATCTGAAGTGGTCTCATGGAACGGATCGAACCGTTTTTGATGGAGCAATCCGGCCGGTGAACCTGCAGGCGCAACGCATTATCCGCGGCATCAACTGGCCGATGATCCTGTCGCTGGCCGTGCTTTTGTTGTTTTCGCTCGTCTTCGTGGGGAGCGCGGCCTACAACATCAAGGAGGGGACTTTCCGCGAATACATCGGCAAGCAGGTCATCTGGATCCTGGTCGCGGCGGCCTGTTTCATCCTGACCCTCAATATCCGGTACCGTTTCTTTCACGATCATGCCTATCTGCTCTACGCCGGCGGTCTGTTGATCATGTTCGTCCTGCTCCTGATCCCGACGGCCAGCACCACCCGGTCCTGGATCCGTTTCCCCGACTTCAGCTTCCAGCCGTCGGAGCTGATGAAGCTCGTCTATGTGTTCGCCATGGCGCGCTTCCTGGAGGACTGGGAAAAGAACGGCGGCCTGCGCCGACTCCTGGTCCCGCTGGTCATGACCGGCATCCCCGCGTTCCTTATCATCCTCCAGCCCGACCTCGGGATGACCATAGTTTTCGTCCCGGTCCTGATGGTGATGCTCTTCATGGCCGGGGCCCGTATCCGGCATCTGGCGCTTCTGGCCCTGCTGGGGGTGCTGACCGTACCTGCCGCGCTCGTGGGCAGCCAGATGGTCAAAGCCGTCACCGGCCAGCCGCTTATCAGCCCCTATCAGATCGACCGGATCACCGCGTTTCTTGACCCGGAAAAGGAAAAACTGGGTGTTTCCTACCAGGCCTACCAGTCGCTGGCGGCGATCGGATCGGGATGCCTCACCGGACGGGGAGTGGGGCATGGGATCAAAACCCAGTTCGACCAGCTGCCGGCCAAACATACGGATTTTATCGTGGCCGTTGTGGCTGAGGAGGGGGGCTTCCTCGCCGTGGCCCTGCTTCTGACCGCCTTCTACCTGTTCCTGTTCTTCGCCCTGCTTACCGCGCACAATGCGCCCGATCAGTTCGGCCGCCTGGTCGCGATCGGGATTATTGCCATTATTTCAACCCAGATTCTGATAAATTTAAGCGTGGCCACATCGCTCATGCCCATCACCGGGATCACCCTGCCCTTTGTAAGCTATGGCGGTTCATCCATGATGGCTTCATTCATTGCGATCGGGGTTGTCATGGGCATCGGGCGGGAGAAAAAGGCATATTTTTCTTGACAAACCCGGGATTTCCATATAATAATGACGATTTTGTGTTGATTTTTACGCAACGACCGGATAAGCGAGGGTTGAACATGAAAACCGTGCGGAACCTGTTGGTTTTCCTCATGATACTGGCTGCGATCCCCTGTGCGGCCCTGTTGGGGCAGGATCAGGATGATAATAATATCATCCATAAGGTCCAGCCGGGGGATACGCTCGGCAAATTGGCCGAAAAATACCTGGGCGATGCCAAATTCTGGCATGAACTGGTCCTGTTCAATGACCTTGAGCCCAATATGGGGCAGAATGACCAGCCTGTCCGTGAAGTCCTCCTCGTCCCCGGCCGGGTCCGTAACAAGGCCATGGCCAGCCTTGACCGGGCCCGTACGGTGCGGGAACAGGCGCTGGCCGCCAAGGCGGACGAGTATGCCAAAGATGCTTATCGGACGGCCGAAGAGGCGTTCCTGAGCGCCGACCGCGCTTTCGGCAATACGGATTATGTAAAAGCACGCGGTTTTGCCGATGTATCCGAGAAACAGTTCATCGATGCCATCGCCATGGCCGACCGCAATGCGGTGGTGCCCGTGGCCGTCGACTTGGCCACGGTGTTCGGCGATGTCAAGGTCCAGGCCGGCAACGCCCGCGACTGGGTGGCGGTCACGCCCGAGACCCGCCTGGCCCCGGGGGACCGGATCCAAACCGGGCAGAAATCGGGTGCGATCCTGGTCTTCCGCGACCGCAGCAAACTCAAGGTCCGTGAACAGGCCGCCGTGGCTCTGAAAACCTACTCCAACGACCGCCGGACCAACAAGACCATCATCGAGGTCAGCGTCAATGCCGGCACGATCGACGGCGAGGTCAACGAACAGCGCATCAAGGATTCCACCTTCGTCCTGGAATCGCGCGGCAATACCATCAGTGTCGGCGGCGTGCGTTTCTACATGGTCAACCGCATCAACGGCGAGGTGGGGTTGGCCGTCTTCGACGGCGAGGCCACGGCCAGCATCGGCGGCAAGGAACCCCTGCCCGTGAAGGCCAACAAGGGGCTCGTCATCGCCGCCGACGGCAAGCTCAAGGTCTCTCAAGGGCTCCTGGCGGCCCCCGTGCTGAACATGCCCAAGAACAACAGCACCAGCCTCAACCAGCGCCCCGAACTGGAATGGCTCAAGGCCCTCGGCGTGACGCAGTACCGCGTGGAGGTCTCCGATGACATCAGTTTCGCCCACCTGATCGACGACATCATCACCGACCGGCTCGGCACAGCGCCCTCCATCCTGGATGTGGGGAAATATTTCTGGCGCGTTTCCGCCGTGGACCAGAACGGTTTGGTGGGCCCCCCGGGCGAGACCTGGGTCTTCCTCGTGAGCCGCAACCTGGACCTGGTGATCCGGCCCAGCGATTCGCTCCTCCTGAAGGGCGGCATGCCCTTCGCCACGGTCCAGCACCAGTTCAATGTTTTCCCGGCCCAGCAGGAGCACAGCGTCGACTGGATCGAGGTCTCCGTTGACGACGGCGGTTTCAAACGGCTCGATGGCCCGATCCAGTTCAACCGCGAAGGTCCGCACTCCATCCGCTACCGGGCGGTGGATGTCCGCAACGAGCGCCAGCCCCTGGAGGAATACAAGGCCATCATCGACGACACCCGCCCCGTGGTCCAGATCGGCGCCGACAAGGAGGTGGTGGTGCGCAACGACAACCGGTACGCGCCGCTGGAACGGACCTACATGGCCGTGGCCACCGACGAACTGGCCGGCATCCGCTGCATCCTGGTCAAGCAGGATGACGGCGAGTTCCGCGATTTCACGCCCGAAAAGGCCCGCGACATGGGGCTGGCCAAGGTCGTCTCCAAGAAGATGAATTTCGCCATCGACGGGCTGCATACCATCCGGGTCAAGGCCCAGGACATCGCCGGCAACTGGTCGGAGGAGAACGAACTCAAGATCAATGTCGACAAGACCCCGCCCGTGGTCAAGATCCGGCCGGCCGAAGCGGTCGTGCCCGGCAAGGATATCGTCTTCGTTTCCGGCAAGTGCACCTATTACTTCGACGCCACCGATGACATTTCCGGCGTCAGCAAGGTCCTGACCAGCGTCGATGGCGCCGACTACCAGCCGGTGGGCGAGTTCCTGGCCCCCCTCGCCGCCGGCCGCCATGTGATCCAGTTCAAGGGCATCGACCTAGTCGGCAACGAGTCGGGTGTGGCCTCCTATGCCCTGGAAGTGGACAACCTGCCGCCCCAGACCCGGTGGCGCTCTGAGCCGGCGCTTGTGAAATCGCGGGGCCAGCTCTACGGTTCCCTGGGGTTCTTCCTGAAATTCGTGGGCGAAGACAACCTGAGCGGCATCCAGGGCGTGAGTGTCGATGTTAACGACGAAATGCTGCCCGGTGTGGACCAGTCCCCGGACGGGAGCATGAAGTTCACCAAGGAGGGTCTGTACCGCATCGCCTATTTCTCCACCGACAAGGTCAGGAACGCCGAGGAGGCCAAGGAGCTGGCCTTTACGATCGACGGCACCCCGCCCGCGCTCGACCTTTCCATCGAGGGCCCCAAGCACGAGGGTATGGCGCGGCTCTTCGTTTCGGCCAAGACCTCCATCCACATCAACGCCAAGGACGAGGATTCGGGCGTGAACCGGGTCGAAGTGAGCGAGAACGGCAAGCCCTTCACCCAATACCAGGGTCCCCTGACCGGGCTGCCCCAGGGCATGTCCCAGCTGACCTATCGCGGGATCGACAATGTGGGCAACACCTCCGACAAGGAGGATATCCGCATCACCGTCGACAACACGCCGCCCACGGTCTGGATCGAGAAACGCAAGGACGGCACCTGGGCGATCCAGGCCATCGACGATATGGCCGGCGTGCATGAGCTCTTCGCCAAGGTCGACAACGGCGAGCTCAACCGCTTCAAGGACCAGAGCGTCCTGCCCGCGGGCAAGACCGTCCAGTTCTGGGGCGTGGACAATGTCGGCAACAAGTCGGAAAGCGTCCAGAAGAACCTGGATTGACCGCGGCCGTCCCCGCAATGGAAAAGTACGACCATACTGTCATTGAACAGCGCTGGCAGGCGCAGTGGGCGGCGGACGGCCTGTTCCGCGCCCGGCACGATGCGACGCGTCCCAAGTACTACATTCTGACGATGTTCCCCTATCCCTCCGGCACGCTCCACATGGGGCATGTGATCAATTACACTCTCGGTGACGCCCTGGTCCGGTATCACATCATGAAGGGGGAGACCGTCCTTTCGCCCATGGGTTTCGATTCCTTCGGCCTGCCGGCCGAGAACGCCGCCATCCGCGACAAGGTGGCGCCCGGGGATTTCACCGCCCGCAACATCACCCGGATGAGGGAGCAGATGCGTCTGGCGGGCTGGGGGTATGACTGGGACCGGGAGCTCGCCACGAGCGATCCCGCCTATTACCGGTGGACCCAGTGGATCTTTCTACAGCTCTTCAAGGCGGGACTGGCCTTCAAGAAGAACGCGAATGTCAACTGGTGTCCTTCCTGCCAGACCGTGCTGGCCAACGAGCAGGTCAAGGAGGATGTGTGCGAGCGCTGCAACACCGGCATCGAGCAGCGCCGGCTCAACCAGTGGTTTTTCCGCATGTCGGCCTACGCCGAACGGCTCCTTGCCAATCACGCGCACCTGCACGGCCGGTGGCCGGACCGCGTGCTCAAGATGCAGGAGGAATGGATCGGCCGGTCCGAAGGCACCCAGATCGTCTTCCGCCTCACCGGTTCGGGCCGGGAACTGCCCATTTTCACTACCCGGCCGGATACGGCCTTCGGCGTCACTTGCATGGCCATATCCCCCCACCATCCGCTCCTGGAGGAACTGCTCCGGGGCGCGCCGCAGGCCGCCGCGGTCATGGCTCGGGTGGCGGCGCTCCGCAAGCAGACGGTCTCCATTCGGAATGTGGAGCAGATCACCAAGGAGGGCGTGGATACGGGACTCACCGTCACCAATCCCCTCAACGGGGACCAAGTGCCGCTGTGGGCCGCCAATTTCGTGTTCATGGATTACGGCACGGGCGTCATCATGTCCGTCCCCGCCCATGACCAGCGCGATTTTGAGTTCGCCCGGGCCTACGGACTGCCGGTCAAGGTGGTGATCCAGCCCCCGGACCGCGGCCTCGATCCGCGCGCCATGACCGCCGCCTACACCGAACCCGGCCTGATGGTGAACTCGGGGCGCTTCAACGGCCTGCCCAACGGGGAAGCCGCCGGCACCATCACCGACCACCTGGCCGCGCAGGGCGCCGGCCGGCGCGAAACGCATTACCGCCTCAAGGACTGGCTTCTTTCGCGCCAGCGGTACTGGGGCGCGCCGATCCCGATCGTCAACTGTCCGCGGTGCGGCCAACTTCCGGTCCCGGACCAGGACCTCCCCGTGCGCCTGCCGGAGAATGTCGAGTTCAAGCCCACCGGTGACAGCCCCCTGCGCCGGTGCGCCGCGTTCGTAAAGACCACCTGCCCGCAGTGCGGCGGGGCGGCCGAACGGGAGACCGACACCATCGATACTTTCATCGACTCCTCCTGGTATTTTCTGCGCTACCTGAGCCCCCGCCTAGCCGACCGTCCCTGGGACGACGGGGAGGTCGATTACTGGATGCCCGTGGACCAGTATATCGGCGGCGTGGAGCATTCCACCATGCACCTGGTCTACTTCCGGTTCCTGACCCTGGCCCTCAAGGACCTGGGCCTCCTGAAGTTCGAGGAACCCGCCCTGCGGCTATTCTGCCAGGGCATGGTGTGCAAAGTGGCCCATTACTGCAAGACCTGCAAGTGGGTGCGGGAGACGGCCGTGGACCTGGAGCGCGGGGTCTGCACGACCTGCGGCGGGCCGGTGGTCTCCGAAATGGCCAAGATCAGCAAGACCAAGCTGAACACGGTGAGTCCGGACGAGATCATCACCGAATTCGGCGCGGACACCATGCGCCTCAACATCCTTTCCGATAACCCGCCTGACCAGGAGCAGATCTGGAACGATGCTTTGGTCCGGGGCGCGTCCAAGTTCATCAACCGGCTTTTTACGCTGGTGACGGAAGCGGCCCCCGCCCTGCGCGCGGCCGGGGCGTTGCCGGCGCGGGAGGCCATGACCCCCGCCGAGCGTGAGCTGTACCGTCGCATGCACCAGGTCATCGGCCGGGCCACGGAATGCTTCGAGACCGACCGGCATTTCAACACCGTGATCGCCGCCCTGCATGAACTCGTCGGTCTCTACCGGGCCACGCCGGCCGCACCCGCCGTGCAGGCGCAGGTCATCCGGACCATCCTGCTCATCTTCGCGCCCGTTATTCCGCATGTCTGCGAGGAATTGTGGGCGGCGATCGGCGGCACGGGTTCGATCTTCAGCCACCCCTGGCCGCAGGCCGATGCGGCGGCGGCGGCGGCCGATACGATCGAGGTGGTCCTGCAGGTGAACGGCAAAGTGCGTTCGCGTCTGACCGTACCTGCCGCGGCCACCCGCGAAGAACTGGAGGCTGGTGCGCGCGCCGATGCAAAAGTGCAGGCCGCCATGGCCGGCAAGCCGTCCTGCAAGGTGATCGTCGTGCCGGGGAAACTCGTGAATATCGTGGTATAGGCGCATTGGGGGAGGGGGCGGAACGATGAAACGCATATTGCTGATCTTCCGGGGCGATCTGGCCGATGTGGTCGCGCTGCACTGGCTCAGGACCAGACAGAAAATGACCGTGTACACCTACACCCCGCTGGTGGGCGGGGCGGAGGTCCTGCCCGAGACCGCCGGCGATCAGGCCATGCGGCTGGGCGCCGAATCGGCCTATTTCGGCGAACTCAGGGAAAAACTCTACCGGTTCATGCTCGTCCATGCCATCCGGGCCGGCCTGCGGGCCCGCAATGGGAGTTACCTTGTCGGCGCGCTCACGCGCCCGCTGATCGCCAAGGAGATGACCGGTATCGCCGAGGACAACGGCTGCCGGTTGGTCGGCTTTGTGGCCGATCCGTTCAGCCTCGACCAGCTCCGGTACAATTCCCTCTTCGCCGCGATCGCCCCCGGCCTGCAGGTGCTCTCCGTGCAGGCGCAGTGGCCGTTCCGCACGCTCACGGACCTCCAGCGCTATGCCTGCCGCAACAACCTGCCGCAGCCCGCGTCGCTCCGCGGCGAGTTCCAGGTCGAACAGACCGTCTGGGGCGGGCGGGTCCGGTGCGGCCGGAGCGAGGACCTGTGGAAGGAACTGCCCGAGGGACTGCTGCCGCCGCCGTCGGGGGCGCGGAGCGCCCGCACCCAGAAGCAGCGGATGATCGACATCGAGTTCGAGCACGGCCTGCCGGTCGGGCTCAACGGGACGCGAATGGACGGGCTGACCCTGCTGGCCGAACTGCACCGTCTCGGTCACGAACAGGGGATTGGCCGCATGGATGTCATCGAGGAGGAGCTCCTCGGCATCAAGACCCGTATTTACCAGGAAGCGCCGGCCGCGCAACTCATCAATGCCGCCCACAAGGCGTTGGAGGACATCACGCTGTCGAACGAGATCGTCGACATCCAGGAGGTCCTGGCGCGGCACCTGTGCCGGATGATCTATCAGGGCAACTGGTTCACGGACCTGCGCGAGGCGATCTGCGATTTCTTCACGCGGGTCCAGGGCAATGCGACCGGTGTGATCCGGATGCGCCTGAGTCGGGGGCAGGGCATGGTGGTCCGGCGTAAGGCCCCCGCGCCGGTCTACAAACAGGACCTGCTGACCCAGGCCCGGCTGGGGAATTTTCCGGTGGGCGACATCGCGCAGTTCCTGAATGTGTGGAAATACTCCAAGGATGCGGAACAAGAGGTCTCCACCAAAAAGCTCTGATCCCGCGGCCGCGATGGCCGCTCGTCCGATGAATTTCCTTGCAATTCCTTTCCCCGGCCGGTATAATGCGTGTGAACGGGACGGGATCTCCGTCCGGCGATCGCCGTGATAACTCGAAAAAATTGAAGGCAATATGTCAAACCGGCGGTACAGCCGCCCGTATTTCATCGGTCTTTGGACCGGGATGTAAACATGTTCGCAGGTGATCTCATCCGTTTGGGCCTGTTTCTCGGTGTGTTCGGGTTTGTGACAGCGGTGAATGTGGTCGCCATTGTCCGGGTGGTCCGCCCGGTCGCCCCTGGGGCGGCGTCTGCGGGGGCCGGCTGGGCCCGTGTGACCGTGGCCGTGCTCCTGCCCCTGCAGGCGGCGGCCATCCTGTACGGGCTGTTCATCGAGCCCCGCCAGCCGGAGCTCACCCGGCACCGCGTGGTGAGCGCCCGCATGGTCCCGGGCACGGTGGTCAACCTAGTCCATCTGAGCGACCTCCACCTGGAGACGATCGGCCGGCCGGAGGAAAAATTGCTGGGAATGTTGCGGACGATCGCGCCCGACATGATACTTATTACCGGTGACCTGGTCAACCGCGGGGAATGTTTCCCTCTGGCGGCCGCCTACCTCCGGCGGGTCCGGGCCGTGGCGCCGGTCTACCTGATCGCGGGCAACATCGATGTGTGTTTTCCGGCGGAGCTGGCCATGCTGAAACATGAATTTACATTCCTCGACGGCGGCCTGGTATCCCCGGCCCTGCCCAATGGGGCACGGCTCCTTCTGGCCGGCGCCGACGATGGCCGGGCTGAACAACTGCTGGCCGCGGCCGCCGCCCTGCCGATTCCGGCGGCCGGTGCAGGCGCGGCGGTCCTGCTCTACCACAAGCCCGATCTGGCCCGGGAACCCTGGGTCCGGGCGTTCGATCTGTACCTGTGCGGCCATACGCACGGGGGCCAGGTGCGCCTGCCCTGGTACGGGGCGCTGATCACTTGCTCCCGCTTCGGCAAAGCGTTCGAAGCGGGGCGGTACGACCTCGGCCCGGCCGCGTTGTATGTCAACCGGGGGTGGGGCCTGGAAGGGGGGGGCTGGTTTGTGCCGCGGGTGCGGTTCCTGTGCCGGCCCGAGGTCGCCTGGTTCACCATCACCGCGCCATGATCAAGCCCGTACCACTGGCGATGGTCCTGTGCGACGGGATCATCATCGACAAGCGCACCGAGAAAAAGAGCCTGATCGGGATATTCTCCAACATGGTCGCCGGCAAGTTCCCGTTCCGGGCCCAGCATTTTTCCATTTACATCGCTCTGACGGATGGTCATGGCCAATACGAGGGGCGGCTGGTGTGCACCGACCAGAACGGCGTCGAGATCTTCGCGGCGAAGGGGCCGATCGAATTCCGGGGCGGCGCCAAGGCCGTGGTGGAGATGGTCTATGACATCGCCGGCCTGGCCTTTCCCAGCGAAGGGACCTACAGCTTCGCCCTGCTGTGCGGCGACGAACCGGTGATCGCGCGGGAATGCCGTGTGAGCCTGATGCCGGTCCCGGCCGCACCGGGTCCCCGGAGCGACACGCCATGAGCCGGGGCCGTTTCATCGTGTTCGAAGGGCCGGACGGGTCGGGCAAATCGACCCAGGCCGGCCGCCTGACCGCCGCGCTGGAGGGCCGGGGCGCGGCGGTGCTCATGACGCGCGAACCGGGCGGGACGCCCATCGGTGAAAAGGTCCGGGAGCTCCTTCTCGACGCCCGCAACACGGCCATGGACCGTCGGACCGAGCTCCTGCTCTATATGGCCAGCCGGGCCCAGCTGGTGGCCGAGATCCTCCAACCCGCGCTCGATGCCGGCCGGTTGGTCGTATGCGACCGGTATGTCTACTCCTCCCTGGTCTACCAGGGGTATGCCGGGGGACTGGACCAGGAAGAGATCGCGCGCATCGGGGCGTTCGCCACCGCGGGTCTGGTGCCGGACCTGGTGCTGGTCGTCGATGTCGACCCGGCCACGGGGCTCCGCCGCCGGGGCCGCGTCCTGGACCGCATGGAACAGCAGTCCCTAACCTTCCATGCCCGCGTGCGCGAAGGGTTCCTCGGCCTGGCCGCCCGCGACCCCGGGCGCTTCCGGGTGGTGGACGGCAGCGCCGCCGCCGACGCGGTCTTCGCCCGGGTCATGACGGAGGTCGGCCGTGTCCTTTGAGGCGATCCGGGACCAGGATGCGGTCATCGGTTTCCTGTGCAAGGCGTGGGCTGGCGGCCGCCTGCCCCATGCCCTTCTCTTCGCCGGCCAGCGGGGCGTGGGCAAGACCATGACCGCGCAGGCCTTGGCCATGCTGAAGTTCTGCCGCCGGCCCGATCCGGCGGCCGCCGCGCCCTGCGGCACCTGCGAAGACTGCCGGGCTGTCGCCGCCGGCACGCACCCGGACCTGGTCCAGTTGCTTAACGCCCCCCTGGAACCACACATCCGCATCGGTGACCTCGATGACGATTGCCCGATCCCGCCGGAGGACCTCGACCGGCTGCACCGCCCGCTCTATGTGCGGGAGTTGCTGTTCGCCCTGCAGCGCTCGTCGAGCCGGGGCGGGGGCAAGTTCGTCCTGGTCCAGAACGCCGAAAAACTCCACATCGCGGCGGCCAACGCCCTTCTGAAGGCCGTCGAGGAACCGCCGCCGGGCACCCTCTTCGTCCTGACGACCGAGGACCTGGAACAGGTCATCGGTACGATCGTTTCGCGGTGCCAGGTGGTCCGGTTCGGCGCGGTCCGGGCCGCCACCATCGCCGAACTGCTCGTCGACGGCCAGGGCGTGCTCGCGGCCGAAGCGGCCCGGGCGGCCGGGGTGGCCCAGGGCAGCGTCACCCGGGCCCGGGAGATCATCGATCATAAGATCCTGAAGATGCGGGACTGGCTTTACGGCAAGCTACAGGCGCCGGGGGCGTGGGACATCCCCGCTTTGACCGCGGCGCTCATCCACCAGGCCCCGGGCCTGGTGCACGGGTTCGATGCCGGCGGGGAACCCCTTCGGGTCGAGACCAGCACCAAGCATCCCGCGCGCGAGGGCGTGCGGGAATTCCTGGCGATGATGCTCGAACATTGCCGGGACCTCAGTCTGCGCGCGCAGGGACTTACCCCGGAGGTGTATTGTTTCGAGGGCAATCGCACGGCCGCCGCGACCGGCCTGCCGTCGGCGGAGGCCCTGGACGCGTCCGCATCCGCGATCATGGACGCCATGCAGGCGATCGACCGGAATGTGAACTTCGAGATGGTCCTGGACGGCGTGCTGGCGCGTTTGAATACCCAGCTGCAAGGAGTGCCGCATCTATGAAATACCTGATCATCGCCCGTTACGGTGTCATGGCCCAGGCCGGCAGTTTCATCGCCCGGTCCTGTGATTACAAGCGCGCCGAACAGCTGATCCTGCGCACGCCCCGGGGCACGGAGATCGGCGAGTTCATGGTCCTGAAGCAGGAACTGGTCCTCGGCATGCGGGAGGAGACCGACGGCAAGGTCATCGGCATCGCCTCCGAGGAGGAGATCAGCCGGATGAAACGGATCCGCAGCGGGACCCAGATGGAGGAGCTGCGGTACTGCCGTGAGCGGATCCGGGTCCGCAACCTGCCCATGCGGCTGAAATTCGTCGAGCACATCCTCGGCGGGGAGCGCGTCACCTTTTACTTCACCGCCGAACAGCGGGTCGATTTCCGTGACCTGGTCAAGGACCTGGCCGAACAGTTCAAGACCCGCATCGAGATGAAACAGATCGGCGCTCGCGACGAGGCCCGCCTGCTGGAGGAATGCGGGATCTGCGGCATGAGCCTGTGCTGCCGCCTGGTCCTTCCCAAGATCGAGCCGGTCTCGATGAAAATGGCCAAGATCCAGACTTCCACCCTCGATCCGGCCAAAGTCTCGGGCCGGTGCGGGCGGTTGAAATGCTGTTTCCGCTATGAACACGCGGTCTACCGGGAACTGGGCGAGGGGATGCCCATGGTGGGCGACATCGTCAGGACCAAGGCGGGGGAAGCGGAGGTGATCGACCTGGCCGTTCTGGCCCAGCGGGTCCGGATCCGGACCGGCGGTCCCGCGCCCGAGGTGAGCGAAATACCCCTCGCGGACATCATTGAAGTGCGGAAAAGATGAGTACCCCCGCCGTCCCCCTGATCGAGGTCACGGACCTGCACAAACGGTATGGGGATTTCACGGCCCTCAAAGGGATCTCCTTCCGCATCCAGAAAGGGGAGATCGTGGGGTTTCTGGGCCCCAACGGCGCGGGCAAGACCACGGCCATGAAGATCATCACCGGTTACATTCCCGCCACGGAGGGTATGGTGGCGATCGACGGCATGAGCACCTTCACGCATTCGCTGGCCTGCCGCCGCCGGATCGGGTATCTGCCCGAGGATGTGCCCCTCTATGACGACATGAAGGTCACGGCCTATCTGGCCTATGTCTGCCGCCTGCGGGATGTGCCGGCCGCGGACATCGCGTTCCGGATCGATCGCATGGTCACGCTCTGCAATCTCGAACCGGTCAAGGGCAAGCTGATCAGGCAGCTTTCCAAGGGCAACCGCCAGCGCGTGGGACTGGCCCAGGCCCTGATCCATGACCCCGAGATCCTGGTCCTGGACGAGCCGACCGTGGGATTGGATCCCAAGCAGGTGGTGCACATCCGGGAAATGATCTCCCAGCTGCGGCATGAACGGACGGTGATCCTGAGCACGCACATCCTGTCCGAGGTGGAGCAGATGTGTGACCGGGTGATCATCATCAGCGAGGGCGCCATCTGTCTGGACCGGCCGCTCAAGGGGTTTGACGCCGGGCCGGCCGCCCTGGATGTGGTCGTGCAGGGCCCGGCGGCGGAAGTGGAGTCCCATCTGCGGACATTGGGCGACTTGGCGCGGATACAACCCGGCCCGGGGACCCTGGCCTGCCGGCTCACCCCGCACGCGGGCGTGACACCCGGCGCGGTGGCGCGCGCCGTGGTGACCCGGGGCTGGGAATTGACCGAACTCACCCGCCGGCGCGAGAGCCTGGAATCCCTGTTCCTTGAGGTGACGATGCGTTGACCCGGGCCGGCATCCCGCCGGCCGCAACCCCTGAAGATGGGTGGACCATGAACAAAACGATCCCGATCATGAACCGCGAACTGCTCGGCTTGCTGGCCTCGCCGATGGGGTACATCATCCTCGCGGCCTACACCTTCGTGGTGGCCTTCCTGTTCAACACCTTCCTGGGCGGCGTCATGGCCGCCCTTCAGGAGTATCCCAACGGGATCGCCTTCCTCCAGCAGTACATGAACTCTGCGGTGTTCAACCATATCATGCTGATCCTGGTCCTGATCGCGCCGGCGTTGACCATGCGGTCGATCGCCGAGGAAAAAAGCACCGGTACCCTGCAGTTACTCCTGACCGCGCCCGTCCGCGACACGGAAGTGATCCTGGGCAAGTTCGGGGCGGCGTTCGTGTTCTTTCTGACCATTATCGCGGCCAGCATCGTTTTTCCCCTCATCCTCCAATTCTCGGCCTCGTCGTTCAACTGGGGCGAGATCCTCGCCGCCTACGCCGGGCTGATCCTCATGGCCGCCTTCTTCTGCGCGGCGGGCGTGTTCATCTCCTCCCTGGTGGAAAGCCAGGTGGTGGCCGCGGTGCTGACCCTGGCCTTCCTGGTGTTCGGGACCTGGATCGTGGGGATCTCCGGGAAGGTCTTCCGCGGCCGTATGGGCGCCGCGCTGGAGTATTTCTCGCTCCAGGGTCATTTTGACCCGTTCCTGGGCGGTGTGATCGGCACGGAACATGTGGTCTTTTTCATGAGCGGCACCCTGCTCCTGCTCTTTCTCAGCGTCAAATCCCTTGAAAAACGCAAGTGGACCAGCCTGCTCGAGGATGATATCTCGCGCCGGCTCTTCACCTTTGACCCGTTATGGAGCGGCGCGCTCTTCCTGTGGGGGCTCTTTGTCATCCTCCTGCTCTTCCTGCCCCGGTACGACCGGATATCGATGGGCCTCTTTGCGCTGGGTTGCCTGCTGGCCCTGGCCTGGATCATCCGGCGCCGCACGCTCATCCATGCCTTGCTGGTCTCGCGCCGGGGCGTGGCCGGCGCGAATGTCGTCATTTCCACCGTGATCGTGGGGGTGATCTTCATCATCGTCAGCATCGCCAACCATCGTTACGGCGCCCGCTGGGACATCACCGCGGACCGGATCAAAAGCCTGGCCCCGGAGACCCGGACGGTGGTCCAGGGTCTGCCGGCCCCCTGCGAGATCGTGGTCTTCGAGGCCCGGCACCGCCTGCGTGCCGAGCTGGAACTGATGACCTGGTTCGAGGAATTCCGCCCCAAGCTCACCGTGACCTATCTGGACCCGCGCGCCAACCCCCGTGAAGTGGACGCCCTCTGCCGGGGCACGGAGCAGGCCACGCTGGAGGATTACCTGGTGGTCCTCAACCGCGACACGGTGGCCCGGATGAAGCAGGCGGGCCAGAACCCCTACAAGCACGCCTGCCTGGTGAACCTGAAGAACATCAGTTCCAAGACCATGCTCGAGGAGGAAGTGGACCTGGCCCTGCTCACCGTGGCCCGGGGTAACGCCGGCGCCAAAAAGAAGGTCTATGTCCTCACCGGGCATGGCGAACCGCGCCTGGACGACGCTTCCCCGGGCGGCCTCTCCCAGTTCGCGTTCCTCCTGGAGCGGGAGTATATCAATTACGAAATACTGTTCCTGCCCGGGGCCGGCAAGGTTCCCGGGGATTGCGACCTGCTGGTGATCATCGATCCCCAGCATCACACCGATCCCGACTCCGGCCTGCCCGTTTCCCTGTTCGCCCCGGAGGAGGTCCGCATCATCCGGGATTACCTGGACCGCGAACGCCGGAACCTGCTGGTATGCGCGGGGCCCGGGTTCTCGGAGATCCCGTTCAAAGCCGTGCAGGAGGAACTGAAGGCGACCGGCGCCATCGCCGATGCGGCGCTCTTCGTGAACAGCGGCGGCCTGCTGGGGCTCTTGGCCGGGGAGGGGTTCATGCTGACGGGCGGCCTGGTATGCAACATGTCCCGGCACATGGCCGATGATCCGGCCGCCCTGTTCGTGGAGCCGCAGCCGGGCAACGAGATCACACAGGCGCGGCCCTACCAGCTGGTCATGCCCGAATGCACGCCGCTCCTGATCGGCCGCGGCGGGGCGGTCGTTCCGTTTCTGGACATGCGCGACCAGACCTGGATCGAGGATGTCATCGGGGCCGACCGGAAATTCGATGGGCAGAAGGAGAACCTCTGCGCCAGGGGTGTGCTGGGCGCGCTGGCCTATTCCCGATCGGCCGAGGGCGAGTCCGACCGCCGCATCGTGGTGATCGGCAGCGGCCGGATCGCGACCAACCGGTCGATCGTCGTGCGCAACAACCGCGAGGTCCTGCGGGATGCCGTCAACTGGCTCCTGAAAAAGGAGAGCTTCGCCATCAGCCGCAACTTCACGCTCGTCACGATCGTGATGTCCGAAACGACCCGCAAAGCCGTATTCTACATCAGCGTGCTGGTGCTGCCGTTCCTCTTCCTCGGCGTCGCCGTGCTCGTCTGGTGGGACCGGAGGTGATCCCATGGCGTTCCGGCACACACTGATCCTGCTGGGTGTCCTGGCCGCGGTGGCCGGGGGGTACTTCCTGCTCCAGCGGGTGATGACCCCCGCCCCCGTGCCCGCGGTGGACCTCTACGGCGGCGGCCGCACCAGCGCCAATGCCGTGGGCATTCATGTGATCAAGGAGGGGGCGGCCGTCACCGTCTCCTACCAGGGCGGCCGGTACTGGATCCTCAACAAGGCCACGGGGGCTTATTCCATCCCCGCCCGGGAGGATCAAATCCTGACCTTTTTCAACGGATTGAACGCCACCCGGCTGATCGATCGCATCCCCCGGGAGGGCCGTCCCCTTGAGGACTGGGGATTCGACGGCACCGCCACGCAGCTGACCCTGACCTTTGCCGATGGGACCACCCAGGTCATACGGATCGGGACCGACAACCGTGCCGGCCGCGGGGTGTTCTGCCTGGTAGGTACGGACGAGACCGCGATCCACCTCCTGTCGATCCAGGTCCGCCATGCCACCGAGGCGGTGCTCTTCAACCTGGCCGACGACCGCATCGTGCTGGTGCGCAGCGAGGCCATCCTCCGGTTCGAGATCCATGGCGCGGCCGCGCCGCCGTTCCGGGCCAATGACCTGGAATGCGTGCGCGTGGAGGGGGGCGGCTGGCAGGTGCGCCGGCCGCGGACGGTCATGGCCGACGGGCGGGCGGTGCGCACCTATCTCGATCTGCTGACCGGGCTCCGGTTCGATTCGCTGGAGGACCGCCTGCAGGCGCTGATCCGCGACCGGGAACCGCTTTTGGAGTTCACCGCATATGCCGCGGAAGGCGTGTCCGAATCCATCGTGTTCTACAAGGGGGCGGCCGACATGATGGAGTCCGCCCGGTACATCATGCTGAACCGCCGGACCGGGCAGATCGGCTATGTATACGAACTGGTCTTCAATACGGTCAACCGCAGTTTCGTCTCTTTCGTGTTGCGGCGGCTGTTCGAAGGGGATGCGGCCATGGTGACCGCCATCCGCGTGGAACGGGGGGATCGCGTGACCTCGTTCCAATGCCAGCCCTCGGGCGCCTGGACCGTGGTGGAGCGGTTCGACGCGCCGGTGGCGCCGGCCATGGCGCGGTTGATGCTTGACCTGCTGCGGGATTTCCGGGTCTCTGATTTCGTTTCCGACGATGTGGCCGACATCGGCCGCTGCGGCCTCCAGTATCCCCTGACGATCCTGACCATCGAGGAAACGGTCGGCGGCGAGGAAACGGTCTCGCGCTGTTATTATTTCGGGGACCAGGTGCCGGGCCGCGACGAGGTGTATTTCAAGGCGGTGGACGCCAACGAGATCTATACCGTCCGGTATGACATCCTGCGATTCCTCACCCGGCCGGCCCGGGCCTTTGCCGACCGGACGGTCACCGGGATCGACAAGGCGCGCATCGACCGGGTCAAGATCACCCGCGCCGACCGGTCCTACAAGTTCTACTGGAGCGAACTTGAGGGCTGGTATCTGAAGGAGCCGCTCCTGACCCGCCATATCGCGCCGGACCGGTTCGAATCCCTGACCGCCGGGTTGGCCGGGATGGTGTTCGAGGACATGCCGTCCCCCGAGACCGTGCCGCCGGACACCTTCGATGACGCGGTCATGGAAATGAAGGTGGAGGTGCACTTCAAGGCCCCCGCCGACCTGGACCCGGCCAAGAATTTCTGGCCCGAGCCGGACCAGCTTTTCCTGTTTACGGTCTCCAGCCGGACGGATAAGAGCGGCAATGTGTTCGTCCGGCATGATCTGGCCAACATGGTGTTCACCGTGGCGCCAGCACTGGTGGACCTGTTGCGCGGTGAATTCGTGGACCGGTCGGTGATCACCGGCGATATCGCCGGCGCCACGGGCCTGGTGCTGGAATACCCCAAACGCGGCCTGAAGGTGACACTGGCTCGCGCCGGGGATGCCTGGTCGCATGCGGGCGTGCCGGACGCGCGCACGGATGTCCCCGCGGTCCGGACCTATCTGGAACTGCTCCAGGCCATGCGGGCGGACAGCGTATTTGAATACCGTTCGGACGAGGCCGGCCGGAGCCGGATGGGTTTCGATGCCCCCGTGCTGGTGATCACGATCCTTTCCGCCGCGGGGGAACGGCGGACGGTGACGGTGGCCGGGATCCGCGACGAACAAGGCAACGCACTGGTTCAAACGGACAGCGAGGTGTATATCCTGCAGATCTCAAGCGAACAGGCCGGGCGCCTGCTGGTCGGCCCGGAGTTCTTCCTGCTGCAATGAGGGGCCGGGGGCACGCGGGGGAATGTACGATCGCCGATGTGCGATGTACGATCTGGGAAATGGGGATCCGGCAGGTCCATGCTTCCGTGTGCGGTCCGGGTGTCTGGTCATGTAGGTGCGGGATCTACCGCCTCTTGCTCTTCACTTGAGCATTGATAATTGCAGATTTCCTGATCCGGGCGGAAAATGCTTTGGCACTTTTTGGCGTCAGCCAGGCGCGTGAATCAACCATAGGCCGGTTTGGGTGGTTAGTGCCCGTAAATAAATAACCTATCCATTTCGCGTGCGGTGCAGAGTGATG
>JBDREB010000030.1:0-2456 GCA_043820325.1 Planctomycetota bacterium | reverse complement strand
GCCATGATCAAGGTGCGCTACGCCGACAAGCTCGTCGGACACATCAGCCGCGACGCCACCGCCATCCACGCGCGCGAAAAGGCCGCGAAGAAAGAATCCGAGCCCATGGCGCCACCCGCCGAAGTTCAAGCCCCCGTCGTGCCCGATCCCACGCGCCTGCAACGCCAACTCGACCGTACACCGAATGAAAATCTCGCCGACCTGCCGCGAGCCTGCGATCAGGGCGTCAAGAAGGATAGCCAAGGCAAGAAGCTGTCGTGGCGCGGCTTCAAACTGCACCTGGATGTGGCCGATGGCGATGTGCCCGTGAGCCAGCTCTTGACCTCCGCCGGCCTGCACGACAGTCAGGCGGCAATGCGGAGAAAGATGATGTGCCACGAAGTCACAAAGACACTAAAGTGTGCGGGGTTTGATCCGAACCCGACCCGGATCTACCTTTGTGACTTGGTGACTTTGTGGCAGATGTTCCGGGGTTTGGTATGCCGTGCCCAACCCAATTGGAGCGCCGCGCGCGTCACCAGTCTCTACGACCTGGCCGACGCCGCCTACGACGCCGCTCCCATCCGCCACATGTCCGCGCGCCTTGGCCATGTCGCCATCATCGATCACAACCCCCGGCGCGGCGAGAAGAAGAAATTCGCACCGGCCCAAGCTATGCGCTATCGCCCCTCGCAGCAGTGCCGAGCGGGTCAATTCCCACCTGCACGACAACCACGGCGGACGGCATGTCCGGGTGCGGGGCCCGGTGAAGGTGGCGGCCCACCTGTCCTTCGGATTGCTGGTTATCGCTGTCGAGCAACTGCTCACGATGCTGTGCTGAAACCCCGCGCGTAGGGCGGTCGACTGTCGTAAAACACCACCGCGGGTGGTGACGGGGGCCACATGACCGGAGGCCGATTCCTCCAAATTTCAACCGCCACACAAGGCCTGTTACTGAAGCCCGTGATACAATTCAGTGCCTTTTTCACCAACACAACCCGCGACCCGCACATGTCATTATGTCCCGCCCTTGTCAATAAGACCTCACCGAGATGTTTTGCAAGTCCCTCGCAGGATAATGGCGATCACCACCAGCAGTTCGACCAGTGTGAAACCACGGCGCTTCATATCATCATCCTTTCCACGAGGCCCGGATCGGCTCCAGCCGCGGTGACGGTCATTTTGCGCCCGTCGGGACCGCGGACTTCAAATGTAAACGGGCCCTCGGCCCGGATAATATACCGGCCGACCACCCCGCAGGCTTCGGCCACGGCCGCCTCACCGGCCGGTGTCGCGTCAAGCAGGGCCGTGGGCCCCGGGGGACCGAGGGGCTGGATGAGGATATGCCCCGCGGCGACCCGTTCCAAGTAGGTGTTGTCCGCCAGGTCGCGGCCGCAGATGAGCTTGGCGCCGGTGGCCAGGCGGAAATGCCGGCCCGTGGTGATCATGGCCGAGGTCGTTTCATCGAGCACGCCGCCGCGGCGCAGGTGATCGCCCAGCCGGTCGCAGAACCGCGGTTCGGTGAGCAGGCACCCGCCCGCGGGCTGGGGGTAACTGGTGATCCCGTATTCGGCTGCCAGCGCCATCTGGGGCTTGCGCGACCGGCCCCGGATCTCGCCCAGTTCCTCGCGCCGCACAAAGCCCTTTTCCTCGGCCAGGGAAGCCGGCAGATGCCGCGCCGAAAGCGGCCGCAGGAGGACATCCTGCACGCCGGCTTCTTTGGCGATGAGGTTCAACGAGGCCCGGTTCTGCGACATCGGCCGCTGGCCGAGCACCTCGCCCGAAACGATGAAATCGTACCCGTGCTCATGCAGATGGACGCGCGCCTGCCGGAGCATGATGATCTTGCAGTCGATGCAGGGGTTCATGTTGTCGCCGAACCCGTGCGAGGGTTCGCGCAGCGCATCGAAGAATGTGGTCCACACCGGTATCACTTTCACGGGGAAACCGTATATCCGCTCGAACTCCGCTTCAAGCCAGGCCCGGTCCTGCCCCTCCTTGACCATGCGCACATGCGCCCCCTGGAAGGTCATATCGAACCAGACCGCCTGCATTTCAACGCCCTGGCGGCGGACCATGTGGTAGGCCAGCAGGCTGTCCAGCCCGCCCGAGAACAAACACAGTGCCCGTCCGGCCATGGTCATTCCGTCTCAATGGCGTTTGATCCGTCAACCCGGCGCGACCGCCGCGCCTGCCCATATTATCGCCGCAAATATCCAATAGTCCACAAGTATTTTCCGGGCGCCCCAAACACGCCCCGGTTTGTTTGATAATTGAGCATTGTGCGCTTCTCTATTTTCCCCGCACCCAGTCCCCGGCGGTGCGTCTCATATTCCTCCCTTCAGATTTCCTGATCCCTATCCGTAACCGGTCATGTTTTTCGGAAAAAGGTTTGGCACTTTTTTCGACCCACAGGTGATTGTACGGGGAACATCCGGATGTCAACCGTGTAGGGGCGGGTTTGAAACCCGCCCTCC
>JBDREB010000029.1:0-3954 GCA_043820325.1 Planctomycetota bacterium | reverse complement strand
GGAGGGCGGGTTTCAAACCCGCCCCTACACGGTTGACATCCGGATGTTCCCCGTACAATCACCTGTGGGTCGAAAAAAGTGCCAAACCTTTTTCCGAAAAACATGACCGGTTACGGATAGGGATCAGGAAATCTGAAGTGGCTCATTCTGGTCCCGGAATACCGGGCCGACCAGGAGGGGCCTTTTGCGCCAAGTTTTGCTTGCATATTCATTGTAACCCGTACAATGTCTTGCGTTTATCGGTATTCAACTATTGAGAGG
This sequence comes from Planctomycetota bacterium, assembly GCA_043820325.1. Taxonomy (GTDB): domain Bacteria; phylum Planctomycetota; class JBDREB01; order JBDREB01; family JBDREB01; genus JBDREB01. The sequence continues at coordinate 3,693 of JBDREB010000029.1, read as the reverse complement.
ATTGGTCATGAAGTATCTGGCGGTCGCAGGCATCCTGATGGTCTTGGCAATGGTATGCACCTTTGTCCTCGTGTCGGCTGAACCCCCTCCTGTCCCCGCCACGGATGCGGCCGCCCCCGTCCCGGCGGCCGAACCGGCCGCAACGCCGGCGGTAACCCCTGAAACGGCTCCGGCGGCCCCTGAAGTTAATACAGGCCTCACCACCGCCGGTGAGCGCCAGAGCTATGTCATCGGGCTTGAGGTCGGGCGTAGCCTGAAGGACCTGAGCAAAGAAGTCAGCGTGGATGCCTTCCTGAAGGGGTTCAACGATGGTTTGAACAACGCCAAGCCCGCCCTTTCGGACATGGAGATGGAAATGGCCCGCAACGCGCTTATGCGGCGGATGCAGGAGCTCCGGGCGGAACAGACGAAAAAGGCCGGGGATGAGAATGTTACCAAGGGCAAGGCGTTCCTGGAAGAGAACCAGAAACAGCCGGGCGTGATCGTGACCGCCTCCGGTCTGCAGTATACGGTGATCAAGGAAGGCGAAGGCGCCAAACCCAAGGCCACCGACAAGGTCCAGGTCCACTACGAAGGCAAACTCATCGACGGCACGGTCTTCGATTCCTCGATCCAGCGTGATAAACCGGCCGAGTTCGGTGTTAACCAGGTCATCAAGGGCTGGACCGAGGCCCTGCAGTTGATGAGCGTGGGCGCCAAATACAAACTGGTGATCCCGGCCGACTTGGCCTACGGTCCCCAGGGCGCCGGCGGGCGCATCCCGCCCAACGCCGTCCTCGTCTTCGAAGTCGAACTGCTCGAGATAAAGTAAACGGCCCGGCGATCGGGACCCATGTCCGCGGTTTTCCTGCCGGCGGCGTGGATCGCGGCCCGCCATCTGCGGCTGATCGCGTTCCCGGTCGTCCCGGACATGCGGGGGTGAAGTTGGATCGCTTCCATCGGCCGCATGGCGGTTCCCGCGAGGCCCGGGTCAGCATCGCCCGCGCGCTATCGAAGCTGGGCGTCTGTTCCCGGTCGGAAGGCGAACAACATGTGGCCGCCGGCCGGGTCACCGTCAACGGCCGGACCGTCCATGATCGCTCCCTGCGGGTCGATCCCGACCGGGATTTGATCACCCTCGATGGCACTGCGGCCAGGGCCGCGGCGCGGATTTATCTTATGCTCAACAAGCCGCGCGGGCTGGTGACCACGACGCAGGACGAGAAAGGCCGGGAGACCGTATATGCCCGTCTCAAGGATGCCCGTCTGCCGCGGGTTTCGGCCGTGGGGCGGCTCGACATGGCCAGCGAGGGTTTGCTCCTTTTCACCAACGACACGCAATGGGCGAACCGGCTCATGAACCCGGATACGCATGTGCCCCGCACCTACCATGTGCAGGTTGACGCCGTCCCGGACGAAGCGCTTCTGGAACAACTGCGCACCGGGGTCGATTGCGGCGGCGAACGGCTGCATGCATCGGCCGCCCGTATCCTGCGGCAGGGCGAAAAGAACGCCTGGCTCGAGATCGTGCTGGACGAAGGGAGAAACCGTCAGATCCGCCGCATGCTCGAAGCGTTCGGTCTGGAAGCCAGGGCCCTGGTCCGGGTGGCGATCGGTGACCTCTGCCTCGGCGGCCTGGCCAAGGGGGATTACCGGCACCTGACCCCTGCTGAAGTGCGGGTCCTCGGCGGCCGTACCGGCAAGGAACCATCATGAAAACCATCCCCCCCTCGGGCATCGAGTCTGGCGCTGACGGCGGGCCCGGCGCGGGCGCACCGTCCCTGCGCGCCGCCCGCACGCTCACGCTGGACACCTACCACTGGCGCCTTATCCAGGTCTTGCTCATGGACCAGACCGATAGCCACAATGAATTGGTCCAGGAGCGGGAATGGCTCCTGCATCCGTCGGAGGGGTTGGAGCTCGAGGGCAACCTGTTCGCACTCGAAAACCCGGCCACCGGGGAGGGAACGGTTTTCATCCGCCGCGCCGCCCTCCCCCATGCCCGGCCGGTAAGATCAGAGTACGACCTGCGGCTGACACCGGTCAAAGGAAAGGGCTTCACCCTCGAACTGCTGGTCGCCGCAGGGGCGACCGATCCTGAGCCGTATGCCGCCGTTCCTTACGACGGCGGCCCGACCGGACGGATCCGGGCGCTACAGGTCTTCCAGCGCAAGCAGCGGCCGGTCCATTCCAACCACGCCGTGCCGCTTTTCATGAGCAACACCTGGGGCGACCGGTCGCGGGACAGCCGGATCGAGGAGGGGTTCCTCCTGCGCGAGATCGAGGCGGCCGCCAGGCTGGGCGTTGATGTACTGCAGCTCGACGACGGCTGGCAGCGCGGCATCACCGCCAACTCGGCCCGGGCCAAGGAACTGGGCGGGGTCTGGGAGGGGTTCTGGGCCGCCGACCCGGATTTCTGGTCCGCCCATCCGGTCCGGCTGCCGCGGGGGCTGGCGCCCGTGGCCGGAGCCGTACGCAAGGCTGGCCTCAGGCTGGGGCTCTGGTTCGCGCCCGACTCGGCCCGGGAGTTCGCCAACTGGCGGCTCGATGCCGATCGGCTGGGGCTCCTGCTCTGGGCCGAGATCACGGTCTACTGGAAGCCTGATTTCAATGCGTCTTCCGTGCGCGACCAGGCGCGGCGGTCGCCGGCCGCGCTCATCGACCGCGACCTGAACCGGCCCTCGGTGGTGATCTGGTCCGTGGCCAACGAAACGCCGCCCACGGGCGTTCCGGCCCGCGACCGGCTGGTCCGCGACCTGTGCCGGCAGGCCAAACGGCTCGATCCCTCCCGTCTGGTGAGCTTCGCCACCATGGGCGGGGAACAGCCCGGCGATCCGTGGACCTACAAACTGGCCGACAAGGCCTGCACCGCGGCCGATGTCGTGGGGTGGAACCAGTACCTTGGCTGGTACCAGAAACGGCCCGACGAGGTCGGCCGCTGCACCCTGGTATCGCCACTGAACAAACCGCTGCTCATCACCGAGACGGGCGGGTGCGCGCCCTGGGGCCGGCACGGCAAACGGACTGAGCGCTGGACCGAGGAGTTCATGGCCGCCATCTACGAAGGGCAGATCCGGCTCTGGGAGCGGACCGCCCACTGCGCCGGGGTATCGACCTGGCTCCTGATGGACTTCAAGTCGCCCCTGCGTCAGAACGAGACCCAGCGCGGGTTCAACCGCAAGGGCGTGGTGGACAGCCGCCTCCGGCGCAAACTGGCCTTCGGTGTACTGCAGCAGTTTTTCTGCCGCAAGGCGGCTGAAGGGGCGCAACAGGAACGGGGCGGCCGGGAGACGCAATGAAATTCATCGCCGACCTGCATATCCATTCCCACCACTCGCTGGCCACGAGCGGCGACCTGGTCCCTGAGTACCTGGACGCCTGGGCCCAGCTCAAGGGCATCCAGGTGATGGGCACGGGCGATTTCATCCATCCCGGGTGGTACGGTGAACTGCGCGAAAAACTGGCTGAGGCCGAACCGGGCCTCTTCAAGCTCAAGGCGGAGCACCGGCTGGACGCTGACACGGTGATCGTGCCGCCGACCTGCGCCGGCGAGGTGCGGTTCATGCTCACGGCCGGTTACTATTCAGGTGCTGATATCTGGTGGAATCCCTTTGGTCAAGGCACCTATGGCATCCATGACCTTACCGGTCTGCTTGACGGTTGTCGAGATGATTGAGCGAATAAGGCAGAAGTTATCTGCGCCATGCTTGGAGC
>JBDREB010000028.1:0-3548 GCA_043820325.1 Planctomycetota bacterium | reverse complement strand
GGAGGGCGGGTTTCAAACCCGCCCCTACACGGTTGACATCCGGATGTTCCCCGTACAATCACCTGTGGGTCGAAAAAAGTGCCAAACCTTTTTCCGAAAAACATGACCGGTTACGGATAGGGATCAGGAAATCTGAAGTGGGGCCTGACGCACAAGGTGCCGATCCAGGCACCGGCTCATCCGATAGAGAGACGGCCATACCGCCGGGTATTCCTTTAGTACACCGCCCCACAATAAAGGGGGCAAAAGAGGGATCGCTGGTTTTAACCGCAGCATTCTTTTCCGCTGTAGGGGCAGGTTTTAAACCTGCCCGCCTTGCACGCAACATAAGACGGCATTGGTTTTAGACCCGCCCCTACCCATTCGACTACGCTCAGGGTCCAGACAACAGCGGGGGCGGAAAACCCCGGTTATCGGCACAGTTCAAGCACCAGTCCCACCTTCGACTTTTGGACCTTTCGGCCTTTGGACTTTTAGACCCCTTCCATAGCTCTTATCCCGGCTCCCGTTCCCGCACCGGGTGATCCGCCCGATAAAAACAATTTGCAAACCCCTATCGGGCCGTATAATGTCCCCCGCCAACCATATTGAAAGCAAAGAGCATGCTGGCCACGGTCACCTTCCTCCCCCTTCCGCCCGGTACCAGCGAAGCCGACACCCTTGAAGGCCTCCGGCGCATCCTGAACCGGCCCGAGATCACGGCCGTGCTCGAGAACGGCGGCCTCACGGCTATAAAAATGCACTTCGGCGAGGCGGACAAGCCCCGCACCGTAAGCCCGGCCATAGTCAAGGAGATCGCCCGCGCCAGCCGCCGCGGGGGCGGCAAACCCTTTCTGGCCGACACAAATACCCTGTATACCGGCAAGCGCTCGAACACGGTCGACCACCTCATAACCGCCCACGGTCACGGCTACACCTATCCCGCCACCACCGCGCCCGTTGTGATACTCGACGGTCTGGCGGGCAAGAACTTCCAGGAGGTCCCCATCAACCTCAAGCACTGCCGCACGGCCAAGATCGCCCGGGATGTGCTGTCCATCGACACCCTCATCTGCCTGACCCATGTCACCGGCCACATCGAGACCGGGCTGGGCGCCAGCATCAAGAACATCGGCATGGGGTTGGCCTCGCGCGGCGGCAAGCAGGCCCAGCACTCGGGGATCCTGCCGGTCGTGAACAAAAAGAAATGCACCGCCTGCGGCGAATGCGCCAAGTGGTGCCCGGTCCACGCCATCGCCGTGGACAAGTGCGCGGTCATCGATCCCAAGGTCTGCGTGGGGTGCGGCGAATGCACGGTCACCTGCCCGGTCCACGCCATCGCTGTCCGCTGGGACGAGTCGTCGGTGGGACTCCAGGAAAAGATGGCCGAATACGCCTTCGCGGTCCTCAGGAACATCAAGGGTCCGGCCCTGTTCATCAATGTGATCCTGCAGGTCACCAAGGACTGCGACTGCATGGGCGACGCCAAGGGCGGGGAACTCCCCCCCGTCGGCATCGTGGCCGCAACCGACATCGTGGCCGCCGACCAGGCCGCCTACGACCTCATGGTCCGGGTATGCGGCCGCGACCCGATCAAGGCCTGGTACGGCGAGACCGACCCGCTCATCCAGGTCCGCTACGCCGAGTCCATCGGCCTGGGCACCCGTGAATATACACTCGCGGAAGTGTGACCGGCAATGCGCGGCCTGACCGACAGAGCGGCGCAGTCCGCTTCGGAACATATGCGATCATTTGAATCCTCCATCCAGAAACGATAGAAGGAAAGGTACGATCATGACAACACCGGACACAACCCCCGCAACCTGCCCCAAGTGCAAATCCAAGCTCCTGGCGCCGGCCGCCGTATGCCCCTCTCGTGCGGCGCCGACCTCGCCGCCGCCAACGCCGCGGTCGTCGCGCCGACCGCCCCGGCCGTAACCGAGCCCATCGAAGTCAACCTGATCGCCGGTACGGCGGCGGGAGCGGCCGCCGCGGTCCTGTTCGGTCTGCACCTTCTCATCTTTTTCAACCTCCGCTCTGGCGCGCAGGAGTTCAACCCCCCAGCGCTTGCGGATCAGTTCACTAACCATGTCAAGGCGGACATCCGCATCCTCGTCCCACAGGGCCCGTTTGAGAAGTTCTGCGGCCTTCTCGTCGTAGGAATCACCAAGGGCCCGGATCACATGCCGGCGGACAAGCGAATCCTTGTCGGCAATGTCCTGCGCAATGAGGGTTAAAGCCGTATCGCCACCGATGGCTCCCAGTGCCCTGACCGCAGCCAGGCGCACACCAGCATCAGCCGGCGCATTCCCGATCGCGGCCACTGCTGCATCACCGCCAAGGCGTCCCGCCGCGGAGATAGCAACCGCACGCATATACGCACCTTCGTCCGCCAGGACCGCGACCACCACATCCATGTCTCTCACATCGCCAACCACACACAGCTCCGTCACAGCACTCATCCGGACTTGTAAATCCTGGTCCCCCATCATTTTTCTCAAGAGAACACGCACCCTGTCCCCTTCCATCCAACGCAGGGCCAGGACCGCGCTGTTGCGCACGGCGGGATCCGTATCGTCAAGGCGGCTTGCGATCAATGCCAGGGCCCTTTCGCCGCCGATCTTGCCGATCGTCTCCATAGCACTGAAGCGGGTGCTGGCATCCGGGTCCGCGAGCGCCCGTTCAACGATCGCGAGCGCCCGGTCGCCGCCGATCAGTCCCACCGCCCAGACTGCGCTCCCCCGGACTGTCGCCTCCGCATCTCCACAAGCCCGCTCCGCCAGGGACAAGGCCAGATCACTATCAACGCTGCCCACAGCCTAGGCAACATTCCGACTGGATTCCACATGCATGCTGTTCTCAAGAAATGCGTAGGCAGTGTGCCCGCCGATCCGGCCAACCATTTCGATCGCTTTGCCACGGACATTTTTCGAGGGATCGGAAAGCGCTTGTTTAAAAAGCACCTGCGCCTTGCCGCCACTGGAATAATCCAGCATCTCCACGGCCGCCGTGCGGATCTCGGCATCGGCATCTTTGAGCGCCTTTTCAAGCAATGCCAACCCCTGGTCCCCGACGATGCTGTCAACCGCCTCAACAGCACACTTGCGGACACCCCCATCAGCATCACCCATCATTCTTCCAAGGAATCCCGGATCGGCATGACCGCCGGCATTGAAAACAGCCTGGATGATACTGCGCCTGACATCGCCATCATTGTCATCCAGCGCCATGCGCAGCTCTGCAAGCGCCTGGGGCCCTTCGATCCCGCTCAACACCCACACCGCGGCCATACGGACCCCGGCATCTTCGTCCTTAAGTGCTTGCGCGGCCATCGCCAGGACGCGGTTCCCGTCGATCCCACCCGCGGCGTGACCGTGCCGTACGGTTCGGGCGTACCGATCAGATGGATCGCATATCCCTGCCAGCGATACATGGATACAGGCCGGGTCGATGCGGGATGCCTGGGCTTCCCGTATCGAGCCGTCGGCAAATTCCAGGGTGACGCGCAGTACATTGCCGCCCTCCCCCGTATCGCCCTTCGTCTCCGTATATTCCTGCATGCCCTTATT
>JBDREB010000027.1:0-5198 GCA_043820325.1 Planctomycetota bacterium | reverse complement strand
GACAGCGCGGTCGAAAAGGGCCTGCTGGATGTCCTGGAGCAATGCCTGGACCTGCGCGGGCACCTGCTCTTTAGGCACGAAGGACTTCTGCCGGTTGTCGCGCCGCACCAGCACCACCTGCTGCCGCTTGACGTCCTTGGGGCCGACTTCCAGGCGCAGGGGCACGCCGCGCAGCTCCCAATCGTTGAACTTCCAGCCGGGAGTGTACTCCTCACGCCAGTCGGCCTGCACCCGCACCTGCTCCTTGAGGCTGGCCTCGACTTCGGCCACCAGCCGGGCGACCTCGGCGCGCTCCTGGTCGTTCTTGTAGATGGGGACGATGACCACCTGAATGGGCGCCACCTTGGGTGGCATTACCAAACCGGCGGCGTCGCCATGCACCATAACCAGTGCGCCAATGGACCTGGTGGAGACGCCCCAACTGGTCTGCCACACGTGCTTGCGTTGCCCGTCTTTGTCCAGGAAGGTGATGTCGAAGACCTTGGCGAAGTGCTGGCCCAGGTTGTGGGAGGTGCCGGCTTGCAGCGCCCGCCCGTCGGCCATCAGCGCTTCTACGGAGTAGGTGCGCTGCGCTCCGGCGAACCGCTCGGAATCGCTCTTGCCCCCCGGTACTACCGGAATGGACAGGTCCTCCTCGAAGAAGCGGCGGTAGACCTCGAGCATACGCAAGGTCTCCTCCTCGCCCTCTTCCTCAGTAGCGTGGGCGGTGTGGCCTTCCTGCCACAGGAACTCGGCGGTGCGCAGGAAGGGACGGGTCACTTTCTCCCAGCGGACGATGTTGGCCCACTGGTTGATGAGCACCGGCAGGTCGCGGTAGGACTGGACCCACTTGGCGTACATGGCGCCGATGATCGTCTCCGAAGTCGGCCGCACGACCATGGGCTCCTCCAGTTCGCCGGCCGGCACCAGTTTGCCCGTGCCGTCGTCCTCGATCCGGTGGTGGGTCACCACGGCGCATTCCTTGGCGAACCCCTTCACATGCTCCGCCTCCTTCTGCATGAACGAAAGCGGGATGAAGAGCGGGAAGTAGGCGTTCACATGGCCCGTAGCCTTGAACATGCCGTCAAGCGTGCGCTGCATGTTCTCCCAAATGGCATAGCCCCAGGGCTTGATGACCATGCACCCGCGCACAGGCGAGTTGTCGGCTAGGTCGGCCGCTTTGATGACCTGCTGGTACCATTCGGGGTAATCGACCGCGCGCGTGGGCGTGATCGCGGTGCGGAGCTGTTGTTCCTTGGCCATGGGATTCCTTTAAGAAGAGAGGTCAGAGGTCGGATGACCGATGACGGATGACCGAAGACCGATAACCGATTTCAGATTGAAATCAAAAAGAACGCAAATCGGGGCAAGCCCCTAAACGGGCGGTATTATATCCAGTGTCCCCGGTTTCGCAAGGGGGAAACCATCAGGATGTCCGTTTGTTGATCGAAGTGGATATGATCTCGCATAATATTGGGCCGGCAGGCATTAACCGACCGACTCTGTTCATATGCCGCCCGGTTCCCCGATGAACCATCGGCCCTTAAGTCGCACGACCGGTTCGTCATCCCTGACAATTTTACCGTTCCTCAGGTGCAACTTGAAATAAACTTTGCCGCGATTGCCTCTTACAGTGACCCGCGTGATCTCCACCTTCGCCAGTGAACGCCTGTGTATGGACTCTTTCCAACTCCAGTTCGGATCGTGGATCATCAAGCGGATAAGGCAGCCGAACGATGCCACCCATCTCCGGAATTGCGGGTCGTCCGCCAACAAGGGATCCAATTCTTCAAAAACACTGAACTGCCTTGCCATTTGTCTGCGCGTCCGGGCCACTTCCCTGAGGACGCAGGGTTGGACATACTTGTTGGCGACGGCATATCTGCCCCCGTTGGCCGCGATATAGGCCCTGACCACGGTTTCGCAAGGCGTAATCCCCCCGGCCCTGCTTTGTGCCATCGCCGTCATAGACCCATCCATACCAGCAGGGCGAGTATGGTTAAGACCATCGCCCATTTCATGTTTACATCCATGCCTTCAACAATATTGCCACTCCATTTCAAATGACTTCCGCCAACCGACGGATGCGCTCCTGAGTTTCCTTGGAGAACCTCTGCAATTGATCGTCCGTGAGCAGATCATCGGCCTTCCATAAAGAAACCTGCATGAGCGTATTGCTCCTCTTCAGGTCATTGAACTTACGGGCGATCGACCGGTCTTCGCTACGGAGCATCCTGAATAGGTCGCAGTATCTCGTATGGGCATCTTTATCGCCGTCTGCGATGATCTGCTTCGCCTTGTCGAGAATGCGCCGGTATGCAAGATCCAGCATATCCTTCTCGAATGACTTGAGTGTTCTCCAATCTCTTTCCGGTATATCAGTCATTCAATCCCTTTATGAAAACTCCTTGACCTCGGACAGGCCCCTCGATGCGACCGCACTGCGGCTAACCGGGGTAAATTCTGCCCTAACCCTACCGCAAGGCGGGATCTGCTCATGCCTGACCCCGCTTCTTCCACCGGGCACCGGCCACAGGCTTGGCCGATAGTTCCCTCTCTATTGTAGATAGTCCGGGAATGTCCCACACACGGTCGGTTCGTCGAAGGTCTGGTGAGCGGTCGCGTAATAAAACTCGTGGCCGTGGCGGAAGTTGTTGAAATTTGAGCGGTAGGAAATGTCCCGGTGGGCGCGGAGCTCCGTCAGGGTGGCGATGCGGGTGTTGTCAAGGGATATGAGCATCTGGCCGATGTCGGGATCGAGGACTAGGTGGTCTTCGAAGCCGTGGTCATCGTCGCGGATCGACCAGGACGGGTCTACCAGTGTGACGATGTGGCCCGCCAGGCCGAGACAGTGGGTCCAGTGCTTGCGCCGGGCGGTTTGGCAATCCATGTGCTTGAGGAAAAGAGTGAGCGCCTGGGCACGGTGGCCGCAGAGGGCGGCGCCGAGGCGGAACAGGCCGGCCGCGTCGATGTCGCCGAAGGCTGAGCCGCTCCCCGAGTGGCGGGTCACGGTGCGCTGGTGGAAAAACGACGAGGCGCCCTGGAGCCGGTCCATGTCATTGTCATACCGGCCGTATATGTACCGGGCGATCCGGTCGAGAACATCGGGGGCCATGAGGTCGAATTTCACAGACCCGTCGACCGCGGCCAGGATGAAATCGCCCTTGGCGCCGTCACGCGTGGAACGGCGCTCGAACCACGGCAGGCGGCCGCAGATGAAGGCATTATATTTGCGGAGGAAATCGGGGTCTGACGGCTTGGGCCGTTTGGCACCGGGGTGGCCGTAGGGGTCTTCGACACGGACCGCCACATCGTAGCTCAGGATATACTCACAGCTGTAGACCGGCCGGCCTTTGACCTGCAGGTCGACCATCAGCCGCTGATAGCCGTCCTTGTGGACCGGCCACCGGCCGTGGAAGTCGGGCGTAAATGGAAGGCGTACGGTGTGGCTTCCCCGCTTGAACGCGGCCGTCGCATCGCTGGCCGTGGTTTTGCCGATGGGCAGGTATACGCGGGCCCGGGCGGTCAGACCCGCGGGCGCGGTCCGGTCGAGAGTGAGCTTGAGCGTGTTGCGGTCAAAGACCACGCGGCCGAGGTCGATCACCGCCACACGCGGCGCGCTCTCTTCGAAGTAGAGGTCCCCGTAATCCTGGGGCGTGGGCGGGGTGTGCGGCCGCTCGGTCTGCCACACGGCGGCCTCAAGGAGATGGCGCGGCCTGAAGCGCAGGACCTGAAATCCCCACGGTTTGGCAAAGGTGGCCCTAGGCCCAAAGACCGCGGCCGGGATCTCCACCACCCCTTCCCAGGCGGCGGTGCCGATGCGGGTGACGATCCGGTCGCCATAGAGCTCGCCTTGGAGCATATACCCGCCGGTCACGCGCGCCTCGCCCGCCGGATCGACCGTCACCTTGATGAAATCGGCGTGGGTGTGGCCGGGATCGAAGATGAACTCGAAGAAATCGCACCACCACCCGGTGTAATGTTTCTTTTCCGCCGCGGCCCGCGATACGAATCCGGCCGCATCAGGGTCGGCCGCTCTGAAACGGAGGGCCAGGCCACCGGCTGTACAGGCCACTTTCACCTCGACCGGGTACCGGGGTACAGCCCCATACTGGCGGCTCGAGAACCCGCCGATCGCGGGCACGCGATCCCATGCCGGCGCGTCGATGCCGATCTGTCCTTTGCCGATGCGGGGCGCAAACGCGACCCGGGGATTGAATACGAAAGTGTTCTGGAGCATGCGCTTTTTCCTTAAAGCCGGAAATGCGCTCGCAACGACAGGATCAAACCGGGTTAAACCAATTCCTTGATATGCGCCGTTTTACCGGTCGCAATGGCATACAGGCATTCCGGGTCCACATCGAAACCGCACGCCCAGGTCAATGTCGGCCAACCGTCAAGTTGGAACCCGGCAAACACCCCCGGGTCCCGCAACGGTGAAGCCGCAGGATATTTAAAGACCATATCTTTGAGATCGGCTTCGCCTGATTCTCCATTGTTGAATTTCACCCAAATGCGATGATCCCGCAGGTAACGGGCTTCAGCGACCGCGATACATTTCATCCGGTCCGCCTTTCAGACAAGGGGATCGATACGGTGGAACGCTTTGGTCGCCCACATCGCAAGCAATTCATCGCGATGCATTTCCATCCATTCCTCGACTAAACCGCGCACCCGCGCGGGCAGAGACCCCACCGCTATGTTCATGGTCTTTATATCCATTGTTGCCCGAAAGTCGTTGTATTGAACATGAATATGCGGCGGGTTGTGCTCATCGAAATACATCGATATGATTATCCCAAGAAACCTGCATATTTCCGGCATGTTCATCTATCTCCGAAACGCACGCATTCCATGGCTTACCAACCACCATGGTCCGTTTGACGGACAACCATCCATTCTTCCATTCACGCCATTAATTACCACATGAACTTTTGAATTTTACCATATGGCTGCTGAATCGCAAGTCTTTTCTGAATATGATCCCGCCTCGGAACACTGGTGATGGCCGAATGAACGCGTCCGTGTATCACCTGAATTTTGCACGGAATAAGCCAGAAACACCGGTAATGGCGAAGTAACTTCAGATTTCCTGATCCCTATCCGTAACCGGTCATGTTTTTCGGAAAAAGGTTTGGCACTTTTTTCGACCCACAGGTGATTGTACGGGGAACATCCGGATGTCAACCGTGTAGGGGCGGGTTTGAAACCCGCCCTCC
>JBDREB010000026.1:0-6819 GCA_043820325.1 Planctomycetota bacterium | reverse complement strand
CGCGAAACGGCAATAAAGGGCGGGTTTCAAACCCGCCCCTACGGTAACCACCCAAACCGGCCTATGGTTGATTCACGCGCCTGGCTGACGCCAAAAAGTGCCAAAGCATTTTCCGCCGGGATCAGGAAATCTGCAGTTACGATAAATGAAACAGCTCGGCCTGCGCAAAGAGGATTTCCGGCAGCCGCCCCCGGCCAAATAGACGCGCGATCCCGGCCCGGTCCCCCGCTGGCGTGCCGCAACGATAATTCCAGCCCCCCCTTATTTCGTATCCCTTTACCCGAATGAAGCACGCACGGGAGACTGGATTGCCCGGTCAAGCCGGGCAATGACAAGGGGCCCCATTGGATGCAGGCCGATCATCATATTCCGTCATCCCCCGGCTTGACCGGGGGATCCAGTCAAGGGCATTACATCCTGTCATTGCCAAGATAGGCTTACCGGACTTCGGCTGCGGCCGCAGGCCGCGTTTAAACCTTGGGGGTCAGACCGCCTCCAGCAGGCAGGTCCAGGCCGTCCGATCGTCGCGGTAGGCCACCCGTGCCTTCCGCAAACCTTCCAGCCGCACCTTATCCGCGGCCAAGGCCAGGGCCAGCGGCAGCCCGGCCGCCATCATATCCCCCAGCGGCACCACGCCACCCCGGCCATCCCGGACCACCCCGCCCGTCACAGCGAAGACCGCCGCGGCGCCATCGGCATCCCCACCGGCCAGGGGTGTCATCCGCACCGCACCCGGCCGCGGGACCGTGCCCACGAGAAGGCAGACCGCCCCCTCCCCCGGCGGGACGGCACCGGTCCATGCATCGGCCACGACCGGGGACAGGGCGTCGACACCCACGGCCGCGACCAGGTCGGCCGCCCCGCAGTCGACGGCGCGCACGGCCGCCCGGACGGCCAGCACCCCGGCATCGGTGCAGCCGGCGAACACGGTGTTGTAGCCCTTGAGACCGAACTCGATCGCCGCCACGGCCGCGGGTGCGTTGGGAAAGGCGTTGGTGAAGAGGAACGGCGGGGCGAACTTGGGGTCGGCGTCGAGCAGTTTGGCCTGGTATTTGGCCATCGCATCGGTGCAGCCCCACCGGGTGCCGAGGGTCATGCCGGACCGGAGCGCCGTTTCCGGGGTCACCGTGATGCCGGCGTCATCCAGCGCCATCCGCACCGCCGCGATCGTAAAGGCGGCCGCCGGATCGAGGTAATGATAGGTCGTGGGCGTGTAGTCGGCCAGGTGGAAGTCGGGGTCCACGGCGGCGCATACGATGCCGAGGGCGGGATGGGGCCGCACGGCCGATTCACCGCCCGCCAGCGCGGCCACCAGTTCCTCGCGTCCGCACCCGCCGCCGGTCAGGCCGCCCCAGCCGTAGAGATAGGCCATGCGCTTAGCGCGGCCTGCGGCCGCAACCAAAGAGCGGTATACGGTTGCGATAGGCGAAACGGTCTACGGTATACGGTGTACGGCTTTGATCCGGATCAAGAGTATCTGCCACGAAGTCACCAAGGCACAAAGGGTGGAGGGTTCCGATCCAAACCCAATCACCGGTCTTGACTTTGTGACTTCGTGACTTTGTGGCAAAATATCTTTTCTCCAATTGCCATGACCGTTTCGTGATTTTGTGGCGCACTTCCAAGATGTCAGCCGATGGCCGGTGTATCTGTAAAAACATGGTCGAAATCTCCGGAAAAATATTTAATCTCCCGCCGCGGCCAGTATGGCGCAGGCGTTGGCGCCGCCGATGCCGTAGGAGTTGGTCATGGCGCGCGGCACCGGGCAGGTGACGGCGCGGCCCAGGGTGTAATCCAGGTCGAGCGCCGGGTCGGGTTCCCCCCCGCCCATGGTGGGCGGAATGACGCCCGTGCGGATGGCCTGGACCGTGGCGATGAACTCGATCAGGCCGGCCGCCCCCATGCCATGGCCGGTCATGGATTTGACGGCGTTGATATGGAGCCGGGCGGTATGCGCGCCGAAGACGGCCTTGATCGCCAGGGTCTCGACCGCATCGTTGTAAACGGTCCCCGTGCCGTGGGCGTTGAGGTATACGATGCTCTCCGGAGCCGCCGCCGCGGCCGCCAGCGCCCCCCGCATGACGGCGATGATGCCCCGGCCCTCCTGGTCGGGCGCGGTCACATGGTAGGCGTCGTTGTTCATGTACACGGCCTCCAGCCGGGCGGCGGCGCGCCCCCCCCGCCGCTTGAGCACGGCGGGCCGCTCAAGCACCACCGCGGCCGCGCCCTCGGCGAACTGGGTGCCGCCCCGGTCGCGGGTGAAGGGCCGGATGGCATCCTTGGTTATCGCACGCAGGGCGTTCAGTCCCGCATAGGTATAAAGGGTCAGTTCGTCGGCCGCGGCGCAGACCACCGTGTCGGCGTCATCCAGGAACATGAGCCCCGCGTCGAGGACGCCTATGCCCGAGGCGCAGGCCACGGATACCACGGCCACCGGCCCGCCGAGCCCGCAGGCATCGGCCGCGGCCCGGGCCATGGTTTCGAACCACAGGTCACCAAGCGTTTCCGGTGCTGTCGGCCCCCCGCGCCGGGCCGCGGCATAGGCGGAGAACGCGCCGGAAACACCGAAATTGGTCCCCAGCACAAGCGCGGTGCGGCCGAGGCGTTCCCGGTCGCCGGCCAGACCGGCATGGGCCAGAGCCTCGCGCACGGCGTCGGTGAGCATGCGTACAGAGCGGGGAACGGGACCGGGCGGATACCCGGGTATTTCTCCCGCCATACGGTTGCGCATGGCGGCGGCCGGAAAGAGGGTGATCTCCCTGAAGCCGGAAACACCGGCGCAGAGGTTGCGCCAGAATTGATCCACACCCGTGCCGACCGGGGTCACAAGCCCCATGCCGGTCACAAGCGCGGACATCAGGTCGGAGGGTTAGAACGCGAACTTGTAAGTGGCGCCCGCGGAATAGCTGTCGACCGCCTCGTATTCGCCCGTCTCCAGGTTGAGCGCCCAATTCCGCTGAAAGACCACGCCGATCTCGACCGGTCCCATGGGATAGGCCGCGTAGGCCATCAGCAGGGAGCGGTCGTTGACCGAGAACATATCGTTGAAGTCCCCGTCCTGGATGCCGCTCTTGGTGTACTGGGCGGCGAACTTGACGCCCATCAGATCCTTGAATGCGAGCCCGGCCTGCAGGGCGCCGTCATCGGGAACATCGTCGTTATCCTGGAAAGTGGCCCAGACCTCCATCATGGCGAGGATCACCAGGGTCGCCTCGCCGTAAATGCCCTTGTACCGGCCGTCGGTGGGCAGGCTTTCGAGCAGGAGCTGTTTGGTAAGCTTGGGCGTATCGGTGGAGAATTGCGTGCGCTGGATCTCATAGAACTTGTCGAAATAGGCGGGAATGAAATTGCGGTCGATGAACCGCCGTTCGGCTTTGAAGATGAGCTGGTTGCCTTCGGTGATCTTGAGGTTGCCCATGACGCCCACAGCCGAGCCGTCGGAAAAGGCGCCTGAATCACCACCCACATTGCGGATCTGGGCGAAATCCACATAGGCCGTCAGGCCCAGTTTTTCCCACTGGAGAACCGGGCATTCAAAATCCGACCCGTAAACGGTGAGCGGTTCGCGCTGGTCCACAAGCAGGACCTCGTTCTCGTCCCAATCCGGAAGGCCGTCCGGACCGGCCGACCAGACATCGTTGTCGGCGTCATAGGTCTCTTCGTCCCGGAGGGTGAAGGGCGCCTTGGAATCGCGCGCCATGGTGATGCCGATCCCCAGCTTGTTCAGGATGGGGAAACTTGCCAGGGGGGAGAACATCAGGGGCCGGACCACGCCGCGCACGCCGAGGACTTCGCCCAAGAACAGGTTGTTGGTGAAGGTCTCGACATTGAATGTCTCGTAATTGAAATTGACCTGCGCCCCGGCGCGCCGGTTGTTGTAGTCCACATCCGTCTGGTAGCGGTTGATGATGAACCCGTGCCCGATGGTGGCATTACTCAACGCTCCGGCCTTGAGGTAGAGGCCCGGATCATAGGGGAATTTTCCGTATCGGACATAACGGATGATCTTCAGGTAATCGTCGGTCTCATTGAATTCGGTTTCCTTGAAGGTCCCCTCCTCGATGTTATAGAGCAGGGTCACATCCAGTCCGACACCGATCTTGCCGATGCCGAAATCAGGCTGGATGCCGATCTGTGCATATGCTACCGTATCGCCCGTGGTGGGGTCGGTCTCCAACAGCAGGCCGGCCGTGGCGGCCAGATCAAAGCCCCCATCGCTCTGGGGCAGGCCTCCCATCCCGGAATCGATCTGCGTTATAAGGTCCTGATAAGATTGACCATAACCGGCAACAACGAACACTGCGGCCAGTGCCAGGGCGCTTACGATCATCCGCATATTTGGCTCCTTTTCATCCAAGGTGCAATTGATCCATCACTTATAGTATGGCCCATGGACGGGCGATCATGCAAGAAAAACCCGCTGTACCGCGGGTCCGGACGGTACGCGTCAGCTTATGAGCGCCAAAAGCAGGATCGTGGCGCAGACGGCGCCCACGACCACCAGGATGAGTTGCTGGTCGGTGAGGTCCGAACCGCCAGCGACCGGTGCGATATCCACCGCATCCGTGGTCCCGGCTGAAGGGACGGTCATGCCGAATCCCCACGCGCCGCACAGGGAGATGAGAAGGAAGATCACAAGCAGTCTGGTCAACATAACGCTCTCCACCACTTATGGCAACAAAGAATGCGGCCATTATATCCCCCCCCGATGGCAAGTCAACCATTTATTTCGGTTAAAACGGGCCTTTTTCGTTGGTTTTCCGGCCGGCGGAACTATAATGGGGGCGTTGTTACACGCACTGTCTGGAGGAGATACCCATGCCCGCCGGCCGCCCCCTGTTTTTCGAGGACTGGTCCGCGTTCGAGCCGGGCCATCTCCGGCGCGACAACACCGCCCGGGGGGAATACATGTGCCGGACGGTCGCGGACAACCCCGGCGGGTGGTACCGACCCTCGGCCGCGGGGTGGAACGCCCCCTCCTTCGGCCGCACGGCCGCTCCCTGGGCCGTGGAGCGACTGGGCCGGACGCGGACCGTGGTCCAGAAGGGCCGGGTCACCGCCGATATCATGTGCCTCACCCGCGGCGATGAGCCGTGGCGGGATTACACCGTGACCGCGACCGTGTGGCCGGGAGGCGATGAACTGGCCGGGCTCATGGGCCGGTACCGCACCAGCCGCGACTTCTACGCGGCCGGGTGGGAACACGGCATGCTCAAACTGGTCAAACGGCTCGAAGGGGCCCGGACCGTGATCAGCCAGATCCCCGCGCCGCGGCCCAAACGGGCGCGTCTCGCCCTCGTCTTCCGCTGCATACGGATCAGCGTGAATGTGGACGGCCGCCGGGTGATCACCGCCGAGGACGGGAGCCTCCCCTCGGGCGGCATCGGCCTCCTGGCGCTCGCCCCGGCCCGCTTCGGCCCGGTCAAGGTGACCGGCAAACAGCCCCCCGCCGGTCCCATCCCAACCATTCCAATTACCAGGTCAACTTTTCCCTGCCGGCCTGGCAGGGGTAAGACCGGCCCGGCCGTCCCGAAAGGAGCATCCATGTCCCGCAGGCGCGCATTCGTCATCATCGCGGACAGCGAACACTCCAGTGACATGCTGTACGCGTCCGGGTTCCGCGCGCCCGACCCGTTCATCCTTATATCCGTGCGCGGCCGCACATACCTCATCGTCAATTCCATGGAGTACGCCCGCGCCCGCAAGGAAGCGGCGGCCGACGAGGTGGTGAACATGGCCGCGGTCCGCGTGCGCGGCCCCAAGCGCACCCTGGGGCATATATTCGTGACCTACGCCCGCCGGTTCGGCGTCCGCACCTATGAAGTGCCGTCCGACTTCCCGCTGGGCGCGGCCGATACGATCCGCCGCCTCGGCATCCGCCTGAAACCCATGCCGGCCCCCTTCTTTCCCGAACGGATGGTCAAGACACCGGCCGAAATCCGTGCCATGGGCCGCGCCCTGCGCGCCACCGAGGCGGCCTTCCGCACGGTGGCCCAGACCCTGGCCGCGGCGCGCATCGGCCGCGACCGTGGCCTGCGGTGGCAGGGTGCGCCGCTCACCTCAGAGCGGGTGCGAAACGTGGTCCAACTCACCCTGGCCGGCCGGGGCATGGCCGTGAGCGACATCATCATCGCCGGCGGCGACCAGGGGTGCGATCCCCATTGCGCGGGCCGCGGCCGCCTGCGCGCGGGCGAAACGATCATCGTCGATATTTTCCCCCGTTCCACCGCCACGGGCTACTGGGGCGACCTCACCCGCACCTACCTGAAGGGCCGGCCCACCGCGGCCCAGCGCCGCCTCTACCGCACGGTACAGCAGGCCCAGGCCCTGGCCATCCGCATGATCGGCCCCCGCGTGGCCGCCCGCACAGTCCACGCGGCCGTGGACCGGTTCTTCAAGCGCCGGGGGTATAAAACCGAGACCGTTAACGGCGTGGCGCAGGGCTTCATCCACAGCACCGGGCACGGCCTGGGGCTCGACATCCACGAACCGCCCGGCGTGGCCGGCAACTCGAAGCATGTCTTCCGCGCCGGCAATGTGGTCACCGTGGAGCCGGGCCTCTATTACCCGGGCGTCGGCGCGGTGCGCATCGAGGACGATGTGGTCGTGACGGCCCGAGGCTGCCGGGTGCTCTCACGCCTGCCGCGAAGGTTCGTCATCCCCTAAGTCCACCGCCCCTCAATTCAGATTTCCTGATCCCTATCCGTAACCGGTCATGTTTTTCGGAAAAAGGTTTGGCACTTTTTTCGACCCACAGGTGATTGTACGGGGAACATCCGGATGTCAACCGTGTAGGGGCGGGTTTGAAACCCGCCCTCC
>JBDREB010000025.1:0-4879 GCA_043820325.1 Planctomycetota bacterium | reverse complement strand
CCAGCCCGGGTCGGCGCTTGTTTTGGGGCCAATTGGGTTGGGCACGGCATGCCGTGCCCCTACCAAACAAGATCCGGCATGAACCAGCGTTCCGGAATCGGGTCGTTATGATGATTGAGATCTGACCCCTTTATTGTGGGGCGGTGTACTAAATCAATAAGCATTTGTGACGGCATACGGATTCCAACGCAACATGCCTGCCATGATATGCGCCGGCGCCGGTTTGGCAAGTACAAAACGGCGGGGAGGGGATAATTTGGCCGGAGAAACACTTGACAAATCGGTTTGTGTCGGTAAAATGCCCCCCACTTGTATGCTCCGGGACCCTTGCGTAAGGATCGCTGTATGAGCACAATTGACCGGATCGCCGTGGTTCTCCGGCTCAAGAAGGTGTGTCTCGACTGGGCCAAGAAACTGCCCAGTACCGACCGCAACCTCGCCAAACTGGAGGCCCTCCGCAAGGAAGCGCCGGTGTATCTCCTGCCCTGTGCCGGTCGTGACGATCCCGACGATGTTCTGGAGCACTATTCCGCCGACATTTTCCGGGCTGAACTTCAGGCTTGGAACTCCTAGGAATCGCTCTGGCCCAAGGGCCGTGATTTCGACCTTTTCAAAAGCTGGTTCGATGCGGAGATCCTGATCACGATCGTCGATTACGGCCGGGATTTCGACGGTGCGACGGACGATGTCGCCCCCGAGGAGGAGCTGGACGAGGAATTGCCCGACGAGGAGGCCGCTGAAACCGAAGAGGAAGAGCCGGAAGCGGAGGAAGAGGAACGGTAAGGGTTCCCCGCTTTGCCCCTGTTCCATCCCGCGTTGCGGCAGTTTTTCCATTGCATTTGATCCCCGGTCCGGTATAACGATACAGGTGTATTGTTTAAACTCCGTTCCGGTTGGTGCAAGGCAGGGGCATGGGCGCGAACCGCGAGCAGGGCGTGCTGATGCGGCCGGCGTATACCGCCGGCCTGTTCCGGTGCGTCGGTCTGACAGTGGCCGCCGCCGCCTGCCTGGCCGCCGGTCCCGCCCTGGGACGGTGGCTCGCCGCCCGGGTCTTTGATCCTGCCGCGCTTGCGGCCGGTCACACGCTCCGGGGAATACCCTGGGGTGTGGTCTTGGCCGCGCCGTTCCTCCTCATGCTCCTGTACACCCTGCTGCGCCAGCGGATGGACCGCTACGCGGCCGGAGCCGACGGCCTGCGCCTGGTCAAGGGCTGCCTGGTGCGTCGTGAACGGTTCCTGCCGTGGTCAGGGCTCAGGCGGGTGACCTTCCGTCAGCACCTGGTGGAAGTGCCGGGCGGAACGGGCACCCTCCTGCTCGTGGACACCGATGGCCGTGTGACCGCCGTTCCCGGTGTGGCCGGGATCGAAGCGCTCACCGCCCGCATCCGGGCCGCCCTCCCGCCCGCGGTCCCGGCGGCGACGCCCGTCACGCGCATGGGTCCGGGGGCGCCGGTCCGCAGTGCCGCGCCCACCCCGGCCTGGCCGGCCGCCGCGCCCGCGCCGGCGGCACCCGACGACGGCATCACGCGTATCGGCAAGTATGAGGTTATCCGCGAACTCGGCCGGGGCGGTTTCGGCCGCGTGCTCATGGTCCGTGATCCCCAGCTCGACCGTGTGACCGCCATGAAGGTGTTGATCGCCGGCGAGGACGCCGGCACGGACGCGATCGCCCGGTTCATGCGCGAAGGGCAGGCCGTCGCCCGGCTGCACCACCCCGGCATCGTGGGTGTGCACGAACTGGGCAGCGAGGGCGCGAAATACTACATGATCATGGATTTTATCCCGGGCCGCACTCTGGCCGACCTGCTCGCAGCCGGGCCGCTCTCCCCGCTGCAGGCGGCCGGGATCATCCGCGACATGGCCCGGGCCCTGGCCTACGCCCACGGCGAGGGGATCATTCACCGCGATCTCAAGCCGGCCAATATCATGGTGGCCCAGGACGGCGCCGCGCGGCTGATGGATTTCGGCCTGGCCCGCGACCTCCAGGGCGGCGGGCGGCTCACACGCGACGGCCAGGTGGTGGGCACGCCCGTCTACATGAACCCGGAGCAGGCGCGCGGCGATATCAACCTGGTCGACGGCCGCAGCGACATCTACAGCCTGGGGGCCGTCTTCTTCGAGGCTCTCATCGGCCAGCCGCCGGTCAGCGATGACAATCCGGCCTGCGCGTTCCGGCAGATCCTCGAAGGCCGGCCGCCCCGCCCCGGCAAGGTGAAACCGGGCGTGCCCCGGGCGATCGAGAAGATCTGCCTCAGGGCCATGGCCTTCAAGCCGGCCGACCGGTACCAGGTCGCCGGCGAACTGGCCGCGGCGCTCGACGCGTATATTACGCGCGTCACACACGGCCCGCCCTGGTGGCGCACCCGCTGGGGGTGCCTGCTCCTGGCAGGCGGCGCCGCGGCCGTGGTCATCGGGCTGGACCGGGGGCTGGGGCTCCCCATCTTCAAAGCGCCGGCAGGATCCTTCAGGTGAGATCTCCGATGTGCGATCTCTGATATGCGATGTATATGATGCCGGCTTTGCCGGCCACCATGACTGTGCGACCCTTGCGACTTTGCGACCATCGGGACCCCGCATCGTGGATTCGCGCTTGCAGATTGACACCGACACGGTATAATGCCACACGGTCGATCATAAGGAAGTGAATCATGCATATTTTGGGCGTCGACATCGGCGGTTCGGGCATCAAGGGCGCGCCGGTCGACATCAAGACCGGCATCCTGCTGGCCGAGCGCCTTCGCATTCCCACGCCGGAGCTGGCCACGCCGGCCGCCGTGGCCGCGGCGCTGGGTGAACTGGTCAGGCATTTCAACTGGAAGGGGCCGGTCGGGTGCGGTTTTCCCGCGGTGATCATGAAGGGGACGGCGCGGACGGCCGCCAATGTGGACAAGAGTTGGATCGGCACGGACGCCGAGGCGCTCTTTCGCACCGCCACCGGGTGCCCGGTGCGGGTGCTGAACGACGCCGACGCGGCCGGGACCGCGGAAATGGCGTACGGCGCCGGCCGGGGGCATGAGGGCCTGGTCCTGATCCTGACCGTGGGCACGGGGCTGGGCACGGCCATGTTCACCCGGGGCGTGCTGGTGCCCAACCTCGAGTTCGGCCATGTGATCATGGCCAACGGGCAGGAGGGGGAGCATTTCGCCTCCGACGCGGCGCGCAAGCGGGAGGACCTGGACTGGGACGCCTGGGGCGACCGGTTCAACGCCTACCTGTGCTATGTGCACGCATTATTCTGGCCCGAGCTCATCGTCGTCGGCGGCGGGGCGAGCAAGAAATTCGCCAAGTTCGCCGGCCGGCTGACCGTTCCGACCAAGGTCACGCCCGCCACCCTGCTCAACGAGGCCGGGCTCATCGGCGCGGCCCTGGCCGCCCGGGAGCTGGCATAGGCCGGGGGCCGCTCCGTCATGTGGCAGACCCTGGCTTTTTTTACGGCCGCGGCCGTACTTCTTGTACTCGCGGTGTTCAACCGCCGCCGCCGGCGCGCGCAGCTTTTATCGGCGCCGCTTCCGGCCCCCTGGCGGACCATCCTGGAACGCCAGCCCTGTTTTCGCCGTCTGCCCGCCGACCTGCGGCGCGGATTGCCCGGCCGGATGAATGTTTTCATGGCCGAAAAACGGTTCGAAGGCTGCGGCGGGCTCACCCTCACCGATGAGATGCGGGTGATCATTGCGGCCCAGGCCTGCCTGCCCCTGCTTGGCGGCGCCGGCGACCATTACCCCGGGGTCACCACCATCCTGGTCTATCCGCGTGATTTCCCCGTGGAAGAGACCAAGGTCGAGGAGGGTTTCGAGCTCACCGGCGAAGAGACCCTCAGCGGCGAATCGTGGCAGCAGGGCACCGTGATCCTATCGTGGGACTCCGTCCTGGGTGACGCCGATGACGCGGCCTTCAATGTGGTGGTGCATGAATTCGCCCACCAGCTCGACGAGGAGGACGGCATGCTCGACGGCGTGCCGCTCCTGCGGCCGGGGATGGATTACGACCGCTGGGTGCGCGTTTTCCAGGAAGCCTACGACGACCTGGTGCGGCGTTCGGAGGCGGGCGAGGATACGGTGCTCGACCCCTATGGCACCTACGACGCGGTCGAGTTCTTCGCCGTAGCCAGCGAGGCGTTCTTCGAGGTGCCGCGCGAACTCAAGGCCGAGCATCCGGACATGTACGGCGAACTGGCCGGTTTCTACGGCCTGGACCCGGGGGAGTGGGGATGAATTGCCGATTGCGGAATGCCGATTTTCGATTGGGCGGAAAAAGGCATGGGGCCTGCCCGTTCTGTTGCCCGGATCTTCCCCTCATACATCGGCATTCGACAATCGGCATTCGGCAATTGGCATAGGCCCGTCCGGAAAAGATTTGCACACCGGTCCCCATGGCATACAATAGAGATGTAATAAATCGTTGCAAAGGGTCTTCCATGGCGGTATTAGTCGAACGCGATCGCTATTACCTGCCGAACATCCCCATGGACGAGGAAACGCCGCCCGGCCGCTACCTGCGGCCCCAGGCCATGGTGGAGGAGTACATCACCCGCCATTGGGCCTGGCCGGTATCCTACCGGTCCGACCTCGGCAAGGCGCGGAGCGGCGACACGACCGCGGCCGAAAAGGCCCGGTTCGGCGCGGTCTGCGACCGGCTGGACGACCGGCTGGCGGGTGTGGTCACCGACTCACAGGCGATGGATGTGATGCACCGGTGGGTGCCGGCGGCGATGCCGCTTACCACCTTTTCGATCGTGATGATCAATTCAGATTTCCTGATCCCTATCCGTAACCGGTCATGTTTTTCGGAAAAAGGTTTGGCACTTTTTTCGACCCACAGGTGATTGTACGGGGAACATCCGGATGTCAACCGTGTAGGGGCGGGTTTGAAACCCGCCCTCC
>JBDREB010000024.1:0-4516 GCA_043820325.1 Planctomycetota bacterium | reverse complement strand
GGCCACCCGCGTGGTCCGCGCCGACATCGCCCGCCACCTGGAGCTGGAGGCGTGGGAGGACCACCTGGCCGGCTTCGACCGCGAGAACCTCTTTTTCAAGGTCACCGAGGTGGGCGGCCGCAACGAGAAGTTCGACTGGATCCGGGCCGCGCGCGAACAGATGAAGGGGCCGGGCATCGTCTACGCCGCCACGCGCAAGAATGTGGAGCTCATCGCCGCGACCCTGCGCATGGACCGGGTCCCCACCCTCACCTACCATGGCGGCATGGCGGCCAAGGACCGCACCGAGGCGCAGGAGCGGTTCATGCACGGCGATATACCGCTGGTGATCGCCACCAACGCCTTCGGCATGGGCATCGACAAGCCCGACATCCGCTTCGTGGTCCACTATGACCTGCCCGGTTCGATCGAATCCTACTACCAGGAGGTGGGCCGCGCCGGACGCGACGGCAAGCCGGCCCTCTGCCACCTGCTCTTTTCGTATGCCGATGTCCGCATCCAGGAATTCTTTATAAGCGAAAGCAACCCCGACCCGGCCGCGATCCACGCGGCGGCCGGCTGCCTGCGCGCCGCCTTCCAGCCGGGCGGGATGGTGCCGTCGCTCGACGATGTTCCCGGCCTAACCTCCGACATGGCCCGCCAGTCGATCCTCCACCTCTTCGAGCAGGCGGGCATCATCGCGCGCCTGCCCGAGGGCGATATCTTCGTCGCCGGCCCCGACCGCCGCCAGGCGCTGGCCGAATTGATCCGCCACAGCGCCGAAAAACGGGCCAATGACGAGGAAAAACTGGCGCAGATGGTGGCCTACGCCTACAACCGGGGGTGCCGGCGCAACCGCATATTGGAATATTTCGGCGATGTCCACGAGCACCCGGGCTGCCGCGCGTGCGACCGCTGCCTGTCGCCCGTGGCGCGCGTGACCCTCATCGGTCAGGAACTCGACCAGGCGCGCACGGCGCTCAAAGCCGTCCACGAATTGCGCGGCCGGTTCGGCGTGGAAAAGACGGCCCAGTTCCTGCGCGGCGCCGAAGTCGCCTGGCTGCGCACTTCCCAGTGGCGGCACGCCGCGACCTGCGGTTCCCTTGCCGACCTCAAACAGGACCGGATATCCGACCTCATCAACGAACTCGTCGCCGTGGGTTACTGTGCCGTAAGGCTCGAGGACGGCCGCTACCCCATGCTGGAGATCACCGCCGCGGGTGCGGCAGTCATGCGCGGGGAAGCCGAATGCCAGCTCGAACGCACGCCAGCCCAACCATCACCGGCCCCCAGGCCGCCCAAGGCCGGCGGACAAGCGGCCGCCAAACCACCCCGCCGGGCCAAGGCCGCCCCGTCCGACATCGTCAACCCGGACCTCTACGAAGCGCTCAAGGCCGAACGCACGGCCGTGGCCGCCCAAAAACGCCTCGCTCCGTTCAAGGTCCTCCACGACCGCACCCTGCAGGAGATGGCCCGCCTCAAGCCGGCGACCCTCGACGACCTGGCCGCCATCCCGGGGTTCGGCCCGGTCAAGCTCAAAAAATACGGGGAGACCTTCCTGCGCGTGATCAGCGGCCATACGCACTGATACGGTAGAATACCTGGTTCACTGCGGAAAGTCCCTGTAAGTGGATTTGACCGCGGGCGATTTATCGTCTAAAGCGGACCCTTCCTGCTTCCACTATGGCGAGACGGCCGGGAAGCTGGTGCACCAAGTGCTTCTGGCTGATGAAATAGGTGACCAGCTCACTGATCGTTTTAGTGGTGGCGAGGTACGGCACCCTGACAACCACGATGCCGTGGTAACGCCCCGGCGGGTAGTTCCGTATGTCGGCGAAATCTGAATCACCCGTGACAATACAAAGTCCGTGGGTTCGGGCATGGGCGGCAATTACGCGATCATCAGCACCCCGCAGGTCGGTGTCCCGGATATCCGTTACAGTATATCCGTGGCGGGCAATGATGCCTGCGATCGACCGGGGAAGGTCTTCGTCAACAAAGAATTGCATGGCTATTTCGGCAGGGGATGGAATTCTTCGCGTTCTACAAGTTCGCATGAATATTCAAGCGCCGCTTTGATATCGGCACCGGTGATGCCGTATTCTTCCATGATCTCTTTGCGGGTCATGCCGCCGGCCAGCCCCCCGATGATCCGGGCCACCGGCACCCGGGTGCCCCGGATGACAGGTTTACCGTGCATGACCGCAGGATCGATCACCACCCTCTGTGCCATGGCCGTCTCCCTTCATTGAATTACGCAAAAGTGATGAACACCTGTATTGTAGCATATCCGGAATGATTATTCAATCCTTTTCCCGATATTTGTAACACCACCAAAACCCCGGCTTATTCCGGACTGGATTGCCCATGGAAGCTCGTCTTCCCACCATTTCATTCGGTAAAGTGTTACCTCATTTCAGCTTTCCTGATCCCTATCCGTAACCGGGCATGTTTTTCGGAAAAAGGTTTGGCGCTTTTTCCGACCCACAGGTGATTGTGCGGGGAACATCCGGATGTCAACCGTGTAGGGGCGGGTTTGGAACCCGCCCTCCCGTCTAATCGCGAAACGGCAATAAAGGGCGGGTTTCAAACCCGCCCCTACGGTAACCACCCAAACCGGCCTATGGTTGATTCACGCGCCTGGCTGACGCCAAAAAGTGCCGAAGCATTTTCCGCCCGGATCAGGAAATCTGATATTATGACATATTGTCACATAATATCAAGGAATTTTCCCGTGTAAGTCCAACACGGCCGATCAGAGTCCTTTGTGTTCGTTTTTTCTGAATTCTTTCCACAGCACAACCGGCATCCACAGAAGGTACCAGTTGCCGATATCAAATGCCGGGATTATTCCAATCCATAAGGCCGGCTTATATGGATAGGCCTGATACGCGAGGCAGGCAAGGATCAATGTGACCAGCGGGACTGTCGAGTGATACTTGTCAATTCCTTTGCGCTTGTTTCTCTCACTGACGATGACACAACCCCAGTTCATGATCATGATGTATGTAGCCGCCAGCATTATGCCGATCGCCAAGATCGGGCGCAGTATTGTCATCGCTCTGTTTCTCCGAAGAGTTGATTTCTAACCGTACAACCCAACCGTGTCCGGTCCAGGGGTGTCGCAGGTTGCAGAGCCTGCCCCCCCGGCTTGCCCGGTGGGGTCGCAAGTCCCATGTCCGGATCTGGATCTTGACCTGTGACCTGGGACATGTGACCTGTGACTCATGTGCATTCCTCTGTGCCCTCTGTGGCAAAGTCCTCACCGGATCAGCATGCAATCCCCGTACGAAAAGAACCGGTATTTCTCCCGCACCGCCTCGGCGTAGGCTTTCAGGATGAATTCCCGGCCCGCCAGCGCGGCCACGAGCATGATAAGGGTCGACTCGGGCAGGTGGAAGTTAGTCAGGAGCCCCTCCACGGCCTTGAATTCGAACCTCGGGTGGATGAAGATCTCCGTTTCGCCCGTTACGCCGCCCGACGCATCCGGGACGGCGCGCACCGCGCTTTCGAGCGCGCGCAGGGCGGTGGTGCCCACTGCCACAACGGGCCGTTTGCGTTCGCGAACCCGGGCCAGCAGAGCGGCGCCGACCGTGTACCACTCCGCGTGCATGCGATGGCTGCGGATGTTGTCCGTGCGCACGGGCAGGAAGGTTCCGGGCCCGACATGCAGGGTGAGATGGGCCATTTCGATGCCCCGTGCACGCACGGCGTCGAGGACCGCGGGCGTGAAATGGAGGCCGGCGGTCGGCGCGGCCGAGGACCCGGCCGTGGTCGCATACACGGTCTGGTAGCGTTCGCGGTCGGCCGGGTCGGACCGTTTGCGTTTGATATAGGGCGGCAAGGGCATTTCCCCGGCTTCCTCGATCGCCTCGTCGACCGTGCCCCCAGCCGGGATGAGCCGCACGCGTTTCAGCCCATCCGGCAGATCGGCGACGATCTCCACCGTGAGCGCACTTCCGCACGGGTACCGGTCGCCGGGCCGCAGGCGGCCGGCCGGCCGCGCCAGCGCCTGCCATATATCATCGGCTTCGCGCCGCACGAGCAGTACTTCGCCCGCCCCGCCGGTGGGCCGCTGGATCCGCAGGCGCGCGGGCACCACCCGCGTGTCGTTGAGCACCAAGAGGCACCCCGGCGGCAGAAGTTCCGGCAGGTCACGGAACATCCTGTGGCCGATCCGTTCCCCTTCCCGCTCCACCACCATCATCCGCGACCCGGCCCGGTCCGGAAGCGGTGCCTGGGCGATGAGTTCGGCCGGGAGGTCGAAGTGGTAAGCCGATGTGCGGGTATCCTGGTCTTGGGTCATGTCAGCTCTTTGTCATCGGTTTGACTTGGGCGGTCGCACAGTCGCAAGGGTCGCAAAGCCGGAAAAAGTCTCTGCCATCCTCCGCCAACCTTGACGGACTCGCAAAAAGGATCTTTGTCATGCTCCACAGGTCCCGGGACGGTCCTGCCGGTGGTAACCATGCTTCCTCGCAAGTCCTTGTAGCTGCGGGGCTTGACCCCGCCTCCGGATGGGCGACCGCAAGGGTCGCAG
>JBDREB010000023.1:0-8361 GCA_043820325.1 Planctomycetota bacterium | reverse complement strand
TGATTCTTCCTGAAGTTCTCCCATGTCGCGGCATCCGTGTAGCCACGAGGAAGAAGCTGCCCAAACATCGCTTAATTCGTTAATGCAACACGAGTTATATCCGTTTTGAACGTCGCAAATTCCCGGAACATCCGTTTTAAGGAATATATCGATGATGACACCCCCATAGACGACGATAAAATACCTTATGCAAGCATTCGAGAAGTGATCACGGAATGTACAAGAAGGATTGAAGAAGCCAATGACCGCTCATGACCGGCATGACTTGATCACACTCCGCTCTTTTCTTCATCCGGTTACCCGATGTTCCGACCCTTCCGACTCTGCGACTCCCGACCGGTGGGAGGGCGGCCAAAGATCACTCCGACCACACATCTGGGGCGGTGCCCGCGAGTCACATATCCAAGCCGTTGGCCATGATCGGATGGCGGATTGGGGACATTGGTCGCATGCCGTATGACACGGATCCGGACGCCGCAACCGATCAGCTGCGGTATGCGGACAGAGCGGCTTGCGCAATTTCCCCGATTAAAACTGTTGACATAGTATCACTGTTGTGTACAATATTGAGTGACAATTGTGACTCACTTGAATCGTATGGGCCGGCCCGGGGGCCGCGGTGAAATGCGTCACGGGCATCGCGGGTGCGGCCATGGCCGCGCATTGGAGGATATATGAAATTTCTGACGGTGCGTGATCTGCGCAGCAAGTCGGCGCAGATCTGGAAACTCCTTCCGGAAGAGCGGGAGATGGTGGTGACGAACAATGGGCGGCCCGTGGCCATTCTCTCCGCGGTCAGCGATGCCCGGTTGGAACAGGACCTGGCGGCCATCCGCCGCGCCAGGGCCGAGGCCGCCGTTGCCCGCATCCAGGAAGGAGCGGTCAGCGGAGGACGCGACAAAACCGGTGTGGACGAGATCAACGCGGAGATCGCCGCTGTGCGCAAAGGGCGGATCCGTTGAGGGTGGTGATCGACACCAATGTCCTGGTCTCCGGCCTGCTTTCACCTTACGCGGCCTCGGGTGAGGTCGTTAGGATGCTTGTGGCCGGGACGATCCAGCCCTGCCTGGATGCCCGGCTGATCTGTGAATATGCCGATGTCCTCAATCGCCCCCGCTTCAAATTCCCCCCGGACGCGGTGGGTGACCTGCTGGAGTATTTCCGACATACCGGTATCTTCGCGGCCGGATCGCCGCTCCCATCACCGCTGCCCGACTCCGATGATGAGCCGTTTTTGGAGGTGGCGCTCGGGGCCGGAGCGGAGTATCTGATCACTTGGAATACCAAGCACTTCCCGCCGCGCATCCGGAAGGTCGAGGTGCTTACGCCCGGCCTGTTCCTGAAAAAGCTCCGGCGCCAGGGATGAACATGGATGCAGAGAGGCCGATGGCGCGCATCAAAATATTTGCAGGAAGAACATTACGAAAACCGGTGGATCTGACTTTTCTTGGGCAAAAAGGGAGAATATGCCAACCTGCGTGATCCCAAACAAATGCCTTTCCCTGGAGGTGGATAGCCGGGGCCGGCACTAAACTTCAGGAACAAAACGACCGGGACCGAATTGATCAAACATAAAAATGTCGCTGAGGCCTGGCGGCTGGTGTTCCAGACCGGCCGGTATACGCAGGACTATGTGTACGGTTCCGGTCAGAAGCCCGCGAGAATAGAAGTGACACAGAAGTCCGGAACAGAGGCCATTCATCTTCATTATAAGAGGGTAAAAGGGGAAACCATCTATCCTATCGAGTGCCGGTTCACCCTGGCACTCGAAGCAGACTCACCGGAATTAAAGGCATCGGTCGAGATAGCGAACAAGGGCGCCTGCGAAATCCAGGAGGTGGAATTCCCCCTGATCAACGGCATCACTACCCAACGAAACATCACGAAGTGCATGCCGGGCGGACAAAGACTTGCGGCATTTTACAGCATTTTGATGATAGGTGCACATAGTGAACTTGCGTTGTAGTGTTAAGTGAACGGCATTGGGCCTAAACCATCATTAACAGCCAAAAGGAGAAAACAAGAGATCAATATTGCAGCACTCACTTTTTCGGCCCGTTGGTGATATTCCGCTTGCCCTTTGCCCGGGTGCATGGTAGAATCTCCTGGTCGATCAGGATAAGAAAGATGTTCGCATGAAGCGGATCTGCGTCAACTGCGGTTCAAGTCCGGGTTTTGATGGTTGCCACATGGCCATGGTCGAACGGCTGGGACGGGTCCTGGTCAAGCAGGGTTTGGAACTGGTCTACGGCGGCGCCCATGTCGGGCTGATGGGGCAGGTGGCCGGAGCCGTTATGGAAGCCGGCGGCGTTGTGATCGGCGTCATTCCGGGATCGTTTGCCGACAGGGTCGCCCATAAGGGGCTGACTCAGCTCCACATCGTCGGTTCCATGCATGAGCGCAAGACCATGATGTTCAACCTTTCCGATGCCTTTATTGCCCTGCCGGGAGGATTCGGTACGCTGGAAGAACTCACCGAGCTCCTGACCTGGGCCCAGCTGGGGTTGCATGCCAAACCGGTCGGCCTGATCAATGTCGACGGGTACTATGACCAGTTCCTTGCGTTCCTTGACAGCGCTGTTGCCAAGGGGTTCATAAAACAGGCGCACCGGAAGGCGCTTCTTGTATCCGGCTCGCCCGAGGACCTCTTGGAACAGTTCAAGGTCTATCGCGCTCCGCACGAAGAGAAGTGGATAGGCAGAAAACCGATACCATGACCGTTTGAAAGCCAGGATGGAAAGAGAGCGGTATGCCCCACGAATTCGACGGTAAAAAATACGCGCAAGCCTCCGCCCACCAGAAGGAGTGGGGGAACAAACTCATTGCGGAACTCGGTCTGAAGGGGAGCGAGCGGGTATTGGACCTCGGGTGCGGCGACGGGGTGCTCACGGCACAGATCGCCGACCTGGTGCCCAAGGGCGAGGTGGTGGGCATCGACGCTTCGCGGGGCATGATCGAGGCGGCCCAACCGAAGGCAAGGAAAAACCTGCGGTTCGTGCTGATGGATATCAACACATTGGACTTTGCCGATGAGTTCGATGTCGTCTTCTCCAACGCCACACTTCATTGGGTGAAGGACCATAAACGATTGCTCGCGAATGTCGGCCGCGCCATGCGGCCGGGCGGCAGGCTCCGCTTCAATTTCGGCGGGGAGGGGAATTGTGCGAATTTTCTGGCAGTTGCCCGCGAAGCCATGGCCGCAAAGGAATTCGCGCCCCTGTTCGCCAAGTTCGACTGGCCGTGGTATATGCCGTCGGTCAAGGAATACACAGCCTTAGTGGCGACAAGCGGGTTCAAGGATGCGTGCGTTTGGCTGGAGAATGCCGACCGGAGCTTCCCCAATGCGGAAGCACTGATCAAATGGATCGACCAGCCCAGCATCGTGCCTTTTCTATCGCATCTCCCTGAAAAAGCCAGGTCCCCGTTCCGTGCATTCGTCGTCGAGCGGATGCTCGAAAAAACCCAACAACCCGACAGCACCTGCTTTGAGATCTTCCGCAGGATCAATGTGTCTGCATGTAAATGAAGATGGGATTTGTGAAACAATGAATATCTCAAGACAACCATGGACTCATCCGAATACGCCGGCGGGTGTGGACAAGCGCACTTACCAAAGCGACCAAGATGGGATCCATGACTGGGCCCTTGCTTTGCCGCCCCTGTATGCCGAGGGGAAGTGGGTGGTCCATCTTCACGGGCACGGATCGATCGGTGACCAGATCTTTACGCGCGAGGACATCCGGGCGTCGTGGCTCACACGGTATCGTGCGCTCGGCCTGGGTGTGCTGTCGCCCAATCTGCACGGCAATGCCTGGATGTGCCCGGAAGCGGTTGCCGACCTCCATGACCTATTGGCGTGGGTACGCAAGGAATACGAGGTTAAAAGCTTCTACATCGTTTCGGGCTCAATGGGCGGCACAGGGAACCTGATCTACGCGATCATCCATCCCGAGGATGTGACGGCCCTGGTTGCTTTGTGCCCGGTGACCGATATCGTGGCATATCACGGATGGTGCCAAGCCCATCCGGGTGGCGTGCGTGACGCGATCCGCCTTGCGATCGAGTCGGCATATCATGGGCGGCCTGACCAGGTCCCGGACCAGTATTCCGGGCACATTGTCACCCCGTATGCGGACCGCCTGACCATGCCCCTGTTCCTCGCACATGCGACCGGTGATGAAGTGATCCCCGTGAAGCAATCCCGGGAACTGCAGCGCTCTCTGGCAAACGCTCCCAATGCCGTGCATGTCGAGCTGGCAGGAGGGAACAATGATACCCCCCTGTTCCAAAGCGGCATGCTGGAGTGGCTCGAACAACAGATAATCAGGCGTAGATAAGGGATTATGATGCACATCGCCCTCGAACGGCCTGATCAGCCTGAAGTGGTGAGGCTCATCGATGAGTTTGACGCGTACCAGCAGCCGCTCTATCCGGCGGAAAGCCACCGCGGCATTGACATCGAAGCTGCCCAATCCCCCATCCCATTCCCGCCCCTATTGTTTGCCGCTGTCTCAGTTGAAATACATGTGGATTAGAAAACGGCTGGACATCGGTTGGCGGGACCTTTGTTCCGGGGCGTTCCACTGCCTGTGGCCCGGAAACGAGGCGCAGTTGAAAGAAGGGATAAGAAAATTGTGGCCGCATCCGGAACAGATGCTGCCATTCCTTTCGGTCCGGACCGGCTTTGACCTGCTGTTCGACGCGCTCGATCTTCCGCCGGGAAGTGAAGTGCTGGTGTCAGCCATGACCATTCCTGATATGATCAGGATCATCCAGGCGCACGGCCTGGTCCCGGTCCCCATTGATATCGATCCGCGGGATATGGGCATCGCCCCGGATGCGCTGTACGCGGCGATCACCCCCAAGTCGCGCGCGATCGTGATCACGCACCTGTTCGGGGGCCGGATGCCCATGGATGCCATTGTCAGACAGGCGAAGGAGGCCCGCCTTTTCATAATCGAAGACCTGGCGCAGTCTTTCCGCGGCTGCCATTATGACGGAGATCCCGACAGCGATGCGGCCATGTTCAGTTTCGGTACGATCAAGACCGCAACCGCGCTTGGGGGCGGCATTCTGGCGGTCCGCAGTAGCGCGATACGGGAGAAAATGATCGCAAAGCATATGGGCTATCCCTCCCAAGGACGATGGTCATATGCGGTCAAGCTGTCCAAGTATATGTTCCTGAAAGCATGCACCGGCAGGTTCACCTTCGGGTTGCTGGTGATGCTGTGCCGGGCATGCGGGATCGACCATGATCCGTTGCTTCACAAGTTATCAAGGGGATTCCCCGGACCAGGCCTCCTGTTGAAGATCAGGCATAAGCCCTGCCTGCCGCTGCTGGCCTTGCTGAAGCGAAGGCTGGCCAAGTATGACCTGAACCGGCTGAAGGTCCAAAGAACAAAAGGGGAACTGCTGGTGTCTCTGTTGCAGGGGAAGATCCCATGCCCGGGCAGTGCGGCCTTGGACCATGTGTATTGGGTGTTCCCCATCGTGGCCCGGGATCCGCAAGCCGCAGTTGCATTGCTCGAGAACAATGGATTCGATGCGACCTCAAAGCAGAGCCTGTATGTCGTGTCCGCACCGCGGGGCCGGGAGGGAGGCGCGGCCTCACACGCGGGCGAGATCATGAACGGGCTTGTATACCTGCCATTGTATGCGGAAATGCCCACCCGGGAGGTCCAGCGGATGGGGACGCTGCTGGCCGCAATGCCTTCGGCTCATCGGGTGTAACCCGTGGACGATATGGTGCCCCTGGGTCTCCTGGCTGCCGGGAGCTACTTTATCGGAGCCGTTCCTTTTTCGCTGATCATTGGGAAACTGCGGGGTGTTGATATCCGCACCGAGGGGAGCGGCAACATCGGGGCAGCCAATGTCTGGCGGACAGCGGGAGCGGCGGCGGGGATGACGGCTTTCGCATGCGACATGGGGAAGGGGGTGCTCGCCGTATTGCTAGCCCATGCCGGCAGCGCATCCCGCCCGGATGACCTGCTGCTGATCGCCGTGATCGCTGCGGTCGTCGGACATGTCTTCCCCGTCTATTTGAAATTCAAGGGAGGCAAAGGCGTGGCCACCGGTGCCGGGGCGATGCTTGCGCTGTCACCGGCGGTATTGTTATCGGCCGCAGGAGTGTATATCATCGCGTTTGTCTGTTCGCGCCGTACATCTTCGGTCGGATCGCTGGCCGGGGCGTTGTCGTTCCCGGTCTTCCTTACGGCGTATTACCTGTTCCTGCCGGGGGTATATGCGGTGTTTTTCAAAATTACCTACGCCTATTTCCTGGTCACCAGCATCCTGGTTATAGCGATCATCGTTGTCAGGCATAGCGCAAACCTGCGGAAACTGTTTTCGGGAAAAGAGGCCGGATCCGGTACCGCCGGCTAACATTGTCTTATGCCGCCTCTGTCTCCAATTCCCGCTTGCTTTACGGGATTACCTGATATAATTCCTCATCTGTGTCCATCCACCGTCGCAGGGCGCTATGGTGGACAAGTCCGTGGTCACCATTGACGCAAGGAATTTATGATGCCCGCCAACAGGAACAGCCGCCGCAAGATCGCGTTCATCGGCGCCAGCCACCTCTTCGTCCACCAGTCTGTGCGCGATTTCGTGCTGAACGGCAAAATGGAGAACACCGACCTCTACCTCTATGACATTGCCGCCGGGCCGCTGGAGGTGGAATACGACCTGATCCGGAGGATGATCAAACAAGGGCATTCCAAGATCACGGTGCAGAAGAGCCCCACCCGCCGCGCGGCGATCGAAGGGGCCGATTATGTGGTCATGTCCGTGCTCGTGGGCGGGCTCGACGCGGCCGAGAAGGACGACAAGATCTGCCAGAAGTATAACATCCGCCACACGGTTGGTGACACCATCGGACCCATGTGCACGGCCCGGTGCCTGCGCCAGATCCCGCTCATCCTCGATGTGGCCAAAGATATGCGCAAGTACTGCCCCAAGGCACCGCTCCTTTCGCCCACGAACCCCATGGCCGCCATGACCGACGCGGCGATCCGTTACGGCGGGGTCGACTGCATCGGTATCTGCCACGGTTCCCATTTCATCATGGATGTCATCGCCCGCGCCTACGGCGTGAAGATCGAGGATGTGGCCATCAACCTGGTCGGCGTGAATCATTTCGCGTTCGTGGACGAGGTGAGGATCAAGGGCGTGAAGAAGCCGCTCGACAAGGCGATCAAGCAGGTCACGGCCGAGGCGCTCAAGGGCTACGCTGACCCGGCCGGGCACATCGACAAGGCCGAGTACGCGATCCAGTACGCCTCCCGGATCGGTTTCCTGCCCAACAACGGCGACCACCATTTTATTGAATTCTTCCCCTGGTTTTTGGCGCCGCACTCGTTCAAGAACGGTAAGAGCCGCTACGGCTTGGAAAAAATACTGTTGAGCGTACCCGATCGCCGCAAGCGGAAGGTGGACCTGAAGAAGCTCCTCCTCGACTGGACCAACCGGCCCCAGCCCATACCGGACATGGATAAGTACTCCTCCGAGCACATCCACGATATCATTTTCGGGCTCGAAGGCCGCAACCGGGACCAGGTGATCAGCAACCTGCACCTGAATGTCCTCAACGGCAATTCCGTGCCCAACCTGCCCAAGGATGCGCTTCTGGAACTCACGGTCGACATCAGCCCCAAGGGTGTGAAACCGGTCAAGAACCCGCCGCTTGATACATACCGTTGGGCAACTCTGGCGCCGCTTATCGGCGTGAACACCCTGGCCGTCGAAGCGGCCGTGCACCAGGACAAGAAGGCCTTCATCCAGGCGCTCCACCTCGATCCGTTGACCCGCGATTTCGATACTATTCCGGCTATGGCCGAGGAACTCTGGAATGCGAGCAAGCCATATTTCAAACCAAAGAAATAATGCTTGCCACAGAGGCACAGAGGACACAGAGAGTGTTGGGTTGAAGAGATGATTTGCCACAAAGGACACAAAGGTCACAAAGGAAGGCAGGGCAGGGTTTGCGGAGAAGAACAACGCCTATACCGGATACCGGTCCCTGGTTGCGGCCGGAGGCCACATTAGGAGAGAATCATGACCACGCCCGCTGTACCGCTTACGCCCTCTGACAGCCCGCATCCGGCCGCAGGCACGGAAGTCTTTAGACGGCTCATACTGATGGCCGGGTTCATTTCGGCCGCCCTGATGTACGGCCTTTACGAGCCCGATATCGATATCATCCGGCTCTACGATCAGGGGCGGGAACCAGGCGACGGTCTCCCGGATGGCTTCTTGCGCCAACGCCAGGAGCGTCGGTCCCCCCTTTTGATGAATACGCAGGTTGACAGGCAGCCCCAGCGGCTCCCCGCCCCAGGGCGGCTCCACCCGCAGCGTCAGGACCAG
>JBDREB010000022.1:0-4275 GCA_043820325.1 Planctomycetota bacterium | reverse complement strand
TTGTCATGCTCCACAGGTCCCGGGACGGTCCTGCCAGTGGTAACCATGCTTCCTCGCAAGTCCTTGTAGCTGCGGGGCTTGACCCCGCCTCCGGATGGGCGACCGCAAGGGTCGCAGCTACGGGGAAAAGCGCGCACACAGCTAGGATTGTGGACTTTTTGCGAGTCCGTCAAATGTAACTCTGTTACAAAAAAACAATAAAAAAATTGACAATCACGGTTTTGGCATATAATATGTGTTTCTCTAGTTTTACCGGCGTTCAGGATACTCGCTTCATGATCCAGCAGAAAACATTCAATGTCAAGCATGGCCAGGAAGAGCACAACTGGCTCGTGGTCGACGCCACGGACAAGGTGCTCGGCCGCATGGCTTCCCGCCTCGCCATGATCCTCCAGGGCAAGCACAAACCCACCTACACGCCCAATGTCGACACGGGTGATTTTGTGATCGTGATCAATGCCGAAAAGGTCAAGGTGACCGGTTCCAAGCGGCAGAAAAAGGTCTACACCCACTATAGCGGGTATGTCGGCGGCCTGAAAGAGGTCCCGTTCTCGCGCATGAACGCCGAACACCCCGAACGCATCATCCAGCTGGCCGTGCAGCGCATGATGCCTAAGGGGTCGCTTGGCCGCCAGATGATGACCAAGCTTAAAGTCTATGCCGGGGCGGAGCACAACCATCAGGCACAGAAACCCCAGGCCCTGGAACTGTAATAGAAGAATAGGAGACAGATCGTGGCGGAGATGATGTGCTACTTGGGGACCGGACGACGCAAGACCGCCATTGCCCAGGTGCGGCTCATGGATGGCAAGGGCCTCATCCAGGTCAACGGCAAGACTTTTGAAGAATTCTTCCCCGGCGAGCGGCTGACCAAGGCGGTCACCGCGCCGCTGGTGGCCACCAACACCCGCAACGAATACGACATCCTTATCAAAGTCAAGGGCGGCGGTCCCTGCGGTCAGGCCTCCGCGGCCGCGCTGGGCATCGCCCGCGCCCTGGCCAAGATCGACCGCAAGCATCACGCGGAACTCCGCAAACGCGGCCTGCTGACGCGCGACCCCCGCATGGTCGAGCGCAAGCATCACGGCTTCCGCAAAGCCCGCCGCGACAAGCAGTTCTCCAAGCGCTGACCCCGGCCCGGGCATGGATACCACCATCTGCCTGCGGGTGGCGGGGTTCTGTACCGCCTGCACCACGGCCGGGATCAAACGATCATCCTCCGCTTTTGGCGACATGGGTCTTATTGTCGCCGACCGACCGGCCGTGGCCGCGGGGGTCTTCACCCAGAGCCGCGCCGCCGCCGCCCCCGTGCTCGTTTCGCGCCGCCACCTGGCGGCTGGCCGGCCCATCGGTGCCATCCTTGTCAACAGCGGCAATGCCAACGCCTGCACCGGCGCGGAAGGGGCTGCCAACGCCCTAGCGCTTGGTGCCGACCTTGCCCGCCGCCTGAAACTCGCCCCCGCCCAGGTCCTGCACGCCAGCACCGGCGTGATCGGCCACCAACTGCCCGTCGCTCTCATGCGCAAAGGCCTGCCTGTCCTGGTGAAGGGGCTGGCCGCATCGAACGGGTTCGGCCTGGCCCGCACCATCATGACCACCGACCTCGTGCCCAAGTGGACCTGCGTGGAAGGATATCTGGACGGCCGTAAAATTACGATCAGCGGCATCGCCAAGGGTTCGGGCATGATCGCGCCCAACATGGCCACCATGCTATCGTTCGTGCTCACCGACGCGGCCGTGGAACGGAAGTGCCTGCAGCGGATGTGGGCCCTGGTCACGGCCGACACCTTCAACCGCGTCACCGTGGACACGGATACCAGCACCAACGACAGCGCCTTCATCCTTGCCGGCGGCGCGGCCGGCAACAAACGCATCACCGATCCCACAAGCGCCGCGGGGCGGCATTTCATGGCCCTCCTGCACCAGGCCGTCAATCCCCTCGCCCGGGCAATCGCCATCGACGGCGAGGGCGCCACCAAGATCATCACTGTCACCGCCGCCGGCTTCGGCTCGGACGCGGCCTGTGACCGCGTGGCGCGCACTGTGGCCGAGTCGCCGCTGGTCAAGACCGCCATGTATGGCAACGATCCCAACTGGGGCCGCATCATCGCCGCGGCCGGCCGCGCGGGTGTGCCGTTCCCTCTTTCAAGTATTTCGATCAACCTATGTCGGGTTCCCGTCTTTTCCAAGGGCGCGCCCGCGGCGTTCGACCGCCCCGCCTTGGCCGCGCGGCTCAAGTCCTCCGAGGTCGGCATCGACCTGGCCTGCGGCCGCGGCCGCGGCCGGGCGCGCGTCTATACCTGCGATTACTCCTACGACTACATCAAGATCAACGCCGACTACCACACCTGATCCAAAACTGGGGGAAGGGCACGACATGAAGGGCGCCGAGGATTCGAGCCGCAAGGAAACCGTGACCATCAAAGGCAACTGGGTCACCTACCGCTCCGAGATCCGGGTGCTCGACTGCACCATCCGTGACGGCGGTCTGATCAACGAGCACCAGTTCGACGACAATTTCGTCAAGCGCGTCTACAAGGCCAATGTCGAGGCCGGCGTCGACTACATGGAAATGGGGTACAAGGCCGACAAGAAGGTCTTCTCCCGCGCCAAGTGCGGCACCTGGAAATTCTGCGACGAGGATGACATCCGCCGCATCACGGGCGACAACCCCACCGACCTCAAGCTCACGGTCATGGCCGACGCCGACCGCACGGATTACAAACAGGACATCCTGCCCAAGGACAAGAGCGTGATCGATGTGGTGCGCATGGCCGCCTACATCCACCAGATCTCCAGCGCGCTCGACATGGTCGCCGACGCCAAGCAGAAGGGCTACCAGGAGGTCTGCCTCAACCTCATGGCCGTCTCCGTGGTGCCCGAGCACGAGCTTGACGATGCCCTGAAGGCGATCATGCGGAGCGATGTCGACACGATCTACCTGGTCGATTCCTTCGGCGCCTTCTACGGCGAGCAGGTCGCCCATCTGGTCACCAAGTACCTCAAGGCGGCCGAGGGGACGGGCAAGGAAGTCGGCATCCACACCCACAACAACCAGCAGCTGGCCTACGCCAACACGATCGAGGCCATCATCCGCGGCGCCAACCGCGTGGACGCCACCTACGCCGGCATGGGCCGCGGCGCGGGCAACTGTCCCCTCGATCTCATCATCGGTTTCCTGCACAACCCCAAATACCACCTGCGCCCGGTCCTGCAGTGCGTGGAGGAGATCTTCCTGCCCATGGCCGAAAAGATGCACTGGGGCTACTCGATCCCCTACATGCTCACCGGTCAGCTCAACCAGCACCCCCGCGCGGCCATCGCCCAGATGAAACCCGAAACGCGCAACAAGATCGTGGAATTCTACGACACCCTGATCCAGGAGATCTCGTAAGCGCGCTGTCCGAAGGGGAGGGGGCGGCACGATGGTGCCGCGATATCGATGCGGGGGTGTTGAACGCCGACAGGGGTAAACCGGTGTTCGGTGAAGGGGAAGGAAACCGCCATGGCACAGGAACAGGAACCACATCCCGAAGCGTATGAATTTACGACCCACATCGCCGAAATATTCATCTGGCTTGGGGGGTACCTGGTTTTCCTCGTCACCGCCGGGTACTTGGTACAGGATGACTTCATATTGCGGTATACCGAGGTGCTGTACGGGATCGGGGGCCTCCTTGGCTTTTGCGGCATCCTGACAATACTCACGCATATAAGGACGAGGATCGATGACCGGGGTATCACGCGGACCAATCTGTGGGGCCGGGTCGTGTTCACACCATGGTCGGCAATTGGCACGATACGGTACAGTTCTGGCGGTGCTTGTTTCACCAGGCTCTTGTCAGAGGATGTTACCAAGCCAACGATACTGAAAGACCGCTGCCTTCGTTGGGTCAAACGGCCCGGTCATGTCCTGTGGCTGCCTTGGGTGCGTTTCCGTGAGGCTGTCCACCTTGATCCCCCCAACGGTCACGGTCGACCCCGCCCTGGCTGCCGTAAAGGAGGCCAGGATCCTTAGTATACCGCCTCACAATTCAGATTTCCTGATCCCTATCCGTAACCGGTCATGTTTTTCGGAAAAAGGTTTGGCACTTTTTTCGACCCACAGGTGATTGTACGGGGAACAGCCGGATGTCAACCGTGTAGGGGCGGGTTTGAAACCCGCCCTCCCGTCTAATCGCGAAACGGCAATAAAGGGCGGGTTTCAAACCCGCCCCTACGGTAACCACCCAAACCGGCCTATGGTTGATTCACGCGCCTGGCTGACGCCAAAAA
>JBDREB010000021.1:0-5380 GCA_043820325.1 Planctomycetota bacterium | reverse complement strand
ATCTGGTGCATGACCAATCATCCTGAAGTCAGACCCCAGAAAGGATAGCCGCCGCAGCCCATTTGTCACGCGGAAAATGCGCCAAACCCGTTCCGGAAAACCATCAGTCCACCCCACAGGGATCAGGAAATCTGAACTGATATCATTTATGCAGGCTTTCAACATCCCGATGGATTTCTTGAGCGAGACGATGCAGAAACGCGTGCTGGTCGTGGATGACGATGAGGTGATCCTCAAGCAGATCACCGCCGCCCTTAAAAAAGAGCCCGACTTGGCCGTCATCACCGCCCGCACCGGGTTTCAGACCGGCATGTTGACCTGGGAGCACCGTCCCCATGTCATTCTGCTCGACATCAAACTGGATGACATTGACGGCCGCGATATCTGCCGGACCCTGCGCGCCAACCCTGAATTCGCCGACACCCGGATCATTGCTCTTTCCGGCCAGATCGGCGCGGAGGATGAAAAGGGGCTTCAGGCGTGCGGTTTCAACGGCTTCATCCGCAAACCGTTCGAGTTCACCGCCCTGGTGGCCGCCATCCGCAGTGCCCTCAAGCGCTGACCATCCGGCGCCTTTTTTCGGCCCTTGCTTTCCCGCGCTCCCCCCGTATAATACCGCCCGTATGATACCCGTGTATACTCCCGGGCCGGTTTCCCGGTGATGGGCGGACGGCGCATAGACCTTTGGGGAGCGGCATGAAACGCATCCTAGAACGGTTCTTTCTCATCCAGCCTGCCGAACTGCCCAAGGTGTTCCATGCCTTCCTCCTGCTCTTCCTCCTGTCGGGTAATCTCCTGGTCATCCGGGCGGTGAGCAACGCCCTTTTTCTCTCCCGCGATTCGGTGGCCGGCCTGCCCCTGATGTATGTGGGGATCGCGATCGGCATGGCTCTGGCCTCGGCCGGTTATGCGGCCCTGGCCGCGCGCTTTCCGGTCGACCGGGTGATGTACGCCCTCTTCGGGGCCGGTGGCGCGATCCTGGCCGTGCTCTTCGGCCTGTCCATACAACCGGCCGCCTGGTTCTTCGGATGCCTTTATATCACCGGCGCGGTGGTGACCGAACTCAACATGCTCCAGGGGTGGACCTTCGTGGGCGAGGTGTTCAACCCCCGCGAGGCCAAGCGGCTCTTCGGCGTCCTGGTCCTGGGCGGGACCCTGGCAGGGATCCTGTCCGGGTTCGGCGTGACTTGGTATACCCGCCATTTCCCGGTCAACACCCTGATCCTGGTCTGTGCCGCCCTGGCCCTGGCCGCGATCCCGGTCACCAACGCGCTGAAGCGGAGGGGCGGTTATGCCTTTGCGGCCCGTCCCCGGCGCGGGGGCGCCGCCCGGCCGGCGGGCGGTTTCCGGGACCCCTACCTGGTCACCATCCTCCTCATCACCGCCGCGACGGCCGCGGCCGTGGCCTGCGGCGATTATATCTTCAACATGCAGGCCCGGCAGGTATACCGGGACAAAGCCGACCTGGCCGCTTTCATCGGCCTCTTTTACGGGGTGATGAATGTGGGCGTGCTGGTATATTCCCTCTT
This sequence comes from Planctomycetota bacterium, assembly GCA_043820325.1. GTDB lineage: Bacteria > Planctomycetota > JBDREB01 > JBDREB01 > JBDREB01 > JBDREB01. The sequence continues at coordinate 3,851 of JBDREB010000021.1, read as the reverse complement.
CCTGGCGAGCCGGGCCGTCGGCGCCCTGGGCGTGCGCGGCGCGAGTCTGGTGATGCCGGCGGAGATCGGCGCCAGCGCCCTCCTGTTCGTGTTCCACCCCGGCCTGGCCGCCGCCGTGCTGATGAAGTTCGGCGGAACGGGGATCAATTATACGATCCACAATGCCACCAGCCAGATGCTCTTCCTGCCGCTCGACAAGGCGGTCCGGGCCCGGTTCAAGACGCTCGCGGGCGGGGTGGTCAAGCCTGCCGCGGCCGGGGTTGCCGGCCTGGCCCTGTGGCTCATGGGCCGGTATGCGGGGGTGGAGTCCCTGGGCGTCTATGCCGCGGTCCTGGCCGTGCTCTGCGGACTGTGGGTGCTGGTGACCTGGCCCCTGAAAAAAGGATACCGGGGGGCTTTGTACCAGGCGCTGGCCGGCCGGGGGATCGACCGGGACGATCTGGCCGGAGCCCTCCACGACCGGGATACTTTGGCTGCCCTTGAAAAGGAACTCGATTCGGCCGATCCCCATCATGTGGTGTACGCGCTCGAATTGCTGGAAGAACTCGGGGCTCCCGGCCTGGGCCCAATCTATATCCGGGCTCTTGCCGGCGGGCATGCCGAAGTGGTCCGGCATGTGGTCCCGCGGATCGAGGCGGCGCCCAGACCGGGCTATGCACCCGCCCTGAAGGAACTCCTCGGTCGCCATCCGGGTCTGGATGGGGCCATTCTGCGCGCGCTGGCCGCCTGCGGGGCCGGGAGCGAGCTTATCGCCGTCCGCATGGAAACGGGGCCCGATAGGACCGATGCGGTCATCGCCGCGATACTTCATTTGGAGGGCGGGCCCCAACGCCGGGCCATGGAAATATGCCATGCGATGATCGTTTCGACCGATCCCGCCGAGCGGCGTGAAGCCGCCCGGGTGGTGGCGCTGGCAGGATTGCGGGCCTGCTCCGAGGCGGCCGGGATGCTGGCCCGGGCTGCTGATCCCGTCCTGCGCCGGGCGGTGGTCCTGGCCGCGGCCCGGGACGGCGATGCGGCCCACTGGCCCCTGGTGCGCGCCGGTCTGGATGATCCTGCCGTGGCCGCCACGGTCGTGGCCGTGATCGCGCGTTTCGATGGCATGGATGCGTCGCTCGCGGCGGAAACAGTGCTCTCCCGTGATGGCATGCGGGCACTGGCCACCGCGCTGGGCCGGCTGCCGACGCGGATCAGCGTGGACCGGCTGGTGCGCCTGCTTGAGGACCCGGATCCCGGCCTGCGCCTGGCCGCGGCGCGGAGCCTGGACCGGATCGGGGCCGGGCCCGGAAGCCCGGCCCCGGCCGCCGATGCGCTTGACCGGGCGGTGACCGCCGCGATCCGCGACCTGTTCCCGCTTACGGCGCCCTGGCCCGGCGGCGCGGCCCAGGCGGCCGTGGTCGGGGCCGTCCGGCGCGATCGGTTGATCGCCCTTTTCCTGCTCTTGGGGGTGCGGTACGGCCGGGAGGAGATGCGGGCGGCCTGCGACCATCTCACTCATGGCGGCAACCAGGCCATGGCCCTGGAACTGATCGATACCCGTGTGACCGGCCCGGAAAAGGCCGCCCTGATCCGGCTTTTGGAGACCCCGCCGGCCGGTATGGGCGATGCGCACCGGGAGGTCTACGGCACGCCGCTGCCCGACCCGGTCGCGGCCGCCGCCGGGCAGGAAGATGAAGTGCTGGCCGGCCTGGCCGCTGTGGCGCGGGGGCCGGCGGCCTCCGCGCAGTTCGTGAAAGGAACCACCATGCTCAGTCCGATCGAACGCGTCATTTTCCTCAAGGGCGTCGCGATCTTCCACGAGCTTTCCGGGGAATACCTGATGCACCTCGCCCGGGCGGCGCGGGAGACGGCGTTCGCCCCCGGTGGTGCCATCTGCCGCGACGGGGCGCCGGAGCGGTCGCTCTTCGTCATTGTCACCGGCACGGTGCGTGTGAGCAAAGAGGGGCGGGAGGTCGCCGTCCTGTGCCCGGCCGAGTGCATCGGGGAGATGGCCCTGCTCGACGGCAAGCCCCGCAGCGCCGATGTCACCGCGGTGACGGCGGCCACCTGCCTGGAGATCGATTACGACGAGTTCCATGACCTGGTGGCCGCGAACGCCGACATGGCCCGGTCCATATTCAGTGTGCTGACCGCGCGCATCCGGGGGATGCTCGGGGCCGCGCACAAGGGTTGATCGAGGAGACGCTCAAGATGGTGCCAAAGAAGAACAAGGCCGCCGGCAAGTTCCTGGGCGGCCACCAGCGCGCGTGGGTGTGGGGGCGGCACCTAGTGACCGAGATCATACGATCCGGGAAGTGGCCGGTGCATGAACTCGTGCTGGCCGACGACCTCGCGGCGGCCGAAAGCGGGCCGGCCGCGGCCCGGGCCGCGGCGGCCGGGATCGCGATCACCACGGCCCCCGGCCCCCGGTTGACGGAACTGGTGCAGGCGCATGACCACCAGGGTTACGCCGCCCGCATGGGACCGTTTCCGTATGCGGCGCCGGCCGACCTTGCGGCGCCGCGGGCCGATGGTGTGCCGTTGGTCATTGCGGTCCTCGATGGCATCCAGGACGACCACAATCTCGGCGCCATCATCCGTTCGGCCGAGGTGCTTGGTGTCCACGGCATCCTTATCGGCGGGAAAGGGCAGGCCGGCGTTACCAGCCTGGCCGCGCGCAGTTCGGCCGGCGCGGTCTGCCGCCTGCCCGTGTCGCGCGCGGAAGATCTGGCCGGCGGTGTGACCGCGTTGCGGGCGACCGGGATCATGGTGGCGGGCGCCTCCGAAAAAGCCGACCGGTCCGTCACCGGGTGCGACCTGCGCGGGCCCGTGGCCGTGGTACTCGGCAACGAGGGTCGGGGCTTGAGTCCGGAAGTGGCGGCGCTGTGCACCGCCATGGTCCGGATCCCCCAGGCGGGACAGATCAATTCCCTCAATGTGGCCGCGGCCGCGGCCGTTCTGTTCTATGAGATCATGCGGCAGAGGAGCTGAACCCGGCCACAGAGGCCGCAGGATGTAATGGGTCGCAGGTGGCAGGTCGCAGGTCGAAGGTCAGATCCCCGGATCAACCCCTTGATCAGGTCCTTGAGTTCGTTGACCGCAAAGGGCTTGCCGAGGAAGGCATCGAATCCCTGTCGCTTGAGGTCCTTCTGTGCGGCGGGTTCCAGGACCCCCGAAATACCCACGATCAGGACTCCCTTGAGCTGGGGCCGTGCCCGGAGCGTCAGGCAGACATCGCGGCCGTCCATGTCGCACAGGTTGACATCCAGCGCCACGGCATGGGGCGCGAACTCACCGGCGATGATCCCGGTCTGGAAGGCCGTTTCGGCCGTGCGCAGGACAAAGTCCCGGTCATTGGCGAACCCCCGGCGCAGGAGTTCCAGCAGGTCCCGGTCATCGTCGGCGATCAGGACCCGCGTCCTGGTGTAATCGGCCAGGAAATCGAGCGGGATGCCAGCGGCCCGCATGAAGGCGACCAGGTTCTCGTAGGTCACGCGGTTGCCGCCCCCGGGAAGCTGGTAGGCGGCGATGCGCTCCTCCCTGATCCAAGTGATGACCGTGGACCGGACGACATTGATGATGCGCGCGATCTCACCGACCGTGAATTCCCTCTGCATCCAAAACCCCTTACGAAATAGATGATGCGCGGTATTATCTCCCGTAATCCCGCCAATGTCAATGAATTTCCGCAAACTTTAGCGTACGCGGCCGGTTTTTATTCTGTATTGGAGGAAGTGCAGATTTCCTGATCCCGGCGGAAAATGCTTTGGCACTTTTTGGCGTCAGCCAGGCGCGTGAATCAACCATAGGCCGGTTTGGGTGGTTACCGTAGGGGCGGGTTTGAAACCCGCCCTTTATTGCCGTTTCGCGAT
>JBDREB010000020.1:0-2817 GCA_043820325.1 Planctomycetota bacterium | reverse complement strand
ATCTGGTGCATGACCAATCATCCTGAAGTCAGACCCCAGAAAGGATAGCCGCCGCAGCCCATTTGTCACGCGGAAAATGCGCCAAACCCGTTCCGGAAAACCATCAGTCCACCCCACAGGGATCAGGAAATCTGAACTGGCAGGGGTGTTGTGAAGGATGAGGTGATAGCTGCGTTGTGGTACGAGAAAGCAGCCATTCAAGGTTATGCAAGCGTTCAGTTCGATTTGGGAAACATATATGTTCGGGGAATGGGCACCGAGAATGATTTTGTTACAGCATTCAAGTGGTGGACACTTGCCGCCGAAGGGAAACTTCCAATAGCCAAACAGGCACTTGGAGAACTATCAAGACGAATGTCGCCTGCTGAACTAGAGAAAGGCCGCTTACTCGTTGACGCTTATAAAAAACAGTTCGTGATGACCGATAATGGCACGAGTGGAGCAACCTCCGGAACTCCATAGAAAAGTTACCGGGGAAGCCTTGCAGACAACCTTGAAAGCCGCTGTTTCTAAGGTGCAACACATGTTTCGAAAGGGATTGGATGGATTCCTTCCCGCCAACTAAAATCAAGCAACAATTCCTTCGTTGTTTGGGATGTGTGACATCTGTATGTATTTGCAACCAGTATTGTATAGGGCAGATGGAAAACTCGCATGCCCCCGCCTAAAAAAGTGTTGACAACCGCCCTCATTACACGACAATAGGTGCTTATTCCGGCTGTGCGCCGGTTTTTTATTATGGCGGATAAGTATTTCTCCGGAGATCTCGATAATGTTTTTGCAGATAAACCGGCCATCGGCTTACGGAAACGAAAGGCGTAACGGTATACGGATCACGGCTTACGGTCCGGATCAAAGTCGTACCCCGTATGCCGCAGGCCGATTCGTCGGGAGTTTACCCCGAGCCCTGCCTCGGGGCAACCGTATACCGTATTTTGGATGCGGCCGCAGGCCGCGTTAAGATGACTACGCACATGACCCCGGGCCCCGTTGATCCTGCATATGTGGATGTCACCGCCGCGGTGATCATCCGCGGCGGCCGGGTGCTTTTGGCGCGGCGCAAGCCGGGCAAGCGGATGGAGGGCTTCTGGGAGTTCCCGGGCGGGCGGGTGGAGCCGGGCGAAACATTGCAGGCCAGCATGGAGCGGGAACTGCGCGAGGAGTTCGGCGTCACGGCGCGGGCCGGCGCTGTGATCGCGGAGAACACCCACCGCTACGACCACATCGCGATCCGGCTTATCGCCTTGGCCGTGGAGATCACGGACGATCCGCTGGAACTGCATGACCATGACCGGATCGAGTGGGTGCCGCTCGATCGTGTGCTCGATCACCGGCTGACGCCGGCCGATATTCCGATCGCGGCCCGGCTTGCGGCCGGTGTGGCCACCACCATATAACCATATAAAGGGAACCCATGGGAACCGTGATACTCAAACCGGACCGCGAAAAGGCGCTCCATCGCCGCCACCCCTGGCTCTATTCGGGCGCGATCGCCAAGGTGACCGGGGAGCCGGCGCCCGGGGCCACGGTCGAGGTCCGCAGTGCGGAAGGTAAAATTCTCGGCCGGGGCGCCTGGTCGCCCAAGTCGAAGATCGCGGTGCGCATGTGGTCGTTCGACCCGAACGAACAGATCGACGCGGCCTTTTTCAAGGACCGTCTCACCGCGGCCGTCTCGGCCCGCCGGCCCATCGGCCTGGTGGCGGACGACACGGCGGGCCGGCTGGTCCACGCCGAATCGGACGGCCTGCCGGGGCTCATCGTCGACCGGTATGCCGGGTACCTGGTATGCCAGTGCATGGCCGTGGGTGTCGAGTTCTGGAAGGAGACCATCATCCCCATCCTGCGCACCCTGGTGCCGTGCGAGGGGATCTTTGAACGGTCGGACGCCAAGTCCCGCGAATTGGAGGGCCTGCCCCCGTACACGGGGGTCCTGGCCGGCAGTGCGCCGCCGCCGCTTATAACCATCCGGGAGGGGAATTGCCGGTATCTCGTTGATGTCCACAAGGGGCACAAGACCGGGTTCTATCTCGATCAGGCGGTGAACCGGGTCCGCGTGGCGGCCTATGCCCCGGCCCGGGAGGTGCTGAACTGTTTCGCCTACACCGGCGCCTTCAGCGTGGCCGCCCTGACCGCCAGCGCAACGGCCGCGGTCAGCGTGGAGAGTTCCGGTGAGGCGCTCGACCTGGCGCTCAAGAACATGGAACTGAACGGCATCGAATCCGACCGCGCGCTCCTGCTGAAGGGGGATGTGTTCGAGGCCCTGCGGGTCTATCGCGCGGAAAAGCACCACTTCGACATGGTCATCCTCGACCCGCCCAAGTTCGCCGAATCGCGCGACCAGGTCGAAAAGGCCGCGCGGGGATACAAAGACATCAACCTGCAGGCGATGCATCTTCTGCGGCCGGGCGGGATCCTGGCCACATTTTCCTGCTCCCAGCAGGTGGGCGTAGAGCTGTTCGAGCGCACCCTGGCCTTTGCCGCGGCCGATGCCGGCCGCCGGGTCCAGGTGGTCGAATGGCTCTACCAGGCGCCCGACCATCCCATGGCGCTCAATTACCCGGAGGGCTATTACCTCAAGGGGGCGATCTGCCGGGTTCAATGAGCGGGTCGAAAGGTCCAATAGTCGAAAAGTCAAAAAGTCGGAGGTTGCCGGCCTGGCCGGATTCAATCGACTTTTGTTACTATTCAGGTGCTGATATCTGGTGGAATCCCTTTGGTCAAGGCACCTATGGCATCCATGACCTTACCGGCCTGCTTGACGGTTGTCGAGATGATTGAGCGAATAAGGCAGAAGTTATCTGCGCCATGCTTGGAGCG
>JBDREB010000019.1:0-49961 GCA_043820325.1 Planctomycetota bacterium | reverse complement strand
ATCTGGTGCATGACCAATCATCCTGAAGTCAGACCCCAGAAAGGATAGCCGCCGCAGCCCATTTGTCACGCGGAAAATGCGCCAAACCCGTTCCGGAAAACCATCAGTCCACCCCACAGGGATCAGGAAATCTGAAGTGGAGTATTCTCCAACCGCCGGCGACCATTTGAAATGTTTGCGGAAGCGCGACCAGGTATGCATTCTTGATGCGGTTGATGATCGCCTGATATTTCAACCGGATGTGGAAACGCGCAACAGGAAACGCATGCGACCGAATCCAGTCGCGCCCTGGGAATTGCGCATCGGCGCACTACGCGTGTATTATGATGTCGAAACGGAGCCGATGCGGCGTGTTTGTATCCGTGCGGTCGGGCTTAAAATCCGCGGAAAGATCGTCATTGGCGGAAAGGAAATCGCACTATGACCCGGGTCGAAATGAAGGAAGCCAAGGCCAGCGTGGCCGAGTATGTCAGCCGGAGCAGGAAGTCGCCGGTGGTGTTCACCCGGCAGGGGAAACCGGTCGCGGCACTGCTTGATATCCACAACACCGACTGGGAGACCATATCGCTTTCCCTGAATCCCGAATTCATGAGCATTGTCGAGGGATCCCGTCGGCGCCATAAGCGTGAAGGCGGCATCTTCGCCCGGGATATGCGCCAGAAGCTGGGGATCAAGCGATAAGGCCGGGCATCCGCAAAGGGCGTCCCGAGGCATGAAACACGCCCGGGCTGCCGGTGGGGGTTGGGTGAAGCGGGACGACCGGCTCTTACGGTCCGAATCAAAACTGTATGCCGTATGCCGGCCTTTGGTTGCGGCCGCAGGCCGCGGTAAGGAAATGCAAGGCGATGTTGGCCGATGACAAGGCCGGAAGTTGGTCTCGAACCTCTGCCATGGCCGAGGTTGCCGTTTTAGTCTTGCAATCATCGGCCGGCCCGTATAATGGGGCCGATCCATTGACGGAGGATGGCCATGCCCCGGTATACGACCGACCTTGACAAACTCGCGCGCGAGGTGGAGCTGGCGTTCTACCGCGCCTCGGGTCCGGGCGGCCAGCACCGCAACAAGGTGGAGACGGCGGTGCGGATGGTCCACCCGCCCAGCGGGATCACGGTCCGGTGCGCGGAGACGCAGGAGGATGACGGCGAACCTTTCGAGGCCAAGATGAAGCGGCTCATAGCCCAGTTGCGCGACCAGCAATCTGAAGCCGCAAAGCTGGATAAAGAAATCGTTAAAAACCTCCGTGGCCTCGGTTTCTGGAAAGAGGCGCCATGACCCCGGAAACATTGGGGCGTCTGATCGCAGCCGGTGAAACCCTGGCGGTCGAGTTCAAGGGTGAACAGAAAGCACCCCTGAATGATCACGACCTGGTTGAAGCCGTTGTCTGCCTGGCCAATCGACCCGGCACAGAGCCCGGGTATCTCCTGATCGGCATCGAAAAGGACGGCCGTATCACCGGCGCCCGTTCGCGGCACGATAAAGCCACGGATCCCGGCAAATTGGCCGCGATGATCGCCGGTCGTACGCGGTCGCCTTTGACCGTAAGCGTGGAAACGGTTCCCGTCGATGGCCACCCGGTGCTGGTTATTGAGATCCCGGCCACACGGCAACTGGTGGGCACAAGCGACGGTGTGTTTTTGCGCCGGACCATCGGCGGCGATGGCAAGCCGGCATGCCTGCCGATGGATGCGTATGCGGTCCAATCGTTCCAGGCGGACCGCGGCCTGCTCGACCCTTCGGCGCAGATCGTCGCTTCGGTGCGGTGGGAGGATCTTGACCCGCTGGAATTCGAGCGCTACCGTCGCAGTGTCCGCGAGCGGCGGGGCCGCAGTGACGAATCCCTGCTCGAACTTCCCGACATGGAACTCGCCAAAGCCCTGGGTGTCATAGATGCCAACGGATCGGTCCGCGGTATACGCCTTGCGGCCATATTGCTCTTCGGCAAGGAAAACATAATCCGCCGTCATCTCCCCAGCCATGAAACCGCATTCCAGGTGATGCGTGGGATTGATGTGGAAGTAAACGACTTTTTTACATGGCCCCTTGTACGGGTCATGGAGGAGATCGAAGGCCGCATCCGCGCCCGCAACCGCGAGCAGGAACTCATGGTCGGCATGCTGCGTGTGGGCATACCCGACTACCCGGAACGGGCGCTCCGCGAAGCCCTGGCCAATGCCCTCATCCACCGCGACTACCTGCGGCTGGGCGCGGTGCACTTCCAGTGGCATCAGGACCATATCGCGATCAGCAATCCGGGCGGTTTCCCGGAAGGCGTGCGCCTGGACAACCTGCTGGTCACCGCCCCGCGACCGCGCAACCCGCTGCTGGCGGATGCCTTCAAACGCGCCGGCATCGTGGAACGAACGGCCCGGGGCATAGACACCATTTATTACGAACAACTCCGCAATGGCCGCCCGGCGCCGTCGTATGACCGCAGTGACCATACCGGTGTCGTCGTAAACATTCCCGGCGGCAAAGCCAATCTGGAATTTGTCCGCATGCTGGTCACCGAGGCGCAAAACGGACGCGAATTGGGCCTGGATGATATGCTTGTACTCAATGCCCTGTGGCGTGACCGAAGCCTGCCCACCGAAGAAACCGCCCGCCTGACCCAAAAACCGGAATCCGAAGCCCGTGCAATCCTGCGCAAGTTGGTGGAAGCGGGCCTTGTTGAAGACCGCGGCCGAAACAAAGGCCGCATCTGGCACCTGTCGGCCGCCGCCTATAGAGCGTTGGGCGACAAGGCCGCGTATGTACGCCAACGGGGGTTCGAACCGCTGCAGCAGGTGCAGATGGTACTGCAATACGCGGAAAAACACGGGCGGATTACGCGGCGGGAGGCGGCGGAGTTGTGTCGGCTGTCCCCGGACCAGGCTTACCGCCTTCTCACGAGACTGGCCGAAGACGGAACATTGGTTCGCCACGGAATCAAAAAAGGGGCGTGGTATGAGCGTCGCGCATAAAATAACCGCGCGCGGTTATATAAGCGCGGAAACCGCGCCGGAAGTCCTTACAATTGATCCACAACACCCGAATAAACGCGGCTTTGAACCCCGGCAGGAGCGAACCTCTGCCATGGCCGCGGCGGGCGTTTTGGCCTTGCAATCGAATGCCGGTCGGTATAATGGAAGTTTCCGATGACGGAGGACTGACCATGCCCCGGTATTCGACCGACCTTGACCAGCTCGCGCGCGAGGTGGAAATGGCGTTCTACCGCGCCTCGGGCCCGGGGGGCCAGCACCGCAACAAGGTGGAGACGGCGGTGCGGATGGTCCACCCGCCCAGCGGGATCACGGTCCGGTGCGCGGAGACGCGGAGCCAGGCGGAGAACCGGCAGATCGCGCTCAAGCGGCTGGCCGAAAAGCTGGAGGTGCTGAACCGGCCGCGCAAAAAACGCTTCCGCACGCGGCCGACGGCCGGCTCGCGCGAGGACCGGCTTTCGACCAAGCGCCGCCGCAGCGGGTTCAAGGCCGGCCGGTCGGGGAAGGCGTGGGACTGATGAATTGCCGATTGCCGATTGCAGATTGCAGATTGGAAATCCCCGATCAAGGATCGCGGTTCGGAGGTCGCCAATCTTTCGCCCCTGCTTTGTACCCACCAGTCGGATTGCCCACAGATACCGCGCGAGATCATTGCCGATTGCAGATTGCAGATTGCAGATTGGACGGAGTCGCAAAAAGTCGATTTCAAGGGTCCGATTCCACTATGGAGGGCCACGCTCTGTCGTGGCCGGGGATGCCGTTCATAGGAGGAACAAAAACGGACGCGACGGAGCGCGTCCCTCCAGAAGAGGGGGAATTGACTTTTTGCGACTCCGTCAGATTTAAGATTTCAGATCGGAAACCCCCGCGAATCCCACGGGGCGCATGGGATCATTGCCGCACATCGAATGCCGGTCGTCGCCATCATATCTTCAATCGGCAATCGGCAATTGGCAATCGGCAATTCCCACGGTTCCCGCGAACCCCGTGTGCTGAACGGCATAATTGCCGCATGTCGGTCACCGGTCGTCGCCATCATATCCGCAATCCGCAATCCGCAATCCACAATCGGCAATGCCCATGATCTGGTCCATCGGCGATCTGCACCTGCCGGGGGGGACGGGCAAGAGCATGGACATTTTCGGTGAAGCATGGCGCGACCATGCGGCGCGGATCGCCCGGGCCTGGGATGCGACCGTGGCGGCCGGGGATGTGGTGCTGGTGCCGGGGGACCTTTCGTGGGCCATGCGCCTGGCCGATGTCCGGGATGACCTGGTCTGGCTCGCCGCCCGGCCGGGCCGTAAGGTGCTGGTGCGGGGCAACCATGATTACTGGTGGCAGTCGGCCGCCAAGGTGCGGGCGGTCCTGCCGCCGGGTATATTCATTATCAACAATGATGCCTGCCTGATCGATGGGGCGGGCTTTGCCGGTACCCGGTATTGGAACGACCCGGCCGTCGCCTGGCCGGGGGCGGTCGCCGCGGACCCGGAGCCGCGGGCCGAGGACCCGGCTGAACGGGAACGGCTTCTGGCGCGGGAGATGCACCGGCTGGAACTGAGCCTCGCCGCCCTGCCGGCCGGGGCCGCGCCCCGGGTGGCACTGCTCCATTTCCCGCCCGTGGGCGCCGATGGCACGCCCGGCCGGGCGGCGGGCCTGCTTGAGCGGTACCGGATCGACCTGTGTGTTTTCGGCCATGTCCACGGGCCCGGCCATGCGGGGACGGCCGGCCTGGCCGCCGGCGGGGCGGCCTGCCGGCTGGTGGCGGCCGACCAGGCGGGTTTTACGCCGGTTTTGGTGTGGGAAGGACCGTCGGGTTGACCCCTGGATCGGAGCCCGTCGGCCCCTGTTCGTCAAGGGGTTTTGAAAAAGTGGTTGACATTTTTCAGGGAGAGCGGTATAATCATCGGGTACATTCTATGCATGAGGAGTGTCGCTTGACCGGAAAAAGCTTGCTTGTGGCGGGATGCGTCATGCTTGCCGCGGCCCTGGTCATGCCCGGATGCGGGGGCCGGGCCCCGGGGGTCCAGACCGACGCGCGGCATTTTTTCAAGGCCACGCCCGAGGATTTGACGCTCTTTGCCGCCTCCGTGAAGCGCGAGGTCACCCGGGCAACGGCCGAGCTCAACGGCCCCCTGCAGCAGGAGATCGCCGACTACCTTGCGTTCTACATGAGCGAGGTCGGTCCGCTGGCCTATGTGACCCGTGAATACGCCGAGGCCCAGATCCTCCAGGCCCAGAAGGTGCCCGGCGAGATCGTCGTGTTCCTCAATGAGCACCTGGTCACCCAGAGCCGGATCATGATCGAGGAGGCCAACCGTTACGGCCGGATCCCGATGGAGGTCGACCTGCCCCAGTTGCACGAGGATTACCGCCGCTTCATGGTACAACGCAAGGCGGAGACCCACCAGGTCGTCGAGGCCCTCAAACGGTACGACCGGGTGAATATGGCGCTGGCGGGGAACCTCTCCGTCGACGTGGAGAGCTTCTTTGCCTGGCAGGTGGAGAATTCCAAGGCCATCCCCGGCGCCACGGCGCGGTACTTCGACAAGGTGGCGCAGGATTTCAGCGCCCTGACCGATGACACCAACAAGATGTTCTCCTACCAGCTGGATGAGAAGCCCCGGGAGCTGTCCCGGTCAGCGATGAAGTTTGTCAAATACAACACCGAAGAAATGCTCCAGGAACTCGGGCGGTCTTCGGGCCGGTACCTGTGGACGAACCTGGAGATCTCCGACCTGGTCAAGGAGATCCACTGTTACGCGGCGCGCAACATCGCGACCACGGGCCGGCTGGTGAACGATTTTCAGGACTATTTCAGCATCCAGTCCGCACACGCCCGGCAGCTGAACGAGGAAGTCGCCCGGTTCCTGGACTGGCGCGTCCGGGAGTGGAGCGACATGAAAACGGAACTCGACCGCTACCTTTCCGTGAATGTGGCCGACTGGGCGCGCTTCAAGGAGGCGCCGATGAAGTATATCGAAAACCAGGCCGAGGAGCTGGAACGGCTGAAGAAGACCGTGCCCGCTTATTTCCTGAACAATGTCGAACGGTCGGAAGGGCTGATGCTGGCCCTGCGCCGCTATTTCGACACCAACATCGGCGACGCTCCTATGGCCCATTGAAAGCGCCCCGGTCACCCCTCCTGCCACGCCCGGGACGCACGGTATGAACGACTCCCCGCCGGTCGGTACTCATGCACCGGCCGCCGCCCCCCGCATCCTGATCGTAAAGTTGACCGCCCTGGGCGATATCCTGCACGCGCTGCCCGTGGCGCGGGCGCTCCGCCGCCGGTTCCCCACGGCCTATATTGCCTGGGCGGTGCAGACGGCCGCCGACCTGCTGGCATCCGACCCGGACCTGGACGCGGTGATCGATGTGGGCCGCGGTTGCGGTTTGGTCGGCGGCTGGCGCTGGTACCGCGGCATGAAGCGGCAGCTGCGCTCCCACCGCTTCGACACGGCGATCGACCTGCAGGGGCTGGCCAAGAGCGGCCTGGTGGCCCGCGCCAGCGGCGCCGCCGCGGTGGTGGGGTTCGGGGGGCTGAACTGCCGGGAACTCAACTGGTTCTTCACGACCCACCGCATCGTCCCGCCCGCGGGCGTGCATGTCGCCCGCCAGAACCTGGCCCTGCTCGGCCATTTCGGGATCGAAACGGTCCTGGATATCCCGGGCCTCCATACCACCGCGGAGGACGAAACCTTCGCCGCGGCCCTTATCCGGGATCACACGGCCGGGACCGGGGCCGCAACTTTCATCCTGGTCCACCCCGGGGTCAGCCGCGCGAACAAACAGTGGCCGGCCGACCGGTTCGCCCGGCTGTGCGAACTCATGGCCGGGGAATTCCCCTGCGCCGTGCTTCTGGCCGGCGGCAGCGAGGTGGAGCAGGCGCTGTGCGCCACGATCGCCGCGCGCACGGCCGGGCCGCGGCCGCCGCGGGTGCTGCCGCGCATGGGACTGGGCCGGTTCGCGGCCCTGGTCAAGCGCGCCCGTCTTTTTGTCGGCCATGACAGCGGACCCACGCAGATGGCCTTCCATGCCGGCGTGCCGTCGGTCTTTCTGTTCGGCCCCACCCTGCCCTGGCGCAACGGGGCCTATGCCTGTGCCACGGGGCGGGGCATCAATATCGTGGCCTCCCCCGAGCATGTCGCCCGCCAGACCCGGCCCTATGTGCGGGACACGGGCCTGATGGAGCGCATTGAACCGGCCGCCGTGATGGAAGCGGTGCGCACCCTCCTGCAGTCCCCGGGCGCCGGCACGGCCCGGTTGACCCCGGGTCCCTGAACCATGGCCCGTAGCCGCGGCTTCGAATGGGACCGGCGTTCGGCCCAGCCGGTCCAGCTGGGGGGGCGGGTATCCAACTTCCTCTCCGGGGTCGGCGATCTCCTGCCCATGACGGCCATGGTGTGCCGCAACGCCTTCCATCTTCCCGGTGTTCTGCGGCGGTACCGCGCCCTGGAGCGGGCCACGCCCGCCCGCGCGGTCGACCCGGCCGCCATGGGGCTGGCCGTCTCGTTCGATCCCGCCGCGCCCGATCTGGCCCGGCTGCGGGCGGCCTGGCAGGCTTCGGGCGCCGGCACCCTGCTCTGCCGCGTGCTGGTCTGGGAGGAGGCGACCCTGGAGGCGGAGATGGATTTCATCCGCTCCTTCGGCCTGCCGCGGGAACGCGTGGTGGTGGCCGTGGTCCAGGACCGCGCCAGCGTGATCGACCCGGCCCTCTGGCAGCGGCGGTTCGACCGGATCACCGCGGCGGCCGCGCCGCTGGCCGCCTTCATCCAGATCGGGCACGGCAGCAACCGTAAAAAATGGGGGTTCCGGACCCCGGGCGAGTACGCGGCCTTCGCCCGGCGGAGCCGGACCGGGCAGTCGGGGGAGTTGCGTTTCATCGGTCCCGGGGTGCTCGATTTCGAGCCCCATTACCTCGACGCGATCCTGCACCGGACCGGCCCCGACCTCTTTGATGTCATCAACACACTGCTCTATGTCGACCGCCGCGGCATGCCCGAGCGGCCCCAGGGGTGGGGCCGGTACGATCTCGGCGGCAAGCTCCGGCTGATGCGGGCCGTAGCCGACGCCAATGGATGCGGGGCGCGGCCGCTGTGGGTCACGGAGGTCAATTGGCCGCTGTGCGGCACGGGCCGATACGCGCCGGCCGGCGCCGCGGTGCGCGTTTCCGAGGAGACCTGCGCCGACTACCTGGCGCGGTATTACCTGCTGGCGTTCGCGACCGGCATACCCGAACGGATCGTCTGGTGGGAACTGGCCGCGCACGGGTACGGCCTTATCGACGACCGCGACGGCGCCTTCCGCCTCCGGCCCGGGTACGACGCGTTCCGGACCCTGGCGCGCCTGCTGCCCGGCCGCGTGAACGCCGGTCTGCGGCGGCGGGGCGACCTGGTGGCCGCGGCCTTCCGGGGGCCGGCCGACACGCTGGTGGCGGTCTGGTCCCTGCACGGTCCCCGGCGGGTGGAGCTGGCCCGGGTCCCGTCACGCGTGTGGTCGGCCCGGGGCGCGGAATTGCCGCCGGCCGATACGCTGGCCGCCGGACCGACACCGGTCCTCTGTCTGTTCGAAGGGGGGCTTACCCTTGAAGAAACGCTCGCGGTTTAGACATTCGATCGAATACGCCGGGCTCTATCTGGTCTACCTGGCGGTCAACCTGCTGCCCTACCGGGCGACCCATCCCCCGGCCCGTTTCATCGCCTGGCTGGGGTTTGCGGTCTTCCGCATGCGGCGCCGCGAGACCGTTGTACGGATCATGACCGCCATGGGCGTGGATCGGCCGGCGGCCGTGCGGATTGCCTGGCGCGCCTATTTCAACATCGCCGCGGCCGGGCTCGAATTCCTCCGTTTCCGCCGGCTGCGCCCGGTCTTTGACGCGGGGTACATCCGCGTGGAGGGGCTGGAGCCGATCCGCCGCCTGGCGGCGGAGGGCCGGGGCGCGGTATTGGCCGCCATGCACAGCGGTTCGTGGGAGATCTGCGGCGCGGCCCTGGCCTATTCGGGGATCCCGCTCTTTTATGTCACGGGCGTTCAGCACAATCCGCGGGTCGACGCCCTCATCAACGCCATGCGGCGGTCGGTCGGGATCGAACTCATCCCGCGGGACGGCGCCCTGAAACAGGTCTTCCGGCGGCTGGGGCGGGGGGAATTCCTCGGTATTGTCGCCGACCAGCACATCGCCGGCGAAAGCGTGACCGTGGATTTTTTCGGCAAGTCCTGCACGGCGCCCAAGGGGCCGGCCGCCTTTGCCTGGAAAACCGGGGTGCCGGTCATCCCGCTTATGACCGTCCGGGAAGGCACCGCCCGCCACCGGCTGCTCATCATGGACCCGATCCTGCCCGACCAGGGGCGGGACCGCGACGGGGAGATCGCCCGGATCACCCAGGCCTACACGGCCGTGTTCGAAAAGGTCATCCGGGAGCATCCGGGGGATTGGTTCTGGCTCCACCGCCGCTGGCGCTGAACGGCCGGGGGCGGAAGCGTCCGCGCCCATTGTTTTTCCGGCCGGCGGGGGGCGGGAGGAGGGGTGCCGGACCGGCCCGGCACCGCCCGATCAGGAGGGATGCGTGAAAATATTTTCCAAAATAAATTTGACTAATTCTTATTTTTCATATAATAGGTGATTTTTCTATTCCCCGGCTTGTTGTGTCGGTCGTTGCAGGCATTGAGACATGCGGCGCGGGGAAGGAACGGCATCGGCCGCTCGCGGGCCGTTATGCTGCTGTAGCTCAGTCGGTAGAGCACATCCTTGGTAAGGATGAGGTCATGGGTTCAACTCCCATCAGCAGCTTTTGTTGCGATCTTCGAGATGGAATCATTGGTTTAGATTAGGAGATGCTGGTCATGGCTAAAGAAAAGTACGCACGCGTCAAACCGCATGTGAATGTGGGTACGATCGGTCACATCGACCACGGCAAGACGACCCTCACGGGCGCCATCCTGGCCGTGCAGAAGGGCAAGGGGCTGGCGGAGTTCAAAAGCTACGCCGACATCGCCAAGGGCGGCACGGTCCGCGACGCGACCAAGACCGTGACCATCGCCGCGGCGCATGTGGAATACCAGACCGCCACGCGGCACTATGCCCACATCGACTGCCCCGGGCACGCGGACTACATCAAGAACATGATCACCGGCGCGGCCCAGATGGACGGCGCCATCCTGGTGGTCTCCGCCGCCGACGGCCCCATGCCCCAGACCCGCGAGCATATCCTCCTAGCGCGCCAGGTGAATGTGCCCTGCGTTGTGGTCTTCCTCAACAAGGTCGACCTGGTCGACGACCCGGAACTCATCGAGCTGGTGGAGCTTGAGATCCGCGAACTGCTCACCAAGCACGGGTTCCCCGGCGACACGGTCCCGATCGTCCGCGGCGATTCGCTGTCGGCCTACAACAATCCGACCGATCCGGCCAAGAACAAGTGCATCGGCGAGCTGATGGACGCCATTGACAAACATGTCCCCGAGCCGACCCGCATTCTGGACAAGGACTTCCTGCTCCCGGTCGAGGATGTGTTCTCGATCGAAGGCCGCGGCACCGTGGTCACCGGCCGCGTCGATCGCGGCATCATCAAAACCGGCGACAAGGTCGAGATCATCGGCATCAAGGACACCTTCGAGACCGTGGTCACGGGCGTTGAAATGTTCCGCAAGACCCTGGACGAAGGCCGGGCGGGCGAGAACATCGGCCTCCTGCTGCGCGGCGTGAAGCGCGAGGATGTCCAGCGCGGCCAGGTCGTGGCCAAGCCCAAGTCGATCAACCCGCACATGAAGTTCAAGGGCGAGACCTACATCCTGACCGAGAAGGAAGGCGGCCGCCACACCATGTTCAAGGCCGGTTACCGGCCCCAGTTCTACTTCCGGACCACGGATGTGACCGGCTCGGTCACGCTGCCCGCGGGCGTGGAAATGGTCATGCCGGGCGACCATGTCGAGATCATCGGCGAACTCATCCATCCCATCGCCATGGAGAAGGGCCTCAAGTACGCCATCCGCGAAGGCGGCCGTACCGTCGGTTCCGGCCAGGTGATCGAGATCCTGGCATAAGTACAAAGGAGTATCTGAACCGTGAAGAAGCCGGTACAGCTTGAGTGCCCCAATTGCAAGAACCGGAACTATGCCATCCTGCGCGATGTGGGCGGCAACGCGGAACGGCTGCAGCTCAAGAAGTACTGCAAGTTCTGCCGCGCGCACACGGTTCACAACCAGCGGAAAAAGTAGACTTGGCGCAGGTCAGTAGCTCCAACTGGCAGAGCGCTTGATTCCAAATCAGGTGGTTGGGGGTTCGAATCCCTCCTGACCTGCCATGTTTCTCCGGGATTGACGGAAAGAGCCGAATGGATCTGACGATAAAGAAAAAGGACCAGGGCACCAACACGCGCCTGCTGATGGGCGTGTTCCTCGGCCTCATCGGCGCCGCCTTGGTCTACGCCGTCTACGGCTGGTTCGTCAACCGGTCGTTCTTCGGCCTGGAATACGCCAATATCTATTTCAACTGGGGCCATGTGATCGGGTCCCTGGTCGCCCTGGCCTGCATCGGCGTGATCCTGTGGGTGCTCCTGTTCCATGAACGGTCCGTGGATTTCCTGGTCCGGGTCGACCGGGAAGCCAAAAAGGTCACCTGGCCCACATGGGAGCAGTTGAAGAACTCCGTACTCGTCATTGTGGGTGTCATTGTGTTCTTCGGCATTGTCGCCGGCGCCTTTGACCTGATCTTCATGGCCGGCATCTGGCGCGGTTTGCTGGGATTGAAGTGATATGACGGCGGAAAAGACGAAGAAATGGTACGCCCTGCGCGTGATATCCAACAAGGAGGACGAGGTCCGGGAGAACATCCTGCTGATGATCGCCCAGTCCCCCGAGGAGGTCAAGCTGAACTTCGGTGAGATCCTGGTCCCCACGGAAAAGGTCGCCGAGCTCAAGGATGGCCGCAAGAAGGTCAAGGAAAAGCGGCTCTATCCCGGCTATATTATGATCGAGATGGAGGTGAACGACGACTCGTGGACCCTGGTGATGAACACCGACGGGGTCAGCGGGTTCGTTTCCGCCGATACCAAGCGACCCGAGCCCCTCGGCCTCGATGAGGTCCGCAAGATCAAGGATATCATGCAGGACGCCGACAGTGACGAGGGCGTGATCAAAGTCGATTTCAAGGTGGGCGATTCCGTGCGCGTGAAGGAAGGTGCGTTCGCCGACTACGAGGCGGTGGTGAACGAGCTCTTTCCCAATAAGGGCAAGGCGATCGTGACCATGAACATTTTCGGCCGTTCGACCGCCGTCGAGCTTGAGATCTGGCAGGTCGAAAAGATATAACCGTAAGGAGACCCGGCCGTGGCCAAGAAAAAAGAAGTCATCGGAAAAGTCAAGCTGCAGATCCCCGGCGGCAAGGCGACCCCGGCCCCGCCGGTGGGCCCTGCCCTCGGCCAGTACGGCGTGGCCATCCAGGAGTTCATCAACCAGTTCAACGCCCGGACCAAGGCCGATAACGGCATCACGATCCCCGTGGAGATCACGGTCTTCAAGGACCGGTCCTTCACCTTCATTCTCAAGTCCCCGCCCGCGTCCGTGCTTCTGAAACTGGCGGCCGGCGTGGCCCAGGGTTCGGGGACCCCCAACAAGACCAAGGTCGGCAAGGTGACCCGCGCCCAGGTGGCGGAGATCGCCCGGAAAAAGATGGACGGCCTGAACGCGCGCACGCTCGATGCGGCGATCAAGGTCGTGGCAGGTACGGCCCGCAGCATGGGCATTGATGTAGTCGATTAAGGTTGAGGTGACATATGGTTTCCAAGCGGCACAGAGAGAACTTGAAGCTCGTTGACCAGTCCAAGACCTACACGATCGAAGAGGCCGTGCAGATCGTCAAGGCCGCCAAGCCGGCGAAATTCGACGAAACGGTGAACATGGCCATCGCCCTGAATATCGACGCCACCCAGGCCGACCAGCAGCTCCGCGGCTCCTTCTCCTTCCCCCACGGCGTGGGCAAGAAGGTGCGCGTGATCGCGATCTGCGACGATTCCAAGGTCGAGGAGGCCAAGCAGGCCGGCGCCATGGAGGCCGGCAGCGAGGCGCTCGCCAAGCGCATCGAGGAGGGCTGGCTCGATTTCGATGTGATGGTGGCCCAGCCGTCGATGATGCGCGTCATCGGCAAACTCGGCCGCATCCTCGGTCCCAAGGGCCTCATGCCCTCGCCCAAGTCCGGGTCGGTGCAGGATGACATCGCCAGGATGGTGCGGGAATTCGCCGCGGGCAAGATCGAGTACCGCAACGACAAGCAGGGCAATATCCTGGTGCCGGTCGGGAAACTCTCGTTCGCACCCGAGGCGCTGGCCGCCAACATCAAGGCGTTCTTCGATTACATCGTTTCCATCCGGCCCAGCACGGTAAGGGACACATTCATCAAACGCGTGGCGATCTCCTCCACGATGGGCCCCGGCGTCACGCTCACCACCTAACGGCCGCGTTGCCAGCAAGGAACCGCTTATGCCCGGTCATTTGAAAGAACTGATGGTCAGGGAATATCAGGCCGCCCTCAAGGGCGTGCCCGGCATGTTCGCGATCCGGTACACCGGCCTCACGGTCGCTGCCACCTGCGATCTGCGCGGCCGCCTCTTCACCAAGGGCAGCCAGATGCTGCACATCCAGAACCGCCTGTTCCGCAAGGCGCTGCAGGGCATCGATCTGGCCGACTTTGGCACGCAGGTGAGCGGGCCCTCGGCCGTCATCTACGGCGGCGATGTCATGGCCGGCATCAAGGTGGTCGCCGAGTTCGCCAAGGATCATAAGACGGTGGAGATCCGGGGCGGCTGGTTTGAAGGCCGGGTCATGGACCCCGCCGCGGTCACGGAGCTGTCCAAGATCCCGCCGCGCGAAGTCCTGCTCTGCCAGGTCATGCTCACCGCGCGCGGCCCGGTCCAGGGCACGGTCAACATCCTGCAGGGCCTCATGCGCAAGCTGGTGTGCACCGTCAAGGAGATCGAAAAGAAGTCCCAGGCCGCGTCGGCCTGAATCAGTCACCAATGGTAGCTGCCTAACGGCATAAGGAGACAGAATGTGACGCAAGAGACCAAGACCCAAGCGGACCAGGACGCCCCCGTTTCCGGCAAGATCGCCGAGGTCGTGGAGGCCATCGCCAAGCTGACCGTGCTGGAAGTAAGCCGGCTCGTGAAGGCGATGGAGGAAAAGTTCGGTGTCAGCGCCTCCGCGGCGATGGCCATGCCCGCGGCCGCGGCGGGGGCCGCAGCGGCGGCACCGGCCGAGGAGAAGACCACCTTCGATGTGGTCATCAAGGACGGCGGCGCGTCCAAGATCAAGGTCATCAAGGTCGTGCGCGAGCTCACCAACATGGGCCTCAAGGACGCCAAGGACCTGGTGGACAAGGGGAATGCCACCGTGAAGGAAGGCGTTTCCAAGGAAGAGGCCGAGGCCATCAAGAAGCAGATCGAGGAATCCGGCGGCACGGTCGAGATCCGGTGACACTGCGATCAGTGATCCAATTGCATCGCATCCCTTCATTGCCCGAGGGGGGAGAAGTGTCGCTATTGCCAAGGAGGCGTTAATGAAGGTTGTCAGTTACGGCGACCTGGCCGATCTCGAATTCATCCCGGATCTGACCGAAATCCAGATCAAACCCTTCGCGGAGTTCCTGCAGAAGGATGTGGTGCCCTCCAAGCGCATTCCCGAGGGTATCGAAGGGGTCCTGCGCGAAACTTTCCCGATCACCTGCCCGATCAGCGGCCGGTCGATCGACTACCTGTCCTACACGCTCGTCGAGCCCCGTTACACCGCCGATGAGTGCCGTTCGCTCCAGAAATCGTATGAATACGCCCTGAAGGTCAAGGTCCGGCTGAACCAGGAGGAACCGGTCGAGGAGGGTATCTTCCTCTGCCATATCCCCAAGATGATCGGCGGCGGCGAGTTCGTGATCAACGGCATCGACCGCCTGATCGTCACCCAGATCAACCGGCCGCCGGGGATCGATTTCGTGGAAGAGGCCTATTCGGACGGGGCCCGGTTCTATTCCTGCAGCATCATCCCCGAGCGGGGCTCCTGGATCTATTTCACCATTTCCAAGAAGGGCGTGCTGTACGCCCGCATCGACAACCGCATCAAGGTCCCGGCCACGGTGCTCCTGAAGGTCCTCTTCGGCAACCAGTGCACGGTGTCCGACCTGCTGCGGAACCTCTATACGACGGAAATCGTGCCGCTTGCGGACAAACGCTCGGTGGCCAAGATCGCCGGCAAGATCATCGTCACGCCGGTCATCAACCAGGAGACGGGCGAGATCTACATCCGCGCCGGCGAGGAGATCACGACCACCCTGGCCGAGGACCTGGTGGAATCGGGGATGCCCGAGGTCGAGGTGATCACCTCCCCCGAGGACGACCTCCTGATCAACACGATCATCGAGGATGAGACCACCGATTACAACTCGGCCCTGCGCCTCCTCTACGCCAAGTTCCGTCCCGGCAACCCGTTCAACGAGGAGCGCGCCAAGGAGCTCATCGAGGACCGGTTCAAGAACGCCAACCGCTACAACCTGGGCCGCATCGGCCGGTTCCGCATCAACCGCAAGTTCAAGCTCACGATCGACGCGGAAACGGTCACGCTCCAGAAGGAAGACTTCATCGCGATGATCAAGTATCTCACCGGCCTGCGGCGCAACAAGCCGGGGTTCGAGCTGGACGACATCGACCACCTCGGCAACCGGCGCATCCGCACCATCAAGGACCAGATCGAGGATGTGATGCGCGGCGGCCTGGTGCGCCTCAAGCACTATGTCATGGACAAGCTCTCCAAGTTCAAGGAAGAGGAGACCGACGAGCCGATCACGCCCAGCCTGTTCTTCAAGTCGCAGGCCGTGGACAGCGCGGTCAAGTACTTCTTCCAGCGCGGCGAGCTGTCGCAGATCGTGGACCAGACCAACCCGTTGGCCCAGCTCACCCACGAGCGGCGGTTGAGCGCGCTGGGCGAGGGCGGCCTGGACCGCAAACGCGCCGGCTTCAAGGTGCGCGATGTGCACATCTCCCACTACGGGCGCATCTGCCCGATCGAGACGCCCGAAGGCGGCAACATCGGCCTCATCGTGTCGCTGGCCATTTTCGCCACGGTCGACCGGCTGGGTTTCCTGACCACGCCCTACATTCCCGCCGAGCACCTCAAGCAGAAACGCCCGGTCACGCCCAAGTACATGGCGGAGTGGAGCCTGCGCGCCGACGAGGAAGAGAACTTCCATGTCGCCCCGGCCGAGTTCGTCGAGATCTACCGCAAGGGCACGGCCGGCGTGGAGGCGATCGTCCGCAAACAGGACGAGGTCGCGACCATCCCGCTGGAGGAGGTCGAGAAGTTCGACCTCTCGCCCAAGCAGATGATCGGCATCTCCGCCGCGCTCATCCCGTTCCTCGAGCACGACGACGCCAACCGCGCGCTGATGGGATCCAACATGCAGCGCCAGGCGGTGCCGCTCCTCTTTCCCGAGCCGCCCATCGTGGCCACGGGCGTGGAATCGGTGGTCGTCAAGAACACCACCATGGTGCTCAAGGCCGAGGAGGAGGGCACGGTCACCTACGCCGACAGCGAACGCGTGGTCGTCAACGACGCGTCGGAGTACTTCATCAAGAAGTTCCACCACATGAACGGTTACACCTGCCTGGACCAGCGTCCCGTGGTGAAGGCCGGCCAGAAGGTTCAGAAGGGGACGGTCCTTTCCGACGGCCCCGGCATCAAGGACGGCCAGCTGGCGCTGGGGCGCAACATGCTGGTGGCGTTCATGTCCTGGGGCGGCTACAATTTCGAGGACGCCATCATCGTCAGCGAGAAGGTGATCCGCGAGAACAAATTCACCAGCGTGAACATCGAGACCTTCCGCACCGAGACCCGCGAGACCAAGCTCGGCCGCGAATATTTCACCAGCGACATCCCGCACCTCAAGGGCGAGGCCCTGAAGAACCTCGACGAGCACGGCCTCGTGCGCGTCGGCACCAAGGTCCGGCCCGGTGACATCCTGATCGGCAAGATCGCGCCCAAAAGCCACACCGAGCTTTCGCCCGAGGAAAAGCTCCTCTTGGCGATCTTCGGCCGCGCGGGCGAGGATGTCAAGAATGTCTCGCTGATCTGCAAGCCGGGCGTTGAGGGGGTCGTGATCAAGGTCGACAAGTTCTCCCGCACCAAGGCCCTGAGCGATGACGAACGCAAGCAACGCAAGAAGGAGACGGCCGAGGTCGAGAACGAATACAACATCCGCCTCGAGACGCTGGCGCTCAACCTGCTGGAGGAATACAAGAAGGCCAAGGCCGGCACGATCGAGTTCGGCATCACCGGCGAAGAGGTCGACCTGGCCGATGATTTCAAGGATTTCGAGCGCCGCCGGCTCCGCCGGGTGGCCAAGAACTACAACGATATCGAGAAGCCCAAGGGGCTGCCCGAGAAGAGCCTGGCCACGATCAAGGAGATCGAATCGGCGATCCAGGATGTGCTCACCGACTGGGAGATCGCCAGGGAACGCGTCCGCAAGGAGGACGATCTGCCCACGGGCGTGCTGGAACTGGCCCGGGTCTATGTGGCCCGCAAGTGCGTGCTCCAAGTCGGCGACAAACTGGCCGGCCGTCACGGCAACAAGGGGGTCATCTCCACGATCGTGCCCGAGGCCGACATGCCCTTCCTTGAGGACGGCACTCCGATCGAGATGATCTTCAACCCCCTGGGCGTGCCGTCGCGCATGAATGTGGGGCAGATCCTTGAGACGCACCTCGGCTGGGCCGCGCACAACCTGGGGTTCCAGGCCGTCACTCCGCCGTTCGACGGCATCTGCGAGCGGGATATTTTCAACCTGCTGCTGGAAGCCAAGCTGCCCGAGAACGGGAAGGTCACGCTCTATGACGGGCTGACCGGCGATGTCTTCGAACAGAAGATCACGGTCGGCTACATGTATGTGATGAAACTGCACCATTTCGTCATCGACAAGATCCACGCCCGGTCCACGGGTTCCTATTCGCTGGTCACGCAGCAGCCCTTGGGCGGCAAAAAGCGCAAGGGCGGCCAGCGGTTCGGCGAAATGGAGGTCTGGGCCCTGGAGGCCTACGGCGCCTCGCACATCCTCCAGGAACTGCTCACGGTCAAGAGCGACGATGTCGCCGGCCGGTCGCGGATCTACGAATCCATGGTCAAGGGCCCCAACATCCTCGAGGCGGGCATCCCGCTCTCCTTCGAGGTGCTGCGGCGCGAGATCATGGGCCTCGGTCTCGACTTCGAGCTCCACACGCGCAAGTGATCAACTAAGGGGAGCCAATGGAAGCGTTTGACAGCATCAGGGTAAACGACCTCAAGTACATCTCCATCGGGCTGGCCTCGCCCGAGAAGATCCGCAAATGGTCCCGGGGCGAAGTCAAGAAGCCCGAGACCATCAATTACCGCACCTACCGGCCGGAGAAGGAAGGCATTTTCTGCGAGAAGATCTTCGGCCCCGAGAAGGATTACGAGTGCCATTGCGGCCAGTACAACGGCATCAAGTACAAGGATGTGACCTGCCCGCGGTGCGGCGTGCGCATCACCGTCTCCACCGTGCGGCGGTACTGGATGGGCCACATCAACCTGGCCGCCCCCGTGATCCACATCTGGTTCTTCCGCTCCGTGCCCTCGCGCCTCTCGGTCCTCCTGGACATCCCCAAAAAGAAGATCAAGGACGTCATTTATTACCAGAAGTACATCGTCATCGATTCCCAGGAGCCGGCCATCAAGGAAGGCGACCTGCTCACGCCCGAGGAATATGTCGAATGCGTCCAGACCTACGGCCGGAAGTTCACGGCCAAGATGGGCGCCGAGGCGATCCGCGACCTCATCCGCAAGATCGACTTCAAGAAGGAGGCCGATGATCTCCGGGCCAAGCTGGCGCTCGTGACCGGCGCCGGCGCGGGTGATGCGGGCGGGGGCGCCCTGCGCCGCCGGCGCAAGATCTCCAAGCAGCGCCTGGACAAATATTTCAAGCGGCTGCAGATCGTCGAGGGCGTGGTGGCGTCCGATGGCGCCAACCGGCCCGAGTGGATGGTGATGGATGTGATCCCCGTGATCCCGCCCGACCTGCGGCCCCTGGTCCACCTGGAATCGGGCAACTTCGCCACCTCCGACCTCAACGACCTGTACCGCCGGGTGATCAACCGGAACAACCGCATCAAGAAGCTCATCGAGCTTTCGGCGCCCGAAGTGATCATCCGTAACGAGAAGCGCATGCTCCAGCAGGCGGTCGACGCCCTGTTCGACAACAGCCGCTGCCAGCGCACGGTGCTCGGGCCCGGACGCCGGCCCCTCAAGTCGCTGGCCGACATCCTCAAGGGCAAGCGCGGCCGGTTCCGCGAGAACCTGCTGGGCAAACGCGTGGACTACTCGGCCCGCTCGGTCATCGCCGTGGGCCCCCACCTCAAGATCGACCAGTGCGGCCTGCCCAAGGAGATCGCCTTCACGCTCATGAAGCCGTTCGTGCTCCGCAAGCTCATCGAGCGCGGCGAGGCGATGAACAACATCCAGGGCAAGAAGATGCTCGAACAGCGCGATGACAAGATCTGGGACATCATGGACGAGGTCATCCGCGAAAAGGTGGTGCTTTTGAACCGCGCCCCCACGCTGCACCGCATAGGCGTCCAGGCCTTCAAGCCCACCCTGATCGAAGGCAACGCCATCACCATCCCGCCCATGATCTGCGAGGGCTTCAACGCCGACTTCGACGGCGACCAGATGGCCGTCCACCTGCCCCTGTCGACTGAGGCCCAGACCGAGGCGTGCCTCCTGATGCTCTCCTCCAACAATATCTTCTCCCCCGCGCACGGCGGCCCCATCATCAAGCCCACCCAGGACATCGTCATGGGGCTCTATTACCTGACGGTGATCCGGGAGGACATCCCCAAGGTCCGCCTGTTCGCCAGCGCCGTGGAAGCGCGCACCGCGTTCGATCACGGCAAGCTGGCCCTCCAGGACAAGATCGGCGTGCGGTTCAAGGAAGCCGGCACGGTGGTCTACCGCCACGGCGAGGAAGCCGTCACGGCGGGCCAGATCGTGCACACCACGGTCGGCCGCATCATCATGAACGGCATTCTGCCCGCCGGGGCCCCGTTCTACAACATGCTCTGCAGTTCGGATGTGCTGAAGGGCATCATCCAGGACTGCTTCAAGCGCTTCAAGCACCGCATCACCGTCGAGATGCTCTACCAGCTCCAGGTGACCGGTTTCCAGTTCTCGACGCGTTCCGGCCTTTCGTTCGGTATCGACGACCTGGTGATCCCGAAGGAGAAGGAGGAGATCCTCAAACAGGCCTTCGCCAATGTGCGCCGCTTCCAGAAGCAGAGCGATTCGGGCCTCATCACCAACAACGAGCGCTACAACAAGGTGATCGACCAGTGGACCCATGCCACCGAGCTGATGGGCGAGGCCCTCATGAAGGACCTGGCCGGCGACCGGCGCGGCGGGAAGAACTACCTGAACCCCATCTTCGTGATGGCCGACTCGGGCGCGCGCGGCAGCAAGACGCAGATCCGGCAGCTTTCCGGCATGCGCGGCCTGATGGCCAAGCCGTCGGGTGAGATCATCGAGCGGCCCATCACCACCAATTTCAAGGAAGGCCTGACCGCGCTGGAATACTTCTCCTCGACCCACGGCGCGCGCAAGGGTCTGGCCGACACGGCGCTCAAGACGGCCGACGCCGGCTACCTCACCCGCAAACTCGTGGATGTGTGCCAGAATGTGGTCATCACCGAGGAGGACTGCGGCACCGTCAAGGGCGTCACCCGCGGCCGCATCGAGAAGGGCAGCAAGGAGGTCATCAGCCTCTTTGACGCCATCCTCGGCCGCGTGAGCCACCAGACCATCGCCACCCTGGAGGGGGATGTGATCGTGCGCGAAGGCGAGATCATCACCGAGGAGGTGGCCAGCCGGATCGAAGCCTATTCCCAGGAACACGCGGGTTTCAAGCAGATCCAGGTGCGCTCGCCGCTGACCTGCGAATCGGTCCGCGGCATCTGCCAGAAATGCTACGGCATGGACCATTCCACCAAGAAGGTGGCCGAGATCGGCCTGGCCACGGGCGTCATCGCCGCCCAGTCGATCGGCGAACCCGGCACGCAGCTCACGATGCGTACCTTCCACATCGGCGGCATCGGCACGCGCGTGATCGAGGAGACCCAGTACAAGGCCCTGAACGCCGGTACGCTCGTCTATGACAAACACATGAAGTCGGTCGAGAAGCTGGACGAAAAGGTCTGGGTCGCCCTCTCCTCCAACGGCAAACTGCTTATCGTCGACGACCAGGGCCGCGTGATGGACAGCTACAATGTCCCCAACGGCGCCAAGATCTTCCGGCCGGACGGGGCCGCGGTCCACAAGGGTGAGAAGCTGGTGGAGTGGGATATCCACAATACCAACATCTACGCCCGCGAGGAGGGCACGGTCCGGTACAAGGACATCCACCGCAACGAGACCTACCGCGAGGAGATCGATCCCAAGACCGGCGTGGTCGAGAAGGTGATCATGGAGCTCAAGTCCCAGCAGCATCCCGAGATCGTCATCGAGGGACCGGGCGGCCATGTGCTGAATGTGGAGCCCCTGCCCGAGACCGCGCACATCCTGGTGGACGAGGGCCGGAAGGTCAAGCCGTGGGAACTGATCGCCAAGATCCCCAAGGGCGTTTCCGGCACGCAGGATATCACGGGCGGCCTGCCGCGCGTCACCGAACTCTTCGAGGCGCGCGTGCCCAAGGACGCGGCGGTGATGTCCGAGATCGACGGCGTGGTGGAGATCGAGAAGGAATACAAACGCAACAAGCGCGTGGTGAAGGTGGTCTACGAGGGCATGGCCAAGGGCGGCAAGAAGCGCTTCCGCGATGTCCGCGAGTATTTCATCTCCCCGCGCGTGCGGCTGGTGGTCCAGGCTGGCCAGCGCGTGAACAAGGGCGACAACATCACCCCCGGCGCCCGGGACCCGCACGAGATCCTGCGCATCATGAGCGAGGACAAGCTGCACGACTATCTGATCGACCAGGTCCAACAGGTCTACCGCCTGCAGGGCGTGAAGATCGCCGACAAGCATATCGAGATCGTCGTGCGGCAGATGCTGCGGGTGATCGAGATCACCGACCCGGGCGACACGCGCTATCTGCCGGGCGACCGGGTGAGCCGGTATGTGCTCGACAAGCTCAACCACCGGCTGGCCGCGGCCGGCAAGCGGCCGGCCGAGTTCCGGCTGATCCTGATGGGCGTGAGCAAGGCGGCGCTGAACTCGGAAAGCTTCATCTCCGCCGCCTCGTTCCAGCGCACGACTCAAGTCCTGACCGAGGCCGCGCTCAAGAACGCCTGCGATTACCTCTACGACCTCAAGAGCAATGTGATCATCGGCCGGCTTATTCCGGCCGGAACTTCGTTCCCCACCTATATCAACGGGGAACTGGAAAAAGAGATCCCCAAGGACCTCGGCGGCGATGTTGTCGAAGCAGTCGCGGCGGGCGAGGGAAAACAGACTTGATCCATTTATCGTAAGGAGACAGGTGCGTGCCGACGATCAATCAGCTGATCCGTAAAGGGCGGCGGTCCGTTCCCCGCAAGACCAAGACCCCGGTGCTGGAGGGTTGTCCCCAGCGCAAGGGGGTCTGCACCCTGGTCAAGATCATGACCCCCAAGAAGCCGAACTCGGCCATGCGCAAGGTGGCCCACGTGGTGCTCACCAACGGCAACGAGATCACGGCCTACATCCCCGGCGAGGGACACAACCTCCAGGAGCACTCGATCGTGCTGATCCGGGGCGGCCGCGTCCGCGACCTGCCCGGTGTGCGCTACCATATTGTCCGCGGCGCGTTCGACGCGGAGGGGGTCAAGGGCCGCAAGAAATCCCGTTCCAAATACGGCACCCGCAAGCAGGGCTGATCGCCGTCACAGGCCTGAAACAGAGAGGAGAGTCCCATGCCCAAGGAATTCAAGCGCCGAAAGGTCGTCCCGGACATCAGATTCGGGAGCACCCTCCTGGCGCGTTTTATCAACATGGTCATGAAGAAAGGCAAGAAGTCGGTGGCGGAGAAGATCGTCTACACCGCCCTCGCGCGCCTGCAGGAGAAGACCACCAAGAGCGCGATCGAGGTCTTCCAGGATGCGGTCAAGAATGTCCGGCCGATCGTGGAGATCAAGTCCCGGCGCATTGGCGGGGCCACCTACCAGATCCCCGTGAGCGTGGAGGAACGCCGCAGCGAAACGCTGGCGTTCCGGTGGATCCTGGATGTCGCCCGCGGCAAGAAGGGCCGGCCGATGGTCGACAAGCTCACGGCCGAGCTTCTGGACGCCTACAACAAGACCGGTTCATCCATGGAAAAGCGCGAGGCGACCCATCGCATGGCCGAAGCCAACAAGGCCTACGCCCACTTCGCCTGATCCCCCGGGGATCGGAAACAGACCTTTTTTCGTACGCGGAAAAAGGTCTGTTTCATTTCAGGCGGCACGCATGACGGGACTAGGTGACCTATGACGGCGTTCGATTGCAAACGGGTGCGCAACATCGGCATCATCGCCCACATCGATGCGGGCAAGACCACCGTGTCGGAGCGCATTCTTTTCTTCACCGGCCGGGAGCACCGCATCGGGGAGGTGCACGACGGCACCACGACCACGGACTGGATGGAGGAGGAGCGCGCCCGGGGCATCACCATCACCGCCGCCTGCACCACGGTCATGTGGAAGGACCACTGCATCAACATCGTCGACACCCCCGGGCATGTCGATTTCACCGCCGAGGTCGAACGCTCCCTGCGGGTGCTGGACGGCGCTGTGGTGGTCTTCGCCGGGGTGGAAGGGGTGGAAGCCCAGTCGGAGACCGTCTGGCACCAGTCGGATCGCTACCATGTGCCCAAGATCGCCTTCATCAACAAACTGGACCGGGTCGGAGCCGATTTCGACCGGGTGACGGGCGAGATCGCCGCGCGTTTCAATGTGCTGGTCCTGCCCCTGCAGGTGCCGATCGGGGTCGAAGCGGCCTTTACGGGGTTCGTGGACCTGATCACGCAGAAGGCCCACTTCATCCCCGAGACCGCCGCGCATGACAACATCGAGATCCGGGAGATCCCCGCCGACATGGCGGTCCTGTGCGCCGGGCGCCGGGAGGCCCTGATCGAGAAGCTGGCCGATCATGACGATGACCTGATGGAACGGTACCTGGAAGGCCGTGAGATTCCCCACGGCGTGATCAAGCGGGCCATCCGCCATCTCACCTGCACCGGCAAGGCCGTGCCCGTGGTGTGCGGCTCGGCCCTGAAGAACCGCGGGGTGCGCGGCTTGCTGGACGCCATCGTCGATTACCTGCCCGCGCCCAACGATATCCCGGTGGCGGCCGGGACCGATCCCCGGACCGGGGCCCCGGTCGAACGCAAACGGAACGCCGGCGATCCCTTCGCCGCGCTGGCGTTCAAGGTCCAGAACGATGTCCACGGCGGCATCACCTACCTGCGCCTGTATTCGGGCCGGCTTGACCTCAAGGGCCGGATCTTCAACTCCACCCGGGACCGCATCGAGAAGGTGGGGCGCATTTTCCGCATGCACGCCGAGCAGCGCGAGGCGGTCGAAGAGGCGGTGGCCGGCGACATCGTGGCCGTGGCCGGCCTGAAGTTCACCGTGACCGGCGACACGCTGTGCGACCAGGAACACCCCGTCCTCTTCGAGCGGATGCGCTTCCCCGAGACCGTGGTGGCCATGTCCATCGAACCGGTCGCCGCCGCCGACGAGGCGCGCCTGACCGAGGTGCTGGGGCTGATCGCCAAGGACGACCCCACCTTCACGTTCCGCGCCGATGCCGAGACCGGCCAGACGCTCATCGCCGGCATGGGCGAGCTCCACCTGGAGGTGATCGGCCACCGCGTGGTCCGCGATCACAACCTGAAGGTTAACATGGGCCGGCCGCGGGTGAGCTACCGCGAGACCGTGGGGCGGGCCGCCGTCGGCGAGGGATTGGTGGACACGCAGATGGGCGACCTGGTGCGCTATGCGCAGGTGCAGTTGGAGGCCGCGCCCGGCGGCCGCGGATCGGGGTTCGCCTTTGTCAACGGGCTCAAACTGCCCGGCACGCCGCCGCTCTACATCAAGGCCGCGGAGCAGGGCGTGCGGGATTCGCTCCTGGCGGGCACGATCATGGGCTACCCGGTCATCGATGTGCGCGTCACGCTCCTGGAACTCCGGTTCAAGGCGCCGGGCACGGACGAGACGGCCATGAACGGCGCCGCCAGCATCGCCTTCCGCGAGGCCCTCAAGCAGGGCGCGCCGGTGATCCTGGAACCGTTCATGAAGGTGGCGGTCATGGTCCCGCCCGAATATGTGGGGGATACGATCAATTTCTTCAACATGCGGCGCGGCGAGATCGTCAGCTCGGATGTCAAGGGCGGCATGCGCACCCTGGAGGTCTCGGCGCCCCTGCGGGAGCTCTTCGGGTTCGCCTCCCGGTTCCGCTCCGTCACGCAGGGGCGGGGCCTCTTTACCATGGAGCCGCGTGAATACCGGGTCCTGCCGGAAAAATTGCGCAAGGAGGGGGCTTTTTTCTGAACGCGGCAACCCCTTGCCGGCCGCGGAGTTGCGCTGCGCCCGTCCCGCGGCGGGCGGAGAATTCGTAAAAAAAAGCCAAGTATTCCTTGACAATTTTTAATTTGTGATATAATAAGCCCTTTTCCAAATTTTCCGTCGGGATCCGCCCGTTGGACCGCTGTGTTAAGGATCTTGCTTTGCAAGAGAAGATTCGTATTCGTTTGGAGGCGTACGAGCATACTCTGCTCGACCGCACGGTCAAGGTGATCATCTCCAATGTGGAGAAGACCGGGGCCCTCATCTCCGGGCCGATCCCGCTGCCGACCAAGATCGAGAAGTTCACGGTCATCAAGTCCCCCCATAAATTCTCCCAGGGACGCGAGCAGTTCGAGATCCGGACCCACCGCCGTATCATCGACATCACCGATGTCAACAAGAAGGTCGTGGATACGCTCCACAACCTCCAGTTGCCGGGCGGGGTGATGACCAAGATCAAGAGCATCATTGAATAGGGATGCGACCCATGGCCATCGGTATTCTCGGTAGAAAACTCGGCATGACGCGGACCTTCGACAAGAACGGCAACACGGTGCCCGTCACGGTCATCGAAGCCGGTCCCTGCCCCGTCATCCAGGTGAAGACCCGGGACAAGGAAGGCTACGATGCGGTCCAGCTGGGTTTCCTGCCCAAGCGCGACAACCTGCTGAAAAAACCCGAATACTACCATTTCCTCAAATACGGCGTCAACCCCGTGCGGTTCGTGCGCGAATTCCGTACGAACGGGGGCCCCACCCTGAAATCCGGCGACATGGTGACCGTGGCGATCCTCACGGCCGGCGTCAAGGTCGATATCACCGGCACCTCGCGCGGGCACGGTTTCCAGGGTGTGGTCAAACGGTTCCATTTCCGCGGTTCGCCGGCCTCGCACGGCGCCGAGGCCTGTCACCGCCGTTGCGGTTCGATCGGCAACAACACCGACCCGTCCCGCATCTGGCCCGGCAAGAAAATGCCCGGCCACATGGGGTGCGACCGGGTCACGATCCGCAACCTCGATGTGATCACCATCGATCCTGAAAAAAACCTCATCTGCGTGAGGGGCGCCGTTCCCGGCTCGCGGGGCGCGCTCCTCGAGATCACGCCGAAACAAGGATAATGGCCATGACGGATGTGACGGTTTACGACGCCAGCGGCAAGAAAACGGGTTCGCGCCGCGTTGACGACGCCCTGCTTGAGGGGGGCGTCCGGCTGCCCCTGCTCCAGCAGGCCGCGCTGGCCTACCAGGCCAACGCGAAGGAGCACACCGCTTCGACCAAGACGCGCGGCGAAGTGGCCGGTTCGGGCAAGAAGCCTTGGGCCCAGAAACACACCGGCCGTGCGCGCGCCGGTTGCCGCCGCTCGCCGCTGTGGCGCGGCGGGGGCAAGGTCTTCGGCCCCCGGCCCAAGGAAGTCACCACGCTCATGCCCCGCCGCATGAAGCGCGCGGCGCTCCGCGGCACCATCGCCGGCAAGGTGGCTTCGGCCGAGATCTACCTCCTGGACGGGCTGAAGCTGGACAAGCCCCGCACCCGGACCGTGCACGGCTTCCTGGAAGGCGTGGGGATCCTGGGCGCCACCATCCTGATCCTGACCGACAGCGCGACCATGCTGAAATCGGCCCGCAATATCCCGCGGGTCACCATCAAGACCGTCAAGGGCGTCAATGCGCACGACCTGCTCAACAGCCGGTTCATCGTCATGACCAAGGAAGACTTCGACACTCTGCTGGCGAGAGCGAATAACTGAACATGAATAAATACCAGATCATCAAGCGGCCCCTGGTGACCGAGGCGGCCGTCAGCGGCGCCGAACGGGGCAACACCTATGCGTTCCGGGTCGACTCCGCCGCCAACAAGACCCAGATCAAGGAGGCCGTGGAGGCCCTCTACGATGTCAAGGTGGTCGTTGTGCGGACCGCCAACATGCCGGGCAAACCGCGGATGTACCGGCGCGCGTTCCAGAGCCGGGCGCCGGAGTGGAAGAAGGCGTATGTGCGCCTGCGCGAAAACGATTACATCGACTTGATTTAAAAAAGGCAGCATACCATGCCGGAAATGGCCCGCAGGAAACCGACCTCCCCCGGACAGCGGTTCAAGAGCGTCCTCGATTTCTCGATGCTCACCGTCCACAAGCCGGAAAAGTCGCTGGTGACCAGCCATCCCCAGACGGGGGCCCGCAACAATCACGGGCATATCACTTCCCGGTTCCGCGGGGGCGGCGCCAAACGGGCCTTCCGCATCATCGATTTCACCCGTGACAAGCACGGCGTGCCGGGCCGGGTCAAGACCATCGAATATGATCCCAATCGGTCGGCCTACATCGCCCTGGTCTTCTACGCCGATGGCGAAAAACGGTACATTCTGGCGCCCGACAAGCTCAAAGTCGACCAGGTCATTCTCTCGGGCGAGAAGATCGAGCCCGACATGGGCAACTCCCTCCTGCTGCGCGACATCCCCCTCGGCATGCAGATCCACAATGTTGAGCTCCGGCCGGGCGGCGGCGCCAAGCTGGTCCGGGCCGCGGGCGCCGCGGCCACGCTCACGGCCAAAGAAGGCAAATACGCGCATGTCACCCTGCCCAGCGGCGAAGTGCGCATGATCCACCTGAACTGCAAGGCCACCATGGGTCAGGTCAGCAACCTCGACCATAAGCTGGAGAAGCTCGGCAAGGCCGGCATCAGCCGCCACCTCGGCCGGCGCCCGCACAACCGCGGCACCAGCCAGAATCCCGTCGACCACCCCATGGGCGGCGGTGAGGGTCGGACGCACGGCGGCCGGCACCCGTGTTCGCCCTGGGGCAAGCTCAGCAAGGGCGGCAAAACGCGCCGGCGCCGCAACACCTCCAGCAACTTCATCGTACGCAGAAGGAAGAAGTAACCCATGAGCCGATCCAAGAAGAAAGGCCCGTTCGTGGCCGTGAAGCTCCTTAAGAAGGTCCTCAAACAGGACGCCGAGGGACAGCGCAAGCCCATCAAGACCTGGGCCCGGGCCTGCCACATCGTACCCGAATTCATCGGCCACAGTTTTGAGGTCCACAACGGCAAGATGTTCATGACCGTCAATGTCAACGAAAACATGGTGGGGCACCGCCTGGGCGAGTTCGCGCCGACCCGCAGATTCCGCGGGCACCGCAAAGAAACCGCGGCCGCGACCACCTAAAGAACGGGACGAGGTAACTATGGACATCAAAGCGTCACAGCGCTACATCCGGATCTCGCCGCGCAAGGTCCGGCTGGTGGCCGACCTGATCCGCGGCAAGAGCGTGGAGGAGGCCATCCTGATCCTCGAAAACACGCACAAGCGGGCTTCCTACTACCTGGACAAGCTCCTGAAATCGGCGGTGGCCAATGCCGTCGAGAACGAAGAGCTTGGCGGCGATGTGAGCGATCTCTATATCAAGCGTCTGTGCGTGGAGGGGGGGCCGGTGCTCAAGCGGTTCATGCCGCGGGCCATGGGCCGGGCCACACCCATCCGCAAGCCGACCAGCCATATCAATGTCATCTTGGACGAAGTCGCGAAATAAGGAGATGTCCGTTGGGTCAGAAGGTCAATCCGAACGGTTTCCGCCTCGCGTACAACCGCGGGTGGGAGTCCAGCTGGTTCATGGCGGACAAGAAGGGCTTCGCCCGGAATGTCCTTGAGGACCACAAGATCCGCAAGTACATCCGCAAGTACTACAAGGACGCGTTCATCTCCAAGGTGCAGATCGAAAAACGCGACGGCGGCAATTCGATCATCATCAACATCCTGGCCGAGAAGCCGGGCTACCTCATCGGCAAGGGCGGCGAAGAGATCGAGACCCTCATCCAGAACCTTGAGTATGAGACCGGTAAAAAGGTCGCCATCAACATCAGCGAACTGCAGAACCCGGACTGCGACGCCGAGATCATCGCCCAGCGCATCGCCGCCCAGCTCGAGCGGCGCGCCTTTTTCCGCAAGGCCATGAACGACGCGGTGCAGACCGTCATGGAAGCGGGCGCCCTCGGCGTCAAGATCATCATGTCCGGCCGCGTCGGCGGCTCGGAAATGTCCCGCCGCGAGAAACTCGTCTCGGGCAATGTGCCCCTGAATACGCTCAAGGCCGATCTGGACTATGCCCTGGGCGAGGCGGTCACCAAGCACGGCAAGATCGGCATCAAGGTGTGGATCCATCGGGGTTTCATCACCAAACGGGATTACCAGGAAAAGATCCGCACCAAGGAAATCATGAGCAAGGAGAACATGTAATATGGCGCTGATGCCCAAAAGCGTCAAGTACCGCAAAAGCCACCTCGGTCCGATCTGGGGCAAGGCCCATCGCGGCAATGCCGTCACCTCCGGTGAGCACGGCATCCAGTCGCTCGAGGCGGCCTGGGTGACCTCCCGCCAGATCGAGTCGGCCCGTATCACGGCCCGCCACTTCCTCAAGGGCGTCGGCCGGATCTACATCAAGATCTTCCCCCACAAGGCCCAGACGGCCAAGCCGGCCGAAACCCGCATGGGCAAGGGCAAGGGCGAGCCGGAAGAGTGGATCGCAAAGGTCAAGCCCGGCACCGTCATGTTCGAGATCGGCGGGGTCACGCGTGACATGGCCAGGGAGACCCTGCGCCGGATGTCGTTCAAGCTGCCGGTGCGGGCCCGCATGCTGGACAGGAGAAGTTCGTGAAGGCGGATGAATTGCGCGAGATGACCCCGGAGGAGTTGAATAACCGGATCGAAACGCTCCGGCGCGAGATCTACAATCTGGAGTTCAAGTCGGTCGTCGAGCAGATCGACAACAACTCGATCTTCCGGAAGAACCGCCGGGAGATCGCCCGGATCCGGACCATCGTCAAGGAACGGCAGGTCAAGGCAAAGGACAAGCAATGATCGATGACAAGACGGTGCTCGCCAAAAAGACGGTGCTCGCCAAAAAGACGGTCGAGGGCGTGGTGATCAGCAACAAGATGGACAAGACCATCACCGTTGCCGTGGAATACCTCCAGAAACACCCCAAGTACCTCAAGCATGTCCGGCGGCGCACGATTTTCAAGGCCCATGATCCCAAGGATGAGTGCCAGATCGGCGACAAGGTGGTTATTGCGGAAACCCGCCCGTTGAGCAAGACCAAGCGCTGGCGGCTGGTATCGATTGTGAAGGCGTAATCAAATGATCCAGATGCGGACCATGCTCACTGTCGCGGACAACACCGGGGTCAAGGTGGTCATGTGCATCAAGCCCCGCGGCGGCACGGGCCGGTACTACGGCACGGTCGGCGACATCATCGTCGGTTCGGTGAAGAAGTGCACACCGCAAAGCCGCATCCGCAAGGGCGAAAAGGTCAAGGCGGTCATCGTGCGCACGACCCGTGACATCCTGCGCCCCGACGGGTCGGCGGTGCGGTTCGACGACAATTCCTGTGTGATCATCACCGATACGGGCGAACCGGTCGGCAACCGGATCTTCGGTCCCGTGGCGCGCGAATTGCGTTACAAGAAGTTCATGCGCATCATTTCCCTGGCCGCAGAGGTTGTGTAAAGGCAAAGTATGGGATTGCGAATCAGAACCGGTGACATCGTTGAAGTTATCAGCGGCAGCGCCAAGTACAATCCGGTCGACCAGAAACGCGGCCGGGTACGCAAGGTCTATCCCGAAACGGCGCGGGTCCTGGTGGAGGGTCTCAACAAGATCTTCCGTCACAAGAAACCGAGCCAGGGCAACCCCAAGGGGGGGCGGGTCGAGATCGAGGCCCCGCTGCCCGTGGCCAAGGTCATGCTGGTCTGCCCCGCCTGCAACAAACCCACGCGCGTGCGGATGCGCGTGGCGGAAGACGCCAAAGTGCGCGTCTGTCTGAAGTGCGGTAAAGATTTTCCCGTGGTCGCGAAGACAGGAAAGTAAGCTATGCTGCCCCTCATTGAACGGTACAAGCAGGTAATCCTCCCCGCCCTCAAACTCCAGCTGGGCGCGACCAACATCCACGCCCTGCCGCGCCTGGAAAAGGTGAGTGTGAATGTGGGCATCGGGTTCGACGGCGTGGCCGATGCCAAGATCATCGACTTCGTCAAGATCGACTTGGCCGCCCTCACCGGCCAGCGCCCCCTGGTGACCAAGGTCCGCAAGGCCGTGTCGAACTTCAAGATCCGCGACGGCATGCCCGTGGGATTGTGCGTCACCCTGCGCCGGCGCATGATGTTCAACTTCGTCGACAAGCTCATCAACCTGGTCCTCCCGCGCATCCGCGACTTCCGCGGCGTCAACGAAAAGTCCTTTGACCAGGCGGGCAACTACGGCATGGGGCTCAAGGAACACCTTATCTTCCCCGAGATCGACATCGAGAAGGTCCAATACCATTTCGGTATGGACATCAATTTTGTGATCGGCAACAGCACGCCCGAGCGGTCCTACGCCCTGCTCAAACTCATGGGCATGCCGTTCAGAGACAAGGCGAAAGAGGGGGCATGACATGGCACGCAAATCACTCGTCCTCGCCGCGCTGAAAACCCCCAAGTTCTCGTCGCGGATCTGCCGCCGGTGCGGCATCTGCGGCCGGGACCGGGCCTATTACCGGAAGTTCGGCGTCTGCCGCCTGTGCTTCCGCGAACTCGCCCACAAGGGGATGATCCCCGGCGTCCGCAAGAGTTCCTGGTAAACGACAAAGGAGCCTTTCCGTATGGTGATGACCGACCCGATCGGTGACATGCTCACGATCATCCGCAACGGCTTGATGGTCCAGAAGACCACCGTGGAATGCCCCTACGCCACGGTCAAGATAAAGATCCTCGATGTCCTTCAGGAAGAGGGCTTCATTTCCTCCTTCAAGGTCCTGGAGCCTTCCGTGGCCGGCAAGGTCATCAAGATCTACCTCAAGTTCGGTCCCAAGGGCGAAAAGATCATCAACAAGATCGTCCGGGTCAGCACGCCCGGCCGGCATCTGTATGCGCGCACCGGCGACCTGCGTCCCGTGCGGAACGGGATGGGGATCGCCATCCTGTCGACCTCCCGGGGCGTGATGAGCGACCGGAAGGCGCGGCAGGATAAGATCGGCGGCGAAATTCTGTGCAAAGTCTGGTAGACGAGGGAGTCGAAAGCAATGTCCCGTTTAGGTAAAAAACCCGTCCCGGTGCCCGCGGCGGTCCAGGTGACCAGCCAGGGCCAGAACATCTCCGTGAAGGGCCCCAAGGGGGTCCTCACCCTGACCGTATCGGACAAGATCCGGTTCGACTACCGCGCCCAGGACCGGCAGATCGTCTTTGAACGGACCGAGGAAAGCCGCGAGGCGCGTTGCCGGCACGGGCTCTTCCGGAGCCTGGTGAACAACATGGTCATCGGCGTGTCCGAGGGATACCGCAAGGTCCTCCTGATCGAGGGCGTTGGCTTCAAGGCGATCTTGAACGGCCGCAAGATCGAGATGAGCCTCGGCTTTGCCGACATCAAGGTGGTCGAGGTCTTGGAAGGGGTCACGGTCAACCTGCCCAACTCCACCCGCGTCGAGGTCACCGGACCCGACCGGCAGAAGGTCGGCCAGTTCGCCGCGATGGTCCGCAAACTGCGTCCGCCCGACCCGTACAAGGGCAAGGGCGTGATGTACGAAGGCGAAGTGATCCGCCGCAAGGCTGGCAAGTCGTTCACAGGCGAAGGAGGTTGATCCGTGGAGAACAGCAAACGGAAAGGCCTGCTGCGTCAACGGCGGGCCATGCGCAAACGGAAGAAATACCACGGCACGGCCGAACGCCCCCGCTTGAGCGTGAATCGCAGTTTGAATCACATATACACCCAGCTCATCGATGACGCGAAGCGCGTCACCCTGTTGAGCGTTTCGTCCAAGACCACCGATGTCGCGGCCGCGATCCCGCCCAAGACCAAGAAGAGCGCGGTGGCCGTCATTGTCGGGACTATGCTTGGCGACAAGACCAAGGCCCTGGGCATCAAGCGGGTCGTTTTTGATATCGGGCCGTACAAGTACCACGGGCGGGTCAAGGCGCTCGCCGAGAGTTTCCTCAAAAGCGGCGTCAAGTTTTAGGGAGGCAGCGAGTCCCCATGACCGACAGCGAGAAGAACGAATCCAACGCAAAACCCGCACGCCCTGAATCGGGCGCCCGGCCCGAACGCGGCGGACGCGGACCGGGCGGCGGCAGTCGCGGACCGGGCGGCGGCAGTCGCGGACCCGGCGGCGGATCGGGCGGCAGTCGCGGACCCGGCGGCGGATCGGGCGGCAGCCGCGGACCCGGCGGCGGATCGGGCGGTGGACCGCGTGGTCCCCGCAGTGAGCGGGGCGGCGAACGCGCCTCCGGTGAGCGGGAGCTCATGGAGGAGGTCCTTCAGGTGCGTCGTTGCGCCAAGGTCGTAAAGGGCGGCCGGCGGTTCCACTTCAGTGCGCTGGTCGTGACCGGTGATCAGAACGGCCGCGTGGGCGTGGGGACGGGCAAGGCCAATGTGGTCGCCGCGGCGATCCAGAAGGCGCGCAACCGGGCCGTGCGGCACATGGAATTGATCCCGATCGTCAATGATACCATCCCGCACGAGGTGTTCGGCCGGGCCGACGCCACGAGCGTCAAGATGTTGCCCGCGCAGGCCGGTACCGGTGTCATCGCCAGCACGGTCCCGCGCGCCATCCTCATGTGTGCCGGTGTGGCCAACATCCTGAGCAAGGTCTACGGCAAACGCAATCCGCTGAACATGGCCCGGGCCACCATGGATGCGCTTCACCAGTTGAAGACCCGCGAGACCATCGAATCGTTGCGAGGAGTTAAACTCTCATGAACATTCATGATGTCTGCGTCAAGCGGAAGCATGTCCGCAAACGGGTCGGCCGCGGGACCGGCTCCGGCCACGGCAAGACCGCCGGCAAGGGCGGCAAGGGCCAGTCGGCCCGGGTGGGCGGCCGGTCCAAGTTCCCCAACATGTTCTTCGAGGGCGGCCAGATGCCCCTCGTCCGCCGCATGCCCAAGCGCGGGTTCAGCAATGTCCGTTTCCGCAAAGATCTGACCGCGGTCAACCTGTACCGCCTGGCCGCTTTCGTCGACGGCGAGACCGTGAGCGAGGCGACGCTCAAGGCGAAGGGTGTCATCTCCGGGTCCGTGCCGCGGGTGAAGATCCTCGGCAAGGGTGACATCAAGGTCCGCCTCACCTTCAGCGTGGCGGCCGTTTCAAAATCCGCCGCGGTCAAGATCCTGGCCGCGGGCGGCACAGTCCCCGCCGCCATCATCACGGCCCCGCCCGTTCCCAAGCCGAAACCGGTCCCGGCCCCCAAGGCCGAAAAGGGCGCCAAGGGCGACAAGGGGCCCAAGGGCGAGAAACCGGCCAAGGGCGGGAAGGCCGAGAAAAAGGCCCAGGCGGGCGACGCCAAGGGCGGCGAAGCGAAGAAGACCCCCAGGGGCGAGAAGCCGGCCGGTGACGGCGCGGCTCCGGCGGCGGGCGGGAAGAACTGATGTTCCAGACCATTGCGGACATATTCCGCCAGCGGGACCTGCGCCGCCAGATCCTGATCACCGTCGGCCTGCTGGGTGTGTTCCGCCTAGGCACTTTCCTGCCCATACCTTTCCTGGATTACACGACCTTCAACCAGTGGTTCACCCAGCAGACGGGCGCCATGGGCAACATCCTTTCGATGTTCAGCATCATCACGGCCGGATCGCTCTCGCGGGCGACCCTGTTCTCCCTGGGCGTCATGCCCTACATCAGCGCCTCGATCATCATCCAGATGCTCTCCAAGGTGGTGCCCGCCCTCAAGGCCATCTATGACGAGGGCGCGCCCGGCCGCCGGCGTTTGAACCAGTACACGCGGTACCTGACCATTGCCATCGCCGTGGTCCAGTCCTTCATCGCCTGCCTCTACCTGGCCAACATCGAGATGGGCGGCCCGGCGGGGGCGACCATATTCACCCACAGCCGGGGGCTGTTCATCCTCACGGGTGTGCTTACGATCACGACCGGATCGATGGTGCTGATGTGGATCGGCGAGCAGATCACCCAGTTCGGCATCGGCAACGGCGTTTCGCTGATCATCATGGTCGATATCGTCGCCCGCATCCCGCTGGCGTTCCTGGAGGTCTCCCAGAACCTGAGCTTCAGCCCGGATGAATCGGGCAGCCAGCTCGGGATCGGTTCGCTCCTGGTGCTTGCCGGGCTGGTGGTGGTCATCCTGTTCTCCGTGGTCTACATCTATCTCGGCCGGCGCATGATACCCGTGCAGTACGGCCGGCAGATGCGGGGACAGAAACAGGCCCTGTGGCTCCGGGTGAACCAGGCGGGCGTGATCCCCGTGATCTTCGCCTCCGCCCTGATGACCGCGCCCCAGGTCCTGGCCGGCCTGTTCGGCCTGAACTGGTTCGATTATTATTCCTTTGAATACATCCTGGGCACCGTGGTCCTGATCGTTTTCTTCACCTTCTTCTACACCGCCATGCTCTTCAACCCCGAGG
Source organism: Planctomycetota bacterium (assembly GCA_043820325.1). Lineage (GTDB taxonomy): Bacteria > Planctomycetota > JBDREB01 > JBDREB01 > JBDREB01 > JBDREB01. The sequence continues at coordinate 14,049 of JBDREB010000019.1, read as the reverse complement.
AGATGGCCGAGAACCTCAAGGAGAACGGCAGTTTCATCCCCGGCTACCGGGCCGGCCGCAAGACGGCCGAGTTCCTCCATGAGACCCTGATCTATGTCACGTTCATGGGCGCCATCTTTCTGGCCGTGGTGGCCGTCCTGCCGACGCTGGTCGGGATGCAGGTCAAGACCCCGTTCGTCTCCTCATCCTCCCTCTTCGGCGGAACGGCCATGCTGATCGTCATCGGCGTGTCGCTGGACCTCATGCAGAAGATCCAGCAGCATTTCTACATGCGTGATTACGGCGGTTTCCTGCGCACGAAGCTCAAGGGCCGCCGGCGTTAGTATGGGCGTGTCCATGGTCATCCAGTCCACAGCCTGCCTGGAGCGGCTCGCCGTGATGCGCGAGGGCGGGGCGATCCTCGCCGGCATCCTCCGCGAGCTCCGCGGCATGGTGGTGCCCGGTGTGACCACCCTGGCGCTGGATGAGCGGGCCGCCGAATTGTTCCGGGCGCACGGCGTGGCCCCGGCCTTCCTCGGGTACCATGGCTTCCCGAAGAACATCTGCACCTCCCTGAACGCGGAGGTGGTCCACGGCATCCCCGCCGCCGACCGGATCCTGGCCGCGGGCGATATCCTGAGCATCGATATCGGCCTCAAGCATCGCGGCTGTTTTGCCGACATGGCCGTGACCCTGCCGGTGGGACCGGTCTCCCGCAAGGCGGCCGACATCATCGATGCCGGCCGGCAGACCCTGCAGCGGTCGGTCGATATCCTCCACCCGGGCATGCCGCTGCGCGAACTGGCGGCGGGCATCCAGTCCTACGCCGAGGGCCGGGGGTATAATGTGCTCCGCAAATATGTCGGGCATACCATCGGCCGCCGGATGCACGAGGAGCCCCAGATCCCCAATTTCGTCACGGACGCCTATCCGCCCGCCGATCTCCGGCTGGAACCGGGCATGACCATCGCGATCGAACCCATGCTCACCGAAGGCTCGTTCGAGGTGGAGACCGCCGCGGACGGATGGACGGTCCTCACCCGTGACCGCCGGCTGTCGGTGCATTTTGAATACACCGTGGCCATCCTGGATGACGGCGTGGAAGTGTTGACATGCTTTTGAGAGTCCGGTAATGGGGAAAGAAGAGGCCATCAAGGTTGATGCCGTGGTCAAGGATGTGCTGGCCAACGGCTTTTTCCGGGTGGCGCTGGAGAACGGCTACGAGGTGCTCGCCCATGTTTCGGGCAAGATGCGCATGAACTACATCAAGATCCTGCCCGGCGATGTGGTGACCATCGAGATGTCGCAGTATGACATCACCAAGGGCCGCATTCTGTACCGCAAGGACGAACAGTAAATGATTGCAAAGGGAATACAATGAAGGTTAAAGCGTCGGTCAAACGGATGTGCGAAGAATGCCGGGTCATCCGGCGCAAGGGCCGGGTGCGGGTCATCTGCGCCAACCCCAAGCACAAACAACGCCAGGGATGATGATTGAAAGGATGCCACCTTGCCTCGAGTCGTCGGTGTAGATATACCCAATAACAAGCCCACGGCGATCGCCCTGCGTTATATTTTCGGCGTGGGTCCGACCCTGGCCGTGAAGATATGCGCGGACCTCAAGATCAATCCCGACAAGCGCGCGAATCTGCTGACCCGCGAGGAGATCAGCGCGATCAACGCCTATGTCGAAAAACACATCATCGTGGAAGGCGAGCTCCGCCGCCAGCAGACGACGAACATCAAGCGCCTGATGGACATCCGGTGCTACCGGGGCATCCGGCATATCCAGGGGTTGCCCGTGCGGGGCCAGCGTACGCGTACCAATGCCCGGACCCGCAAGGGCAAGCGCAAGACCGTGGCCCGCAAGGCCAGCGTCAAGGAACTGCGGTAATAACCGGAGGGAGATGAGCACATGGCATCGAAGAAGCAGGGCAAGCGGGTCAAGGCGGTCAAGCGCAGTGTCCGGCGCGGGGTCGTGCATATCACGGCCACCTTCAAGAACACCAAGATCACGGTCACCGATCTCAACGGCAACACCCTGTGCTGGGCGAGCGGCGGCACCGTGGGTTACCAGAACGCGAAGAAGAAGACTTCGTACGCTGGCCAGCTGGCCGGCGAGCAGGCCGCCCAGAAGGCCATCAAGATGGGTATGCGCGAGATCGAAGTGCGGGTCAAGGGCGCGGGTTCAGGGCGCGAATCGGCCATCCGGGGATTGCAGGTCGCGGGGATGCAGCTCCGCGCCATCGTGGATGTGACGCCCCTGCCCCACAACGGCTGCCGGCCCCGCAAGAAGCGGCGCATCTGATCAGGCGCGGTCGCCGGATCCAGAACAATTAGCGCGAACGACAGGAGGTTTAGTTCATGGGTAGGACAATCGGTCCCAAGTGCAAACTGTGCCGGGCGGAGGGCCAGCGCCTGTTCCTGCGCGGCGCACGGTGCGAGTCGGTCAAATGCCCCTTCAACGCTTCGGAGGGCCCGCGCCGGCGCACGCCGTCCAAGCCGGGCGCCAAGATGACCCAGCGGCGCCGCCGCCCGACCGAATACGGCCGGCAGCTGCGCGAGAAGCAGAAGCTGAAGCGATTCTACGGCGTCTATGAGCGGCAGTTCCGGCATTTCTACGACCGTGCCAACCGCATGCAGGGCAACACCGGCGTGAACCTGCTCGTGCTTCTGGAATGCCGGCTTGACAATGTCGTCTTCCTGTCCGGCCTAGCCAGTTCGCGCTCCCAGGCCCGGCAGTTCGTCAACCATGGGTTTATCTTCAAGGACGGCAAGCGGGTTGACATCCCCTCCTATATCGTCGACGCCGGGGATGAATTCCAGTTCAAGGGCGCCAAGGAGACCCTGGTGGCGGTCCTCAAGGAGAATATGGCCCAGGGCAAGAGCCGGGAACTGCCGGCCTGGCTGGACTTGAGCGCCGTGGCATCCGAATTGAAGTTCAAGGTGAAGAGCCGGCCGTTGCGCGAAGCGGTATCCGCGCCGGTGAACGAACGACTGATCGTCGAGTTGTGCTCGAAGTAATCGCTCGACAGGACTTTAACAGGAGACCGTCATAATGAGAATCAGATGGAGAGGGTTCGAACTGCCCACCCGGTGCCTGCCGGTGAAGGAATCGATGACCGCCAGTTACGGCAAGTTCATCATTGAGTCCTTCGAGCGCGGTTTCGGCCACACGCTGGGGAACGGTTTCCGCCGGATCCTCCTGTCCTCGATCGAGGGCGCGGCCGTGACCGCGGTCCGCCTGGAGGGCGTCGATCACGCGTTCACCACGATCCCGGGCGTCTTCCAGGATGTCCAGGAGTTCGTGCTGAACCTCAAGGAGCTTAATTTCCGGCTGACCGGCGAGGTGAACAAGGTCGATGTGAACATCGAGAAGAAGGGCGCGGGCGACATCACCGGCGCCGATGTCCAATGCCCGGCGGGCGCGGAAGTGGTCAACCCGGGCCATGTGATCGGCACCAAGACCGAGGCCAAGGGCACCTTCCGGGCCCTGCTGGTGGTGGAGAAGAACCGCGGGTACTTGAGCGCCGAGGAGAACGAAGAACGCCTCAAGACCCAGGAACAGCCCGTCGGCTTCATCGCGATCGATGCCACCTTCTCGCCCATCCTGCGCGTCCAGTACGCGGTCGAGGACACGCGCGTCGGCAAGATCACGGACTATGACAAGCTGGTCATGGAGGTCTGGACCGACGGCACGATCTATCCCGAGGATGCGATGCTCGAGGCGGCCAATGTCTACCGCAAGCACCTCAACTGCTTCACGCGCTATCGCGAAGTCGGCATGGAGCTGGAGGAGAAGCGCAAGCCCGGGCTGGCCGACGAGAAGGTGCGCAAGGCCCAGGATGAACTGAAGGCCAAGTTCGCCACGGCGATCGACGGCATCGGCCTGTCGGTGCGGACCCTGAACTGCCTGGCCACCAAGGGCATCAAGACCATCGGCGAGATCGCGGCCATGCCCGAAGCGGAAGTGGAAAAGATCCGCAACTTCGGCAAGACCTCCGCCAAGGAACTCAAGAACAAGCTGGTCGAACTGGGGCTCAACTTTGAGATGGACCTCGAGGACGAGCTCCTGAAACTCGAAGAGAGGGGAGTGGAATAAGCCATGCGTCACGGGAACAAGACTACCAAACTGAGCCGCACGAGCGCCCACCGCGACGCCATGCTGCGGAACCTCGTCAGCAGTCTGATCATGCACGGCAAGGTCCGCACCAGCAAGCCCAAGGCCAAGGCGGCCCGGCGGCTGGCCGAGCGCACGGTCCATCTCGCGATCCACGGCAAGGACACCGCCACGCGGCGCCGGGTATTCCAGCTCCTCCATGACAAAGCGGCCGTCAAGCACCTTTTCAACGAGGTGGCGGGCCGGTTCAAGAAGGATAGCGGCGGGTACACCCGCATCGTGCCCTTCGGCCGCGTCCTGGGCGACAACACGGAGACCGTGCTGATGCTTCTGGCCTACGAAGTCCCCGAGAAGACCAAAAAGAAGAGCACCCTGCGCTTCCATTTCACCAAGAAAAAGAGCGACAAGGGGAACAAGAAAGCGGGCGCGAAGGCGGCGGCCGCACCCGCCCCGGAGAGCGCCCCGTCCGGCGACGCGCCGGCGGCCTGACATCTGCGCGCCGTGCGGGGGGGGGGCGCGGTTTTCGCAAACGCGTTCCCGGCTACCGCGGAGCGGTTTCCGGCGCACCGGGGACCATAGAATGGTTGAAGAACCCCGCGTTGTTCTTTCCCTTGATCGCGGGCCGCATCCGGAAAGGAAGGCCTTTACTGTCAATTTGACACGCCATATTGAACATGGCTTTGCGTTTCAGTTCGGATGGCAGTCATAAATAACGCAATATGAACGCGATGTAAATAATAGAAAGATGGCATGCTTGTTGCATTGTTAAGTCATGCTCAACAATGTCCAGTTGTCGATGGCCCGGATCGTGCGGTTAATGGAACGGTTGTAAGTTAAGGAGAAGTGATATGAAGATCGAGCCCCTGGCGGACAAGATCGTGATCAAGCGCCTGAAGGCGAATGAGATCACGAGCGGCGGGATCGTCCTGCCTGAAACGGCCAAGGAAAAGCCGCAGGAAGGGAAGGTCATTGCCGTGGGGACCGGGCATCAGACCGATGAGGGCAAGGTGATCCCGTTGACCGTGAAAAAGGGCGACAAGGTGCTCTTCACATCCTACGCGGGCACCGAGATCAAGGTCGACGGTGAAGACTATATCGTCATGCCCGAAGAAGACATCCTCGCGGTCATCGATTAACCATCTGGATCAGAAGGAGACCCGATAATGGCAAAGCAAATGGTGTTTGATGATGAGGCCCGCCGCAAGATAAAAAGCGGCGTGTCCAAGCTGGCGCGGGCGGTGAAGTCCACCCTCGGGCCCGGCGGACAGACCGTGGTGATCAAAAGGAGCTTCGGTTCGCCGACCGTCACCAAGGACGGCGTGACCGTGGCCAAGGAGATCGAACTCAAGGATCCCTTTGAAAAGATGGGGGCCGAAATGGTGAAGGAGGTCGCCTCGAAGACCTCCGATGACGCCGGCGACGGCACCACCACCGGCACCCTGCTGGCCGAGGCGATCTATTCCCACGGCCTGAAGCATGTCACCGCCGGGGCGAATGTCTACGCCCTCAAGCGCGGCATCGACATGGCCGTGGCCGCGGTGATCGCGGAGCTCGAGAAGCGCAAGGTCGCCATCCAGAGCCCGAAGGAGATCGCCCAGGTCGCGACCGTGGCGTCGAACAACGACGAGGAGATCGGCCGCATGATCGCCGATTCCATGTCGAAGGTCGGCAAGGACGGCGTGATCACGGTCGAGGAAGGCAAGGGGCTCGAGACCACCGTCGATGTGGTCGAAGGTATGCAGTTCGACCGCGGCTACTTGAGCGCCCATTTCGTCACCAATGTCGATTCCATGACCGTGGAGCTGGACGACCCCTACATCCTGATCCATGAGAAGAAGATCTCGGCCGCCAACGACCTGATTCCGCTTCTGGAAAAGATCGCCAAGGAAGGCAAACCCCTCCTGATCATCGCCGAAGAGGTCGAGGCCGACGCCCTGGCCACCCTGGTGGTGAACAAGCTCAAGGGGAGCATTAAAGTCGCGGCCGTCAAGGCCCCGGGCTACGGCGACCGCCGCAAGGCCATGCTCGACGATGTCGCGGTCCTCACCGGCGGCAAGGCCATCTTTGAGGACCTGGGCATCAAGCTCGACGCCGTGCGCACGGAATACCTCGGCCGGGCCAAGCGGGTCACCATCGACAAGGACAACACCACCATCATCGAGGGCAAGGGCAGCCGGGCCGATGTCAGCGGCCGGATCAAGCAGATCCGCCGCGAGATCGACGCGACCACCTTCGACTACGATCGCGAGAAGCTCCAGGAACGCCCGGCCAAGCTGGCCGGCGGCGTGGCCCAGATCAATGTCGGGGCCGCCACCGAGACCGATATGAAGGAAAAGAAGGCCCGCGTCGAGGACGCCCTGCATGCCACCCGGGCGGCCATCGAAGAAGGCATCCTGCCCGGCGGTGGCGTGGCCCTGGCGCGCGCGACGGCGGTGCTGGACAAGATCAAGGCCGTGGGCGAGGAAAAGTTCGGCATCGACATCATCCGCCAGAGCCTCCCCCTGCCGCTCAAACAGATCGCCGTGAATGTGGGCCTGGAAGGCGGCAAAGTGCTGAACGAGGTTCTCGCCAACGCCGGCTACGCCTACGGGTTCAACGCCCGGACCGCCCAGTACGGCGACATGATCGAGATGGGCGTTGTGGACCCCAAAAAGGTCACCCGCATCTGCCTCCAGAACGCGGCCAGCGTGGCGGGCACCCTGCTCACCACCGATGTGCTCATCGCCAGGATACCCGAAAAGAAGAAAGCCCAGGCCGGCCCCGGCGGCGGCCACGGCCACGGCGGCAGTCCGTACGACGACATGTATTGATGACACGGTAGAACGGAATAAAGGAGATGACCATGGGAATTAAACCACTGGATGACCGGATCGTCGTGAAGCGCGTGGAGTCCGAGGAGCGCAGTCAGGGCGGCATCATCCTGCCCGACACGGCCAAGGAAAAGCCGCAGGAGGGCGAAGTGATCGCGGTCGGTGAAGGCAAGGTCCTGGACAACGGCTCGCGTAGCGCGATGGCCCTCAAGAAGGGGGACCGCATCCTGTTCGGCAAGTATTCAGGCGCGGATGTGAAGCTCGGCAAGGATGAGTTCGTCATCATGCGCGAGAGTGAAGTTCTGGCCAAGATCATCAAGTGAAACGATAGGAGGATATGGCAATGGCAAAACAGCTGCTCTACGATAACAACGCCCGCCAGCGCATGCTGGACGGTGTCGCCAAGCTCGCAAAGGCCGTCAAGGCGACCCTCGGTCCCTCCGGCCGCAATGTGGTCCTGGAAAAAAGCTTCGGCTCGCCCACCATCACCAAGGACGGCGTGACCGTGGCCAAGGAGATCGAGCTCGAGGACCCCTTCGAGGACATGGGCGCCCAGATGCTCAAAGAGGCCGCCAAGAAGTCGAGCGACGAGGCCGGCGACGGGACCACCACCGCCACGGTGCTCGGCGAGGCGATCTTCACCGAGGGGCTCAAGAATGTCACCGCCGGCGCCAACGGCACCGAACTCAAGCGCGGCATCGACCTGGCCGTGACCGCGGTCATCGCGGAGCTCCAGGCCATGTCCAAGCAGGTCAAGGGCGACAAGACCAAGATCAGCCAGGTCGGTTCCGTGTCGGCCAACAACGACACGGAGATCGGCAACCTGCTGGCCGACGCCATGGAAAAGGTCGGCAAGGACGGCGTGATCACGGTCGAGGAAGGCAAGTCGATGCAGACCGAGCTCGACTTCGTCGAGGGCATGCAGTTCGACAAGGGCTACATCTCCCCCTATTTCGTGACCGACGCCGAGAACATGGAGGCCGTGCTCGAGGACTGCTACATCCTGATCCACGAGAAGAAGATCTCCAGCCTCAAGGATTTCGTGCCGCTTTTGGAGAAGATCGCCCAGACCGGCAAGCCCCTGCTCGTCATCGCCGAAGAGGTCGAAGGCGAGAGCCTGGCGGCCTTGGTGGTGAACAAGCTGCGCGGCACGCTCAAGGTCGCGGCCGTGAAGGCCCCGGGCTTCGGCGACCGCCGCAAGGCCCTGCTCGAGGATATCGCCATCGTCACCGGCGGCCAGCTCATTTCCGAGGACCTAGGGTTGAAGCTCGAGAACATCGAACTCACCCAGCTCGGCCAGGCCAAGACCGTGCGCATCGACAAGGACAACACCACGGTCATCGAAGGCAAGGGCGCCAAGAAGGATATCGCCGGCCGCAAATCCCAGATCGAGCACCAGATCGAGACCACCACCTCCGACTACGACCGCGAGAAGCTCCAGGAACGCCTGGCCAAGCTCGTGGGCGGCGTGGCCGTGATCAAGGTCGGCGCGGCCACCGAGATCGAGATGAAGGAAAAGAAGGCCCGTGTCGAGGACGCCCTGCACGCCACCCGCGCGGCCGTCGAAGAAGGCATCATTCCCGGCGGCGGCGTGGGCTATGTCCGCGCCATCGACGCGCTCGACAAGATCAAGGCTTCGGGCGACATCAAGACCGGCGTGGACATCGTCCGCCGGGCCCTCGAGGCGCCCATGCGCCAGATCGCCGAGAACGCCGGCCATGACGGCGGCGTGGTCGTGGCCGAGGTCCGGGCCCAGAAAAAGAAGACGGTCGGCTTCAACGCGGCCACGGGCGTCTACGAGGACCTGGTCGAGGCGGGCGTGATCGATCCCACCAAGGTGGCCCGCATCGCGCTGCAGAACGCGGCCAGCATCGCTGGCACCATGCTCACCACCAATGTCATGATCGCCGATCTTGCGGAAGACGAGGATGAGGGCGGCGCATCGCCCAACGCGGTGGTCTGACGGCCGCCATTCGACCGATACCAGCATAAAATGCCCCTCGGCCGCGGCTGAGGGGCATTTTCTTTCCCGTCCGCGCCGCGCCGGTGCTGGCGGGTACGCATGATGGGGCAAGGAAGGCCGGTGAGCGAGAAAAAGGATTTTTACGAGGTCCTCGATGTCGCGTGTGACGCCTCCGCCGAGGAGATCAAAAAGGCCTACAAGCGCAAGGCCATGAAATTCCATCCGGACCGCAATCCGGGCGACAAGGAGGCCGAGAACCGCTTCAAGGAGGCGGCCGAGGCCTACGATGCGGTGGGCGACGCGGAGAAGCGCAAGCTTTACGACCAGTATGGGCACAACGCCTTCGAGGGCGGCATGGCTGGCCGGCATTCCTTCCATTCCAACGAGGATATTTTTTCCGCCTTCGGCGACATCTTCGGCGATGCATCCTTCGGCAGTTTTTTCGAGGGGTTCGGCGGCGGCCGCCAGCCGGCCGGCCGCGGGTCCAACCTCAAGTGTGAGATCGCCCTGTCGTTCGAGGAGGCCGCCTTCGGCGTCCAGAAGACCATCAAGCTCAGGCGGGCCGAGGAATGCACGGTCTGCCACGGCCGCGGGGCCCGGGACGGCGCCCAGCCGGTCACCTGCCCCTACTGCCAGGGCGCGGGCATGATCCGGCAGACCCAGGGGTTCTTCAGCATGACCACCCCCTGTCCCCGCTGCGGCGGCCAGGGGCACATGGTCTCCGATCCCTGCCGGTCCTGCGACGGCTCGGGACGGGAGGCGAAGGCGGTCACCCTCAAGGTCGACATCCCGGAGGGCATTGAAGACAGCACCCGCCTGCGCGTCAGCGGCGAAGGGGAGGTCGGCCCAAACGGCGGCCCGCGCGGCGATCTCTATTGCTATGTGTTCGTGAAAGAGCACCCATTCTTCAAACGGGTGGGCAACGATATCATCTGCGATGTGCCCATCTCCTTCACCCAGGCCGCCCTCGGCGGCACGGTGGAAGTGCCCACGCTCCACGGCCGCCACCGCCTCAAGATCCCGGCGGGGACCCAGCCGGGCCGGGTGTTCCGGATGGAGAAGCTGGGCGTCCGCGACCTCCATGATCGCGGCCGCGGGGACCAGTTAGTGCGGTTGAATGTCGAGGTGCCGCGCAAGCTCAATCGCCGGCAGCGGGAGCTCCTGGAGGAGTTCGCCACCTTCGATGAGACGCCCGAGGCCGGGACCGACCGCCGTTCCTTCCTTGACAAGGTCCGGGAATATTTTACCGAAGGCGACTAAGTATTTCTCCGGAGATTTCGACCATGTTTTTGCAGATACACCGGCCATTGGCTGATATCTCGGATATTTGCCACAAAGTCACGCAATTGGAGAAAAGATATTTTGCCACAAAGTCACGAAGTCACAAAGGTAAGACCGGTGATTGGGTTTGGATCGGAACCCTCCACCCTTTGTGCCTTAGTGACTTCGTGGCAGATACTCTTGATCCGGATCAAAGCCGTACACCGCATGCCGTCGACCGTTTCGCCTATCGTTTCCGTAAGCCGAGGACCGTTCTTGGTTTGCGGCCGCGGGCCGCGGCCGCGTTAAGGAATGATGCTCCGTGAACGATAAGAAGAAGAAACCGAAGGACCGTGAGGCGGCGGTGCCTGCCGCCGCCGGCCCGGCGCCTGTGGCCCCTGCTCCTGAAGCCCCGCCGGCCGTCACCCGTGAAATGTACGAGGCCCTGGCATGCGAATGCGGCGACTACAAGGACCGGTTCCTGCGCATGGCGGCTGAATTCGACAATTACAAAAAGCGGGCGGCGCGCGACCGGGACCTCTGGGAGCTCGGCACGGTCAAGCGCTCCCTGAAGGACCTCCTGGCCGTCCGGTCCAGCATCGCGCGGGCCATCGCGGCCGGCGGCGCCGGCGATCCGGCCGGATGGGCGGCGATCCAGGCCCAGGTCCAGGGTATCCTTGAATCCCACCAGGTCCAGCCCATCGAGGGCGCCGGCCGGCCATTCGATCCCGAACGCCAGGAGGCGGTCATGACCGTGGCCAACCCGGATGTGGCCGAGCGGACCGTCATCGAGGTGGTGGAGACCGGCTACGCGTTCCGTGACACCGTTATCATACCGGCCAAAGTGATCGTGGCGCGTCGTCCGGCCCCCGCCGCGGATGCCGTACCCGAAGCAACTCCGGCCGCCGATCCCCAGTGACAGCGAGGATGAACCATGCCGACCTATGAATACCGCTGTAAAGCCTGCCGGCACGAACTCGATGCCTACCAGTCCATCATGGACAAGGCCCTGCGCGTCTGTCCCGCCTGCGGCAAGCACAAGCTGGAGCGCCTTATCAGCGGCGGTGTCGGCGTGATCTTCAAGGGCAGCGGTTTTTACCAGACCGATTACCGTTCCGATTCCTACAAAAAGGGCGCCAAGCGGGAGAAGGATGCCGCCTCCCCGCCCGCGCCGGCCGCGGACAAGGCGGTGCCGGCGGCGGACAAGGCGGCACCGGCGGCGGACAAGGCGGCACCGGCGGCCCAAAGCGCCCCGGCCGAGAAGAAATAATACCGGGCCCCGGCGGGCCCCCGTTGCATAGAAAGGTCTGCATATGGGGTTTCATGTGGCCATTGCCGGCGTCACCGGCGCGGTGGGACAGGAATTTCTGAACGTCCTGGCCGACCGCAAGTTCCCCATCTCCAAGCTCACCCTCCTGGCCTCCGAGCGGTCCAAGGGCAAGAAAATCACCTTCAAGGGGAAGGAATACACGGTCGACACCCTCACCAAGGACTCCTTCAAGGGCGTCGACTTCGCCCTCTTCAGCGCCAGCGCCGGCCGCAGCCGTGAATTCCGCGACGCGGTCGTGGCCTCCAAGGCCCTCATGATCGACAACTCCTCCGCCTTCCGCATGGAAGAGGGGACCCCGCTGGTGATCCCCGAGGTCAACCCCCAGGACGCCAGGAAGCACAAGGGCACCATCGCCAACCCCAACTGCTCCACCATCATCATGGCCGTGCCCATGTACCCCCTCTACCAGGCCTTCGGCGTCGCGCGCATGCACATCAGCACCTACCAGGCCGCCTCGGGCGCCGGGGCCAAGGCCATGGAGGAACTCAAGGAGGAGTCCGCGGCCATTCTGGCGGGCAAGCCCTACATCCGCACCGTGATCCCGTTCCAGTACGCCTTCAACCTCTTTCCGCACAATTCCGCCTTCGGTTCCGACGGGTACTGCGAAGAAGAGACCAAGATGCTCAAGGAGACCCGTAAGATCTACGGCGATCCCACGCTCCGCATCAACGCCGCGTGCGTGCGCGTCCCTGTCCTGCGGGCCCATTCCGAGGCCGTCAATGTCCAGTTCAAGAAGCCGGCCACCGTCGAGGGCATCTACGCGCTCCTGCGCAAGGCCCCCGGCGTCACCGTCCTCGAAGATCCCTCCAAGAACCGCTGGCCCATGCCCATCGACGCCTCCGGCAAGTACGATATCATGGTCGGCCGCGTGCGCAAGGACCAGTCCCAGGACAACACCTTCGACCTCTGGATGGTCGGCGACCAGCTCCTCAAGGGCGCGGCGCTTAACGCGGTACAGATCGCGGAGTTGTTTGTATAGAAAGAAGGCGGAGGGTCGAAAAGTCCCAAAGTCGAAAAGACGCAAAGTCGATTGAAGCCGCCGGGCGGCTGTTCTTATTCTTGAGAGTTGAATGTTGACGGACTCGCAAAAAGTCCACAATCCTACTGTGTGCGCGCTTTTCCCCGTAGCTGCGACCCTTGCGGTCGCCCATCCGGAGGCGGGGTCAAGCCCCGCAGCTACAAGGACTTGCGAGGAAGTATGGTTACCACCGGCAGGACCGTCCCGGGACCTGTGGAGCATGACAAAGATCCTTTTTGCGAGTCCGTCAATGTTGAGCATTGAGCATTGTGACTTGCCTTCGTATCTCCCGATTGGCGGAGCCGAAGTGGCCCCCGGCGTTCCCAGGGGGATCCGGGTTATTCCTCTCCCGCGTTGTAGGGGCGGGTCTGCGACCCGCCCGTCTTCGTTCCAGCCCGCGATCCGTGCAAGGCGGGCAGGTTTAAAACCTGCCCCTACGGCGGTCGGCATACGGAAATATTTCGCTCGGGACCCCGGGCGCCCTCGGCGGCTCGGGGCGGTGTCATGGACCCTGAGCGCAGTCGAAGGGTTCGATATTCGATATTTCCCCGTAACCTGTCCTCTCGTGCGCCCATGACCGCTCCTGAACTCCCGGACCGCAACATCAAACTGACTTTGGAATTCGACGGCACCGCCTACCACGGCTGGCAGGTCCAGCCCGACCGCCCCACCGTCCAGGGGACCCTGGCCGCGGCCGCGCAGAAGGCCTTGGGCGAGCCCGAACTCACCGTCACCGGGTGCAGCCGCACCGACGCCGGCGTCCACGCCCGGCGGTACTGCGCCAATTTCACCACCCGTTGGACCCACCCGGCCGACAACATCAAACGCATGCTCAACACCCGCCTGCCCGCCGACATCGTGGTTCACGCGGCGGAAGATGTCCCGGCCGATTTCAGCGCCCGGTTCTCCGCCGCGGGCAAGGAATACCGCTACACCATCCTCACCACGCCCACTTCCCAGCCCCTCAAAGACCGCTACACCTGGCACAACTCCCGCCGCCTCGACCTCGCCGTCATGCAGGCCGCCGCCGCCCACCTCGTCGGCACCCATGATTTCACCGCCATGAGCGGCTCCAACGATTCCGGCCGCGACCCTGTCTGCACCCTCTTCAGCGTCACCGTGGACGCGGCGGAAGATGGTGTCGTCATCGCCGTGCGGGGCCGCTCCTTCCTCTTCCGGATGGTCCGCATCATTGCCGGCACCCTGGTCGACGCCGGCGGCGGAAGCATCACCCCCGCCGATGTCGCCGCCATCCTGGCCGGCCGCGACCGCCGCCGCATGCGCGCCGCCGCCCCCGCCCGCGGCCTGACCTTGTGGGAGGTGTGGTATGAGTAGTCGGGAAGTCGGAAAGCAGGAAGGTCTAAAAGTCTAAAAGTCCAATAGACGAAAAGTCGAATGTGGCCGCCGGGCGGCAGTTCTTGTCCTTACTTGAGCATTGACGGACTCGCAAAAAGTCCACAATCCTACTGTGTGCGCGCTTTTCCCCGTAGCTGCGACCCTTGCGGTCGCCCATCCGGAGGCGGGGTCAAGCCCCGCAGCTACAAGGACTTGCGAGGAAGCATGGTTACC
>JBDREB010000018.1:0-9192 GCA_043820325.1 Planctomycetota bacterium | reverse complement strand
AGCATCTGGTGCATGACCAATCATCCTGAAGTCAGACCCCAGGAAGGATAGCCGCCGCAGCCCATTTGTCACGCGGAAAATGCGCCAAACCCGTTCCGGAAAACCATCAGTCCATCCCACAGGGATCAGGAAATCTGAATTCAGGTTTTGCCATCGGCGCTCCCGGGTGGGGGCGCCCCGGTTAGGATGTGTGATGGACCTTGACCAGATCATCCGGGACCTGCGCAGCGATGACCGCACTACGCGGCTCTATGCGCTCAAAGGGCTGGGCGACCTCGGCACGGAGGCTGAACCGGCCCTGCCTGCGGTCCAGGCGTTCATCCGCAACGAGCGCGACCAGGATGTGCGCTGGAAGGCCACGGCCGCCCTCGGCGTGCTGGCCCTGAGTTCGGACAAAGCCATACCCTTCCTGATCGGCGTCTTCCGCGACCGGTCGCGCATGGTGTTTTCAACGGTGCTCCTGGCGCTGGTGAAGATCGGCGGCCGCGCGGTGCCGTTCCTCGTGAAGGCGCTCGACGATCCCCATTATTTCATCCGCAGCGGCGCCGCGGGCGTTTTGGCCCGCATCCAGGACCCGGCCGTCGCCCGCTGTGTGCCGCGGCTGGTGCAGGCCCTGGCCGACCCCGAGGCGAGCGTGCGGGCTTCGGCCGCCCTGGCGCTGGGCGCGATCAAGCCGGCCACGCTCATGGCGGTCCAAGGGCTCCTCGGCGTGCTGGAGGACCCGGAATGGCGCGTGCGCGATTTCGCGGTCACGGCCCTCGGCAAGACCGGTCCGCTCACCGGGGAGGTGATCCCCGCCCTGGCCCGGAAATTACAGAACACGGGCGAGGAGGACATGATCCGTTACGATGCGATCGCCGCGTTCGAGGAAATGGGGCCGGCCGCGGTGCAGGCCCTGCCCATGCTCGCGACCGTGCTCTGTGACGAGGATTTCATCATCCGTTCGAGCGTGGTGGGGTTGATCGGCACATTCGGCGATGCGGCCCACGGGGTGATCCCGCTGGTGGAGGGGTTATGCCAGGACCCGGTAGCCGAGGTGCGGGAGGCGGCCCGGCAGGCCCTGGCCGCCCTGACCCGGGGGCGGACGGCATGAACCGGGGATCGAAGACTGGAAGGGGTGTACGGTGCGGAAAATAAAAAATACCCCGAAGAGGACTCGAACCTCTACCACTGGCTCCGGAGGCCAGTACTCTATCCATTGAGCTATCGGGGCGTTGCACGGCATTGTACGGCCGGAGCCCGGGTTGTCAAGGTTTTTTTAATGGCTTGGAGGAGGTGACGCATGGATGGTTTCCGCGAGATCAAACCCAAGGACCTGGAAGGCAACCCGTTCCGCATGGCCGGCGACGACTGGTTCCTGCTCACGGCGGGGTCCGGCAATAAATGGAATACCATGACCGCCGGGTGGGCGACCTTGGGCGTGCTGTGGGGCCGGAATGTGCTGATCTGTTTCGTGCGGCCCAGCCGCCACACTTTCGGGTTCATGGAGCAGGCGGAACAGTTCTCCTGTTCCTTCTTCGGCCCCGAGCACCGCGGCGCGCTCGATTTCTGCGGCTCCCATTCGGGCCGCAACACAGACAAGGCCGAAGGCGCCGGGATCACGCCGGTCGACGCGGGTGGTGTGACGGCCTTCCAAGAAGCCCGGTTGGTCATCGTCTGCCGCAAGATCTACGCCGATGACATCCGGGCGGAGAAGTTCCTTGACCCGTCGCTGGCCGCCAATTATCCCAAGGGCGATTTTCATCGCTGGTACGCGGGCGAGATCGAGCATATCTGGCACCGGCCGCCGGCGCTTGCAGCCGACGGGAAAAAGCGTTGACTTTCGCCCGGGCGGTCTATAATTCGCGCTTTCATCCGAGGATCGGAGTGCCATGCGCGCCGCAGTGCTGACCGGCCGCCGCCGGATCGAGATCCGTGATGTTCCCGCGCTCGAATGCGGGCCGGGCCAGGTGGTGGTCCGTCCCGTTTCCACGGGGATCTGCGGCACGGAACAGCATGTCTGGAACGGCGAGTTCGAGGCCCGCGTGGCCTACCCCGCGATCCTAGGCCATGAGTTCGGCGGCCGCATCGCGCGCATCGGCCCGGGGGTGATGGGCTGGCGCGAAGGGGATGCCGTGGTGGTCGATCCCATCATCCCCTGCCGCCAGTGCACCGCCTGCCACACGGGCCGATATAACGCCTGCGGGAGCCTCAAGCTCCGCGGCATCGACCTGCCTGGCGCCATGGCCGAGGAGGTGGTCTGCGACGCCTGGCAGCTCTTCCGCTACCCGGCCGCCCTGCCCCTGGCCCAGTCGGCGCTGGCCGAGCTCTATTCGATCGGCTGCCACGCCGCATCGCGCGCCGCGCTCGAGCCGGCCGACACGGTGGCCGTCTTCGGCGCGGGAAAAGTCGGCCTGGCGGTGATCGATGTGCTCAAGGCCATGGGCGTCCACCACCTCTTCGCCGTGGACCCGGAAGATGCCCGCCTGGCCCGCGCGACCCGGCTGGGCGCCGACCTGACCGTGAACCCGCGCGCGGCCGATCCCGTGGTGGCCATCCGGGCGGCTACCGGCGGCGCGGGGGTCGACCGCGTGATCGAGGCCGTGGGCCATTTTGACGAGATCCCCGGCCGCCTGCCGCCCGTGGCCGCGGGCGCCGAGCTGTTACGGCCCGGCGGCCGGATGGTGGTGCTCGGCCAGGGGCCCCAGTCCACCCCGCTCTTTTTCAAGCCGCTGGTGTGGAAGGAGATCGAGATCGTGATGTCGCGCGTCTCAAGGGGCGAGTTCGCCCGGGCCGTGCGCCTGATGGAGTCCGGCCGCCTGCATCCCGATGTCATCATTACGCACACCGCGCCGCTGGCCGAGGCCGGGGCGCTTTTTGAAGCTATGGAACACGACCGGGCCGGATATGTCAAAGTCATCCTCGCAATTTAGGGAAGCACCATGCCGAAGAAACCGATCGCATTGATCATCCGTGACGGATTCGGGTTCAACCCGCGCCAGGACGGCAATGCCGTGGCCGCGGCCCGTACGCCCAACCATGACCGCTTCGTGAAAGACCATCCCACCGCGCTCATCCAGTGCTCGGGGCTGGAGGTGGGGCTGCCCGCGGGCAACCAGGGCTCGAGCGAGGTCGGCCACCTGAACCTCGGGGCGGGCCGCGTGGTCTACCAGTCGCTCGTGCGCATCAACAAGAGCGTTGAGGATGGATCGATCCTTGCCAACGAAGCCTTTGTCGCCGGCGTGCGCCACGCGCTGGATTCGGGCGGCCGCGTGCATGTGATGGGGCTGGTCCAGGACCAGGGCGTCCACGGCCACACCGACCACCTGCTGGCGATCATGCGGACCGCGCGGCAGTGCGGCCTGCCGGCCGACCGGTGCGTGGTGCATGTGTTCACCGACGGCCGCGACACGCTGCCCTCCTCGGCCGCCCTGTATGTCAAAGTCGTGACCGATTTCATTGCCGCAGAGCGCTACGGTTGCATCGGCACGGTCTGCGGCCGGTACTACGCCATGGACCGTGACAACCGCTGGGAGCGGGTACGGCCGGCCTATGACATGCTGGTGCGTGGCGTTTCCGGGCGGCCGCCGATGGCCGATGCCGCGGCCGCGATCGCCAACGCCTACGCCGCGGGGGAGACGGACGAGTTCATCAAGCCGCGGCTCATCCGGGGTTTCACGCCCGTGGCCGACGGCGACACGGTGATCCATTTCAATTACCGCCTCGACCGCACGCGCGAGCTCACCAAGGCCTTCGTGGAGGACGGTTTTTCCGCCTTTCCCACCGTGGCCTACCGGAACCTCTGCTATGTCTGCACCATGGAGTATTACGACGGCGTGGCGAACTCGGCCCGCGCCCGGGTCCTGGTGGCCTTTCCGCCGCAGGTGATCAGCAATCTTTTCGGCCAGTATCTCGCCGACCACGGCCACAACCAGCTCCGGATCGCGGAGACGGAAAAGTTCGCGCATGTGACCTTTTTCTTCAACGGCCAGTCGGATGTGGTCTTTCCCCGTGAGGAACGGGTGCTCATCCCGAGCCCCAGGGTGGCGACCTACGACCTGCAGCCGGAGATGAGCGCCCCGGCGGTCCGCGACGCGATGCTCAGTGAACTCGATCGCGATGTCCATGATGTGATCGTGCTCAATTTCGCCAATTGCGACATGGTCGGCCACACGGGCATTTACGACGCGGCGGTGAAGGCCGTGGAGACCGTGGACCAGTGCGTGGGCGCGGTGGTCGACCGCATCCTGGCCCTGGACGGCGTGGTCCTGCTCACTTCCGACCACGGCAACGCGGAGCAGATGGTCGATTACGATACGGGTGAACCCATGACCGCCCATACAACGAACCCCGTGTGGCTTTCGCTCATCGCCCGGCGGCCCGGCCTGGCGCGGGGCCGGGTGCGGCTGGCCGACGACGGCCGGCTCGCCGATGTGGTGCCGACCATGCTGGTGGTGATGGGGCTGGAACAGCCGCGGGAGATGACGGGCCGGAGCCTGATCATCAAGTCCTGATCCGTTGGGGCCGCGTATGCGGCCGGTGTGCATGAAAGGTGTGTGGTATGAAACGAATGCTGGTCCTGGCGGCCGTGCTGTGCGGTGCGCTGTATGCGGGGGGCGAGAATGTCCTGCGGACGGACGCGCTCATATGGGATGAGCTCGGTTCCCCCCATTTCCGGATCGTCTTCCCGGTGGGCATGACCGATCGGGCCCGGGAGACGGCCTTTGACCTGGAGGAGGGGTACGCGCGCACGGCGGCGGCCCTGGATGTCCGGCCGGTCGGCACGGTGACCGTGATCCTCTACGCCAGTCCCAACCAGTTCGAGCAGACCAACATCATGGGCGCGGCCGTGCCCGAGTCGCTGGCGGCCTTCACCGAGACTTTCCGCGACCGGATCGTACTGCCGGCGGTCTCCTCCCGCCGGGAGGCCAAGTACCTCCTGCAGCACGAACTGGTGCACGCGTTCGAGTTCGGGGCGCTCATGCCGCGGCGGCTGCCCTCGTTCTACATCATCCGCGCGCCTTTCTACCCTGACTGGCTCTATGAGGGGCTGGCCGAATACCTGGCCGACACGGACGCCACCTACAGCGGCATGATCATCCGGGACCTGGCCCTGGACGACCGGCTGGTGCCGCTGGAGCGGCTGTTCGGTTTCAGCCACCTGGACCGCCACGAAGTGGTCCCCGCCTACAAACAGAGCGGCGCCTTCTTCCGGTACCTGGCCTTTCACGATGCCCGCAATCCCGCCCGCCTGCTCAAGGCCTTCGCCGACCGCATGCCCTGGCGGATGGACACGGTCATCAAGACCGCCCTGGGCCGGGATGCCGCCGCGCTCGACCGGGAGTTCCGGGACTACCTCGCCGGCATTGCCGGCGAGGAGACCGCGGGCCGCGAGGAGCCCCGCCCGGCCTATGCGGTCGCTCCCGACTTGGGCGCGCGGCACTTCCGAACTTTCTGTACGGATGCCGTACCCAGCCCCGACGGCAAGTGCGTGGCTTTCCTGGCCGACCCCGACGATCTCACCCAAATTTACATCATGCGCGTGGACGGGTCACAGCGCCGGGCGGTGGCCAACCTCAAGTTCAACTTCTCGATCGAAAGCGTGCATCGCGGCGCGGGCGCCACGCTGGCCTGGTCGCCCGACAGCGCGGAACTCTTCTTCGTGGGCGAGTGGGCCAACCGCGACCACCTCTACCGGTTCCGTACCGCCGACGGCGCGCTGGAACGGATCGAGCTGGATTTCAGCGAGATCGGGGATATCACCCTCTCTCCGGACGGCGGCCGGGTCCTTTTCCGGGGCGTGCGCAACGGCGTGGCCGACCTGTACATCTACACGCTGGGGACCGGAAAAATGCTTCAGCTCACGCGGGACCCGTACGATGACAACGCCCCCGCCTGGAACCGGAACGGCTGGGCCGTGGTCTATTCCTCCGAGCGCAACGGCCAGCGGGACCTCTTCACCATCGACGCCCAGGCCGATGATCCCGCCCTGACCGCGGTCCAGGTCACGGCCACGCCCGCCGATGAGCTGACCCCCGCCTGGAACCCGGCCGGCGACAAGATCGCGTTCGTCTCCGACATGACCGGGTTCTACGAACTGTTCGTGATGGACGCCTATTCCCGGGCCGTGTACAAGCAGACCAACCTGCGGGGCGGCGCGTTCCAACCCCGTTTCATGGCCGACGGGAACACCCTGCTCTACTCGTATTTCCGGCATGGCCAGTACCAGCTCCACACCGTCCCGCTGGACTGCACGCCCGGGCGGCAGGTCGCGCTGGAAACGACCGAGGCGGTGCGGGCCGAGACCTTCGGGTACCGGGAGGGCGCGGCCGGGGACCAGGCGGCGACCGGGTTCAAGGACACATTCACCTGGAACGCCCTGCTGCCGCTGGGGGTCTTCAACTGGGTCCAGATGGGGGACCTGCTCGCCGCGGACCAGATCGATGCCAATCTCTACCCCACCTTCACCCGGGACGGGATGCTCCTCAACGGCGATGTCACCTGGTGGCATCGGCCCGGGCGGCTGGATTACGGCGTCGGGATCGCGCTGACCTCGGTCACGGATACGGCGGAGAGCGAACGGGATGACGATCTGCGCCTCATCGGCGAGGTCCGGTACCCGCTGGATGCCTTCCGGTCGCTCACGGGCGGGGTGATCGCCGGCGACCGCCGGACCTGCGACGGCGGAACGCTGCTCGATGACCGCCGCCGGCTGGGCGTCACCGCGGCCGTCGCTCATGACAACCGGCTCTACCGGGGGCCGGCCCCGGTCCGGGGGCTGCTCCTGGAGGCCGGGGGGGAGGCCTTCCCCGGTTCCGGCGACCTGGAGCGGTACGGCCTAGTCCACGCGGCCTACGAGCAGGCGTTCGCCCTCCGCGAGGACCACATCCTGTGGGTCCGGGTGCGGAGCCTCATCGCCGCCGGCCGGGACCGGATCGACCTCGACCTGGCCGATTTCGTACGCGGTTACGGCCGCGACGACATTCTCGGCAGCGGGGCCGCGGCCGGTACCGTCGAATACCGCTTTCCGGTCTGGCGAGGCATCAATCTCGGCTTGGCCGGACATTACCTGCTCCTCAAGGATTGCCGCGGTTTCCTTTTCATGGACACCGCCGTCGTGGCCGATGCGCCGTACCGCGAGTTCCTGCAGCACGCCCTCGGCATGGAGTACGATCTCCGGCGTTCGATCGGGGGCGGGGTGCAGTTCGATCTCTACGGCCTGCAGAAGGCCCCGGCCGCCGTGCGGGCGGGGTATGCCCGGATCAACGACGGCATCGGCGCGGGATCCAGCCTGTTTTTGGAACTGGCCTTCACTTTCTGACCGGTCCCGCCCTCGCGGCCGGCGCGGTTTTTTTCAAAAACGCCTTGACAAACCGGGGGGCGTACGGATAATATTTCAATTATTCCGTAGGCGTATAGAACGGTATTCAAACATTTACGGTGAGGTGGGTCACATGGCTGCAAGAATCTTCCTGGCGTGCATGCTGGTCGTGGCCGCAAGTGCGGTCATAGGCGAACGGTTCGATCCGGACGCGGCCGGCCGGACGGCGATGACCATCCAGGGCAAGGAGCGGGTCTTCTACCGGTACCAGAACGGACAGTACCTGTTCACGCCGCTGGCCGATCTCGCCGCGCTGGACGCCAATTACCTCCGGCGCAACCCGCTGGTCTGCTGCAAGGGCAAGATCGTGGCGGTCCAGGATGGCAGCATCGAGCTCTTCGGCACCAAGGATCGGTTCGACCTGGCCGCGAACGCGCCCAAGTATGTCAAGGGCGATAATGTCTGGATCTTCGCCGAGGCGCATGTACGCGCCGACGGCCGCTCGGCGTATTACATCGTGGACCAGGTGTTCGAGATCGAGTCGGACGAGGAACTCTTCTTCAAATGGCGCAAATCCGTGCCGCCCAACGATCCGGCCGCCTTCATCGAACTCGGCCTGCGGGCCATCAAAGAGGGCCGCGAGAGCGGCAACGCCGAGGTGTGGGCCCGTCTGGGGCGCAGTGCGATCATGGAAGGACTGGACCTGAAGCGCACGCGCATGAGCACGCCCGCCGAATACATCACCCTGGCCGAGGAGATCCTGAAACTGCTCGGTGACCGGGGTCTGGCGGCCGGCATCGCGGCCGAGGCCTGGAAGAAGAACCGGGAGAATACGGATCTCAACAATTACCTCAAGAATGTCCTGCGGTATTCCCTGTACAAAAATGAGTGGATCCCGAGCGGTGAGCGGTATGAACGGGAATTCTGGGACAAGTTCAACGCCATCGGCTACACCGAGGACCAGCAAGCCTGGGATCTGAAGCGGTGGGTCGAACTGAACGCGGAAAAGTTGCGCGATTCCGAGGAAAAGATCATGCTGTGCGCCACGCGCGCCTATGAGATCAATCCCGCCCGGCCCGATGCCGCGGTCTTCCTGGGCAAACCCGTCATGGACATCCAGGGGCTGACCTCCGGGGTGGGCGTGACCATTCCCCGCAAACTGCTCGTTATTGCGATCGGGGAGCGGTCCCGGGTGGATTTCACCGTGGATAATTCCTGGGCCATGGATGATGTCGCCGGCATGGATATGATCCTGGCCCGTTTGCGGGCCGGCGATGCCGGGGATGTCACGGTGACGGTGCGCACCGTGCCCCCCAGCGCCAACATCGAGGAGGTCAAAAGCGCGTTCCTGCTCACGGTCCGGGAACTGAAGGGGTTCCGTGACCTGGGGGCCGAGGTGATCGCCTTGAACGGCACGGATGTCTACCGCGTGATCTTTGAGTTCGCCGTCGAAGCCCAGATCGTTCGGAACGAGGCCCTGCTGGTCAATGTCGCCGGCGACTACCAGGATGTCGCCCTTGTCTTCCAGGCCCCCGCGGCGGTTTACGACGAATATGCCGAAGAATTCACCCGCATCCGCACCAGTCTCCGGCTGACCGAGTGATATCCGGCCGGTCAACCCCTTGGACGACCGCGGGCCTGCGGTCGTTCCTGAGGTTCCAAGTATTTCTCCCGGGACTTCGACTGTGTTTTTACAGATAAACCGGCCATCGGCCCCGACGCAACCACATTGTGTTCGGCCGGGGTTCAAAGCAACTTCAGATTTCCTGATCCCTGTGGGGTGGACTGATGGTTTTCCGGAACGGGTTTGGCGCATTTTCCGCGTGACAAATGGGCTGCGGCGGCTATCCTTTCTGGGGTCTGACTTCAGGATGATTGGTCATGCACCAGAT
>JBDREB010000017.1:0-14402 GCA_043820325.1 Planctomycetota bacterium | reverse complement strand
ATCTGGTGCATGACCAATCATCCTGAAGTCAGACCCCAGAAAGGATAGCCGCCGCAGCCCATTTGTCACGCGGAAAATGCGCCAAACCCGTTCCGGAAAACCATCAGTCCACCCCACAGGGATCAGGAAATCTGAATTGACAGGCGGCCGGGGACCGGTACAATGAACGGCAATATTAAAGGATGTGCCATGGGCATTGTCACGGTCATCGGCAGTTCCAATATCGACCTGGTGGTCAAGAGCCCCGGCCTGCCCGCGCCGGGTGAGACCGTTCTGGGCGGTGAATTTTTCCAGGCCTTTGGCGGCAAGGGCGCCAACCAGGCCGTGGCCGCGGCGCGGGCCGGAGCAACGGTACGGTTCATCGGCAGCGTGGGCGACGACGATTTCGGCCGCGCCATGCGCGCCAACCTCACCGGCGACCGGATCGACATCACCGGCTTGAAAACCGTTCCCGGCGCCCCGTCGGGCGTGGCCCTGATCCTGGTCGACGGCCGGGGCGAGAACATGATCGCCGTGGCGCCGGGGGCCAACAGCTGCCTGACACCCGCCGATATCGACGCGGCCCGACCGCTCATCACCGGGGCCGCCATCGTACTTTTGCAACTCGAGATCCCGCTGGCAACGGTCTACCGGGCCATTGCGGTCGCCCACGCCGCCGGGGTGCCCGTGGCGCTCAACACCGCCCCGGCGCCGCAGGGCGGCCTTGACCGCGCCGCCCTGACCCAGGTGGCTTACTGTATGCCCAACCGGCGCGAACTGGTCGGACTGACCGGGCTGGCCGAGGACCGGCCGGTCGATGCGGCCGCCGCCCGTCTGCGGGCCATGGGGCCGGCCACCGTGATCGTCACCCTCGGGGCGCAGGGTGTGTATTACACGGGGCCCGCGGGTGAAGGGCGTGTGGCCGCGCGCAAGGTAACACCCGTCGATACCGTGGGCGCCGGCGATTGTTTCGCCGGCTGCTGTGCCGCGGCACTGGCCGAGGGCTGTCCGCTGGCCGAGGCGATCGCCTTCGCCACGGCCGCCGCCGCGTTATCGGTGCAGGTCCGCGGCGCCCAGCCCTCCATGCCGCACCGCGAGGCGATCCTGGCCGTCATGCGATGAAAGCCCCTGAAGGCACGACGGGAAGTTTAACCGTGGATTAACGCGGCGAAACGCGGATCATTTTGAAATTTAAAATCGGGTAATGCTTTGGCGGAATAGAAGGACTGGATCCCCCGGTCAAGCCGGAGGACAGGCTCGCCGGGGGATGACGGATAAAGATGGATAATCTGCATCCGGCTTTCTCTTGCGCTGTCATTGCCCGACAAGCCTGTCCTCCGGCTTGACCGGGGGAATCGGGCAATCCAGATCTCCTATGATCGTTTCACTCGGGTAAAGTGTAACAAAATCGTAAATCGCACATCGCAAATACATGACCAAGACGGACGATGTATGGCCGGTGATCAAAGGGAGCCCTGCCCGCGATCATGCCTCGTGGGAAATAATGGCGGAGAGGGGGGGATTCGAACCCCCGGTACGCTTGCGCGTACAATGGTTTTCGAGACCATCCCATTCAACCACTCTGGCACCTCTCCTTGGTGTTCGATAATGGGAGCGGCATTATACCGCCCGCACCCGGAAAGTCAAATCCAAATTACCGGGCGCCGGGCCAAAGGTCAACCCTCAAAATTACCGGACTCGCCAAAAGTCGTATTCAAGGGTCCGATTCCACCTTGGAGGGCCACGCTCTGTCGTGGCCGGGGATGCCGTTCATAGGAGAGCCACTTGCAAAACCCCCAAGAGTCAGCGAGCAAGCCACGGTCTGTGGTGGCGGCAACAAGAATAACCACTACATATAGAAGCGGTCAGGGGGGGGTGCAAGTGGCTCAGGAGGAATAACAACGGACGCGACGGAGCGCGTCCCCCCTAGAAGAGGGGGATTTGACTTTTTGCGGCGGCATCAATATTCGTGCTTGCAACCGGCCGGTCGACGCATATAATGATTTGAACCACACCTCTGGTTACGGAGTGCGTCATGCGCTATGTCATCCTACTTGTTTCGATCGTCGTCGGGATGATCGTCTACCTCCGTATGGGCGGCCCCCCCAACGCGGTACGATATGAATATGCCGATTCCCTGAATATCGAGGGTGCGATCAAGCCGGACGGAACCTATTCGTTCGCTCAGGTCAAGATCGGCGACAGCCAGACCCCCGTCACACATGCCGAAATATACATCCGCACCACCAAAAACCAGGTCCTCAATGCCACCACCGCGGACAGGGTGGCGCTCCTGAATGCCGGGGGGACCCCCTCGGGCCGCGATTCCTGGAGCGGGCTCAAGACCAGTTACATTCTGATCGACGACGCCTCGTTCTGCCAGGTGAACGGCAAGACCGTGTTCGTCGATATCGCCAATTCCCGGGGCCGGGGTTGCGGGATCGGCGCCTCCCACTAGGGCCCGTTCTATGAACTGCCTCTTGACCAGGTCCGGGTGGAAGAGGTGTTCGGCAAGCCCCTAGCGGTCAAGACATACCGCAAGAAGGTCCGCTGATCGCGGAGCGTGCAGACCATGGGCGGGGGTGTTGTGAGGGCCCCGTTCAGGAGGCACGGCCCGCCACCCGGCCGGGCCGCGGGCGACGATACCGGGGACATCATTCCAGGGCTTGCCTGAGGCGATCAGCGCCGCGCACGCGGGGAGCGCCCATTCGCCCTCGCCCCATACGCCCGCGTCGGCCCCGGTGTGTTCCAGCACGGTAGCCGGCATGACCGAGAAGCCTGCCCCGCCCATGAACACGGGCGCGGAAGTATGCCGCTTGACCGCCTGGACGATCGCGCGGGCGTCGCCGAGGAACGATTGCCTGCCGGTGAAGGCGCAGTCATCGGTGTTGCGCAGAGTGAGGCCGATGAGCCCGTATTCAGCATCTTTGAAGAAGTTCGCGATCGCCGTGCTTGGGTCATCGACCCGGCACAGATCGAGTATGTCCACCGCGTGGCTGGCCGCGTGCATGGCCTCAGCAACATATTCAAGCCCGATCGGGGAGACGGGCGGCTTGATGCGGTTGGTGTTTACGAGCGCGACGCGCATGATGCATACGAAGATAAAGAGTCACGGGTCACAGGTTGCAGGTTACAGGGTCAATATCTGACCACCTGGCCTGCGATTCCTGTTCATAACACCAGGCTCTCCGGATTCCCGATCACGCTCAGCGCCGCTGCCGCGGTGGTCATCGCCGTTTCTTCAGCCGGTCGCCGAAGACGATCGCGGCGACTTCGGTGAACTCACGCACGAAATGGACCTTGAGGCCCTTGCGGATGCCCGCGGAGAGTTCGTCGTAGTCGGGCCGGTTCTCGTCGGGGACGATCACCGCCTCGAGCTTGGCCGTCTTGGCCGCAATCAGTTTTTCCTTCAGGCCGCCGATGGGCAATACCCGGCCCGTGAGGGTGAGTTCCCCGGTCATGCCGATCTTCTGCCGCACCGGGAGGTTGGTGGCCAGCGAGAGCAGGCTCACGGCCATGGTGATGCCGGCCGAAGGGCCGTCCTTGGGCGTGGCGCCCGCGGGCACATGCAGGTGGATAGTGTGTTTGTCGAAGAACTTTTCCCGACCGGCCGGGGCGTACCGGGGCCAGAGGGACTGGACATGCGAGTAGCCGATGTGGACCGATTCCTTCATCACATCGCCGAGCTGGCCGGTCTGGGTGAGGCCGCTCTTTTCGGATGCGATGGCCGATGACTCGACGAAAAGGATGGTGCCGCCCACGGGGGTCCATGCCAGGCCGATCACCACGCCGGGCTTGGAGAGCTTGAGCATGCTCTCGCCCAGGAACTTCCGCTTGCCGAGGTATTTCTCGATGTTGGCAGTGGTGACGGTGACATGCCGGGTGTGGGGCTTTTCGGCTTTGCGGGCCGCGATCTTGCGGAAAACGGTCTTGAAATTGTTCTCCAGGCGCCGCACGCCTGCCTCGCGGGTGTAATGGTCGACGATGGCCGTGACCGCGCCCGGGGCGACCGTGACCTGCCGGTTGTCGAGGCCGTGGGCCTTGAGCTGGCGCGGGATGAGGTGGTGGCGCGCGATGCCGATCTTTTCGTGCTTCAGGTACCCGGCCATGTTGAGGAGCTCCATGCGGTCCAAAAGTGCCGGGGGGATGGTGTCGAGAACATTGGCCGTGGCGATGAACAGGACCTTGGACAGGTCGAATTTGATATCGATGTAATGGTCCAGGAAGGCCTGGTTCTGTTCGGGATCGAGCACTTCCAGGAGGGCCGAGGCCGGATCGCCGCGGAAGCTGTTGCCCACCTTGTCGACCTCGTCAAGCATGATCAGGGGATTGGCCGACCCGCACAGTTTGATGGCCTGGATGATCTTGCCGGGCATGGCGCCGATGTAGGTCCGGCGGTGGCCCTTGATCTCGGCCTCGTCGCGCATGCCGCCGAGGGAGAACCGGTAGAACTTGCGGTTCAGGGCATGGGCGATGGCCTGGCCCAGGGAGGTCTTGCCCACGCCGGGGGGACCGATGAAACAGAGGATCGAGCCCTCGGTGGAGCCCTTGAGCTTGCTGACGCCGATGAATTCGAGGATCCGTTCCTTGACCTCGTTCAGGCCGTAGTGTTCCTTTTCCAGGATGCGGCGCGCGCGGGCCACATCCAGGTTCTCCTTGGTGTGCACGCCCCAGGGCAGGGTGACCAGCCAGTCGAGATAGGTGTTCTGCATGCTGTACTCGGGCGACTGGGGCGAGAGCAGGCTGAATTTGTCCAGTTCCCCGTCGATCACCTTGCGGGCCTCGTCGGGGAGGGTGAGCTTGTCCAGCTTTTCCCGGAAGGTGTCCACCTGGCCGGTCTTTTCGTCCTTCTCGATGCCCAGCTCTTCCTTGATGGCCTTGAGCTGTTCGCGCAGGAAGAATTCCCGCTGCTGCTTGGAGAGCTTTTCCTCGATCTGCTGGTTGATCTTCTCCTTGAGCTTGGCGATCTCCGTCTCCTCCTTGAGAAGCGTGAGCACGCGGCGGAGGCGTTCGCGGATGTCGCCGGTCTCGAGCACCTCCTCCAGGTCATCCTTGTCGGCGGTGGTGAGCGAGGCCGCGAAATCGGCCAGCCGGCCGGGCTCGTTGATGTTGTTCTCCGAGAGGTTGAGCTTGATCTCCTCGGAGAAGAGGGGGTTCATCTTGATCAGTTCGCGCAGGGTGTTGACCACCGCGCTCGAATAGGCCTTGATCTCCCGGTCGCTCTTGTCCCATTCATCCGCATGGTAGGTCACGCGGGCGGCCATGGGCTGGAGGGTCACGAACGAGTTGATCCGGAACCGGGACCGGCCGGTGAGAATGGCGTGCACCGAGCGGTTATCGTCCACATTGTACCGCTCGATATGGGCCGCCGTCCCGTAACGGTAGAGCTGGGAGGCCAGTTCCTCGGCCGCCATGATCTCCGGCAGCGGGCCCTGAACATCGCCCTTGCGCAGCACGATGCCCAGCGTTTTGGCGGGTGATTCCCAGGCGGCCTTGAGGATGTCGGCTTCGCGGCCGGGGTGCAGGATGATCGGGATGAGCATGTGGGGGAACACCGGGCGTGTGGGCACCGGCAGGATGAGCAGGATATCGGGCAGGAGGGTTTCGGCGGCCACGATACCCGGGCCGTTCGGGGCGGGTTCCGTCTTGATCTCCAGCGCGGGGTCACCGGGTTGGGCCTGGTCGGGCATGGTCTTCTCCATCTGAAGCGGGCTTGTATCGCAATGTTGGGATTATACGCCAAAAGCCCCGGCAATCAACAGGTTTTTCCGATGAATGCCGGAGCCGGGCAAAGATGGAAATAAAATACTTATTGACTTAGTGCCCGTAAATAAATAAAGTATCCATTTCGACATAGAGATTCCGTCCGCAGCCAAGGCGCGAGGAGGAGCCGTATCAATGGAAAGATCCGGCGTCGACGAGCAACGCCGGATGCGGACGAAAGATCATGTCCCTTCCGGGCGTGCGGGGTTTGGTGGCGGGGGCCAACCATGGCAGCTATACCTCTTTAATGATGCGGCAGTGCCTGACCTGTTTGTCAAACCATCGCTCTGCACCGCACGCGAAATGGATAGGTTATTTATTTACGGGCACTAACGCCGACCAGCCCGTCAAGGCCGCGGTGTTCGAATGGACACGGGAACTGCAGATTTCGGGGTGTGATCCCGGCCGCAGTTCAATTGCCCCGCAGTCGGGGGCAATACCGGCAATGGGCGCCGAACTCGAGGCCGTGGCGTTCAAGGAGTTCCTTGTCCGCCAGCAATCCGGCCATGGGGCCGTCGGCCACTATCCGGCCGTTGTCGAGGATGATCAGCCGGTCGCAGACATCGGCCGCATGGTAAAGGTCCTGGCTGGCCACGAGCTTGGTGCCGTCGAATGTCTGCAAAATCCGGGTGACCGCCCGGGCGGCCCGGGCGTCGAGATCGGCCCATGGCTCATCCAGGGCCATGATGCGCGGGTGGAACGCATGGCCTCAACCATGACCTTGTCGCCCCCCCTGTTGGCAGACAGGGCACGCCTGCAGTCTGAAGGGCAACTCCAGTCCGCTTGCTGCCAGCAGGGCCTGATCCCCGAGCACGGAAGCCGTGGGTCCATCGGCAGCTATGCGCCCGGCGCAGAGAATGATCGTCCGTGGGCACAGGTCCAGGATCAGGTCCATGTCATGTGTGGCAATGATCTTCGAGTGCGTGAAGCCCCTGAGCAGGGCGATCAATTTCCGGCGGGCATGCGGGTCGAGCGCGGCCGACGGCTCGTCCATCACCAGGATATCGGGCGCCATGGCCAGGACCGTGGCGATGGAAGCGGCGCGCTTTTCCCCGCCTGAAAGCCGGTAGGGCGGCCGGTCGGCGAGGGGCCCGGCATCGACGGCCGCGAGCGATTCCCGGACCCGGCGTTCAACTTCCTCCGGCGGCAGGCCCATGTTGAGCGGTCCAAAGGCGACATCCTCGCGCACCGTGGGCATGAAGAGCTGGTCGTTCGGGTCCTGGAAGATCGTGCCTACACTGCGGCGGACCTCGGGCAGCGTCGCCCCCGTTACGGGGACATTGCCGACGCGCACCGTCCCTTTCGCCGCCATCAGGCAGCCGTTCAAATGCATCAGCAGGGTGCTCTTGCCCGCCCCGTTGGCGCCGACGATACCGACCGATTCCCCATGTTCGATCCGGAAGGACACGCCCCGAAGCGCCGTATGGCCGTCGGGGTAGGTGAATTCCAAATCCCGCACTTCAACGATATGGTGGCTCATGCCGCCCTTTCCATCACGAACCGGCCGATCCGCTCGGCCACATGTCCGAACCGGACCAGCGCGAAATAGCCCCCGCACGCGGCCACGAAGGCCGTGTCCGCCCAGCTCCAGCGCCAATCCCGGATCAGCCGCAATGTTCCGTCGAAACCGCGCGCGCGCATCGCCGCGTGCGTCCGCGTCCCGCGGTCAAAGGCACGGAGGAGGAGGTGACCCGCCAGGGAACCCCAGACCCGGAATGCGGCGGGTCGGTGGGAGCGGGAGCGCAGGGCGTGGGCGCGTACCGCCCGCTGACCTTCGTCGGCGAGGACGAACAGGAACCGGTAGAGCAGGAGGAACTGGGTTACCAGCACTCGCGGCAGGCCGAACCGTCCCAGGGCGACGCATACGGCCGCATACCCGGCACAGGCAAGCAGGACCAGCGCCGCGCTGACCGTCAGCAGGTACCGGGCGATAATGGAGAGAAACGACAGCCACCCGCCCGATACGGCCACCGGCCCCCACCGGGCCACGATATCACGGTCAAAGAGCGGATTGAAAAACCCCACGAGCACGGCGAACGGCGCGGCCAGCAGGATGTACCGCACGGGAATCCGGAACGGGATCCCGGCTACCGCGAGCATGGCGATCGGATATACCGCCATCGGCATGAGTTCCGCGAACGCATAAACGGGAAAAGAGACCACCGTTACCAAAAATAACGCTGTCACGATCATCAAGGCGCGCGGATCGCGGCGATGGACGGGCGAATCGAGGCCCGCCAGGCGGTCGAGAAGGCCGACATCATCGATAGCGTTCGCGATCCGGTCCATACGGCCCTTACGCCGGCCGGCGGACGGCGCGCAGGGCGAACCCCGTCAGCCCGGCCACGAGCAGGACGATCGCTCCCCCGACAAGGCCGGCCACGGATGTCCCGGCGCTCACCGCGGGCCAGGCTGCGGCTTCTTCCACGGGCCCGGTCGTGACCGCTTCAGCTGCCGGCGCCGCTTCAGCAGTCTCCTCCGGCGCCTTGAAACTATAATCGGGCATGAAGGCCGTTTTTTCCTGGACGCCGGCAAGCGTGGCGTGCACGCCGGCCGGGGGAGCCTCCAATTCCTCGTGCCCGGAGGTCTTGAACATGGACCATTCCAAACCGTCCGGGTGGGTAGAGGCGAACCAGGATAGCATCATGCCGGTCACGAGGGTCGCGATCGCGAAAAACACGATCACCGGCCGGATGCCAACGGCGCCGCCGGATTGGGGCGTGCCCGGGAGCGCCAGCAATTCGGGCCGGGCTTTCCAGATATACGCGACGAGGGCGGCGGTAACCAGCCCTTCCACGATGCCGATGCCGAGATGGATGGGCTGCATGAGCAGGACGAAAGTCCCGAACGGCAGGGCCGAGATCCCGGATGCCAGCGTTTCCAAGACCACCCAGAAGGCACCCAGTTGCAGGCCGATCACACCGGCCAGGATGGCGGCGCCGGTCAGACGCCCCCCCCTCGGTTTAGCGCCGACCATCTTCCTGAAGATAAGCGGGTAGGCCACGAAACAGGTCCAGAACCCGAGGTTGAAGACATTGCACCCGAGGGCCAGCAGGCCGCCGTCGGCAAAAAAGAGCGCCTGCACGGCCAGAATCGAGAACATCACCAGAAAGGCCGCATACGGCCCGAGGAGAACGGCAAGGATGAGCCCGCCGCCGAGGTGCCCGCTCGAACCGGTCATCGGAATGGTGAAGTTGATCATCTGCGCCGCGAACACGAAGGCACCCAGCACGCCCATCAGGGGCGCCTTGTGCTCCATGTTCTCCGTGCGCAGTTTGTGGGCCGAATAAGCCGCCAGCCCGACCGAAGCGGCCCACATCGTGCCGCCCACCGCGGGGGATATCAGGGCATCCGCCATGTGCATGTCCGTCTCCTTATATTGGAATGA
This sequence comes from Planctomycetota bacterium, assembly GCA_043820325.1. Classification (GTDB taxonomy): domain Bacteria; phylum Planctomycetota; class JBDREB01; order JBDREB01; family JBDREB01; genus JBDREB01. Next base: position 5,272 of record JBDREB010000017.1, on the reverse strand, counting down.
ATTGGGTCACTTGTTCCGGATCAGAATTCGCCAGTCAGTTTGATCGTCACCGCCGTTGTATCATCGGTATCCAGGTCTTCATTATAGGTATTGGCCGCGATATCCATGGCCAGCGCCGTATGCTCAAACATGGCCCACACCACCCCCGCAGTGATTTGGGCGGCGGGGAGGTCGAGAGCTTCCGTGGACACCGCGTACCGCACACCGGCCTGCAGACCTTCCCGGACCTTGTACATAATTTCGACATGGCCGGTGGCTGGGGTGTCACCATCCCCATCCGCATCGAAATCCAGTTCGGATACACCGAAGGCCCTCAAGGCGCCTATATATTCGACTTCGGCCCGGAAAGGATCCCGGGTATAGGCAACCGTGAGGGCGGCTCCCGGAACGGCCGCGGCGATGTCCGTGACCGCCAGTTCGCCGGCCATGCGGTTGGTATCACCGATGTTGGACAGGAAGGCCACGGTCACATCCAGGCCTTCCAGCAGGGTCGCCCCGACCGCAACCAGAAGACCACCGGCCCGGTCATCCGGCGCCTCGTTGATGCCGATCGCGCCGTTGAACACGGCCGCTTCGCCCCAGCCCATGCCGGAGGCACAGTGGCAGGCCGCCATAGTCGCATGTGTTTCCCCGAGTTCCTTGGTCAAAGGATCGGAGGGCAGGCCCGATCCGAAGACGCCGAACGGGAGCAGGCGCAGACCGGCATATATGGTCCACTCCTCCGTCAGGGCGAGATGGACGAATGCCTCCTCGGCGAACATCGTCCCATCCTCGACCTTGACGAGCACCGTTCCGCCCACACTTGGATCAAGGGTCAGTTCCAATCCGACTTCGGCTTCAGCCGCGAAGATCTGGGAGGAGGCATCGCCATCGACCGATTCAAAACCGGCCTCGACCAGACCCGAAAAAGCCACCGGTCCCGGTTCAGGGGCCTCAGCGGCGACGATTGGGACACAAAGCGTACACCACACCAACATCATGGGCATTTGACGCATATATCGTCCTTCAATGAAAGTGGTTTCAATGCGAGCAAGCGGTCATCCGATCTCCTCCCCCGTCGTCGCCATCATGAGCGCGCTGTGTTTGATCCCCTTGGCCGACTTGAGCCGGGCCAGGAGTTGGCGGATATCGTCCGCCCGACCCCGCACCACCAGCACCTCCATGCAATTGGCATGGTCCAGGTGGACATGCTGGGTGCAGACGATGGTGTGGCCGAAGTCATGCTGGATGTCGGTGAGTTTGGGGACCACGGCGCCGTGGTGATGATCGTAGACCATGGAAATGGCGCCCGCCACCTCGCGGCCCTTGTGCTGCCATTCCTCCTCGGCCAGCGCCTTGCGCATCAGGCTTTTGACGGCCTCGGAGCGGTTGGCAAAACCACTGGCGGCCGCATACTTCTCGAACTGGTCGAACAGCGGCTGTTCGATCGAAACCGTTACCCGGGCGACCTTGGCCATGACTGATCCTCCAGTATGATTATTTCGACATTATTCATACCCGGAGGATAATGTCAAGACTTATTTCGTTTATTTTGGGATTGGCAAATGGCGATGGCGGCCCGTTTCCTGCGGGTACACACCACCATGCCGTACCCCTACGGGAAGTTAACAGGGCGGCAAGCGATTCACGGGGGAGCGTATATTGGCATTGAATCGATCCAATAGCAACCCAATATGTTGATTTGATTGTATTTATATATATTTTAGCATCGTTTTATCAAATTGCAACCATTTATATCATTGACTTTCTTTAATTACAATACATAATGATACTTGATTAACTTAATTTCGAATGGATAAATAGATGAAAAGATCAGCCGAAGATGATTTGGTCCAATGGAAAAACGCCACAAGGCGCAAACCGCTTATCATACGGGGCGCCCGTCAGGTAGGTAAAACCTGGCTTGTGGAACACTTCGCTCAAGGCCACTTTAAAAGCTTGGTCATGATCGATCTCGAGAAACGGAAGGATGTCCACATCCATTTCGCGGGTGACATTACGCCCGGGAACATCATCCAACGGCTGGAATTCGTTTCCGGCCAACGGATCATTCCCGGCGAGACCCTGCTCTTTTTCGACGAGATCCAGGCTTGCCCGCGCGCCCTGACCGCACTGCGTTACTTCCACGAAGAAATGCCCCAGCTCCACCTTGTAGCGGCCGGCTCCCTCCTGGAATTCGCCCTGTCTGATCATTCCGTACCCGTGGGACGCGTACAATACCTCCCGCTCCATCCCATGAATTTCCAGGAATACCTGTACGCGGCCGGCAAAGAGATACCCGCCGGTTATATTACGCAGGACCAGGCGCATGTTCCCGCCGCGATCCAGGAACAACTGCTCGAAGAACTGCGCACCTACTTCTTTGTCGGCGGCATGCCGGAATGCGTCAAGACATATCTCGACACCGGCTCGATGCTCGAAGCGTTCGCGGTGCAGTCGGAGATCCTCGCCTCGTACCGGGACGATTTCGCCAAATACGCGCCCCGGGTCGACAAAACCTGCCTTGACACCGTGCTTCTGGGTGTCGCCCGTCAGGTGGGGGAACAGATCAAGTACACGCACCTTGATCCCGGGCACAGCATCCCGACGGTGCACAAGGCGTTCGACCTCCTGGCCCGGGCCCGGGTCATTCATCCCATCTGGTCCTGCAATCCGTCCGGTCTGCCGCTTGGTGCGACCGCCACCAGGAAGCGGTTCAAAGCCGCAATGGTGGACATCGGCCTGTACCAGCGCCTGTGCCAGGTCCCGGTCGACCTTGAATTCCGCACGACCGACCTGCTGGCCATGTACCGGGGTCGACTGGCCGAGCAGTTCGTCGCCCAGGAATTGGCGGCCGCGGATGCATCGGACCTGCACTACTGGTCCCGTGAACAGCGGGGTAGTTCGGCCGAGGTCGATTTCGTGGTCGTTCGCCAGGGAGGGATTTACCCGGTGGAAGTCAAATCGGGCAAGGGCGGCAGCCTGAAAAGCCTGCATTTGATGCTCAAGGCATACCCGAACTGTCCCGAAGGCCTGGTGCTGTATGCCGGCCCGTACGCCCGCCGGCCCGAACAGAAATTGACATTCCTGCCGCTCTATTGCGCCGCCGTCATCGGGAAACCGCAGTCGCAGTTGAGCTGAAGGCGCGCCTTCGCATTCCGGGAATGATACACTGTCAAATCCCGTTCCAACAGCGGCGCACTTGGGCCCGGTCTATGAATCAGTCGTTGAACAGGTCGTCGTTATTCAAAGGCTCAATCATCTTGCCGGTCTGGTAATCCTTCCGGACCGTGTCGAAGTTGACCAACTGTTTGGGCTTGAACATCGACAGGTCGCCGGGATCGATATTGGAGAGGTTTACAGCAGGGGGGGGGGTATCGGCCTTGCCGCCGGAAATGATCACGAACGACTGGGCATTCAGGCCATCCTTGGCCTCTTCGGACTTGCGCTCATCATAGAAAAGCGGGTTGCCCCGCTGGTCTACGATATGGTCAAACGATAATTGCAGTTGTATGCCATTGACCTTGATCTCCTTGCGGGTCTCCGCACTTCCTTGGAACTGTTTATGCCGAGTCTTGAATGTCTCATAACAACCACTCTTCCGGCCATCAGTTGCGATGAATTGGCTCTCAGTAAAATAACACAGACACTGGGAAGTGTTTGTTAGTGGAGTTCCGTCCAGCATCAGCGGCTTCGTATCGATCGTGTCGGGTGGATAATTTCCGTTGAAATCGCTCGCATAATGCTCGAACGCCATACTCATGGTCAGGATCAGCGAATTTGTGTATATTTCGGGTGGATTTGTTCGGCTACCTGCAAGAACGGGCAACACCAAGGCAAGAATCACGATCAGGACCGATACGATGACCGCGATATCGATCAGTCGTGATTTCGATCCATCCATTGAACCACCTTGTCACTTAAGGAGCGACATTCCCGTCTGTTGATCTTAACTGGGCCATGCTACTACAAAGCTCATGGTCTCGGGCGAATAGCAACCCCGATAAGAACCATTATGATCAGCAACCACACGGGTGAGGTTCCGCCACCCGGCATACACCCGCTCTTGTGCTTGGACTTGCCGCCGGTGGGATTGTCGAAGGTAACATTGAGGACCGTGGACGAGGTGTTGGTGCCGTCGGAGACGGTGATGGTGATGGTGCCCGCGCCGTTGTATGCGCCGGTGTCTACATCAAGTGTGAATCCCGTGCTCGTGCCGCCGGGGGTATCGAGGGTGGCGCTTACGGGTGTATCGCCGTTAATCTGCACGGTGACGGTCACGACACCCATGTTGTCCGTGGCCGTGCCGCTCACGGTGACTACGCCCGACAGGGTGGCGCCATCGGCCGGTTCACCCACCACCGGGTCGCCGGGTGCAGTGGTATCGGCCGGAGCTTCAAGATACAGGATCTCCAGGTACGGCCGCAGGGACGGGGTGACGGCCTCCACTGCGTGCAGGTTCACATCCCAGCCCCAGGCGGGCACGAGCACTATGCCGTAATTGGGATTGCCGTCAACCACATGCTGGGCCGCGGCAGTGATGTTCCAGGAGAGCCAGCCGCCCGACAGACTGCTGTAATCCGTGGTGCACTCGGGTGTTGCCGCATAGGCCGCGGGAAAATCGAAGGTGATCCAGGTGGCGGTGAGGTAATTCCAGTCCACCAGCATGCGATGGGCATTGCAGGAAGTCGGCGGCGCGCCGTGGTCCTGTTCGCAGTACCACAGCCGCGCATCGAGCACCGTGGAGCCGGCCGGTATGTCAGCCAGGGAATTGATCCTGATCAAGGGGTAACCCCGGCTGGTGATGTAACAGGAAAATATGTGCGCCAGAGTGCCGCCGCTTGCGCTATCCGGTTCGCTCGAATAGACTTGGGGAAGATGGCCACGCCTTCGATCGTGGGGACCGGGTCAGGCCCACCCCCGCCATCGGGCCCGCAGGCGCAGGGCATGAAAGCCAGGACCGTCAGTGCAAGGGCGAACTTCCGCATGGCCGGTCCCTTGAGTAAAGTTCACTTTTCCATAAGCAGAGTATACCAAGGCGTGAATGGTATGCAAGGGATTTTCATGGCACTTTTACCGAAGTTGTTGAACGCCCGGAACCTATCATCCTGCCCGGCGTCATCTCCTGCAGGGGCACGGCATGCCGTGCCCGTCCGTGCGCCTCGGAGCGCACACAGACAGCAGGGTGGAAGTCCCTGCCGGGGAGAGCGCTTTCTATCCCCGTATTGAATCCCAACTGCGGCGACCGCGAGGCGCCGTGGGGAGCAGGGAGGTGAGAATGAGCGGTCCGTAG
>JBDREB010000016.1:0-2871 GCA_043820325.1 Planctomycetota bacterium | reverse complement strand
GGACGGGCCGCAAAAACGGGAACCGCGTTCTGCGCGGCGGGAGCTGGAACAACAATGACGACAATCTGCGCTGTGCCAACCGCAACAACAACAAACCCGCCGACACGAACAACAACAACGGCTTCCGCCTGGCGAGCACTTGACGACGCCGGAGTTCCCGTTCCGCCGCGCGGCGGAACGGGGAGCGCGCGCCACAAGTCCAGGCCCGTTCCCGCCCCGCCCGCGGGGCAAAGACGGAAGGGGCTCCGGGATCGAGTAGGTTTGCGAAAGATACCGGGGCCCCGCATTTAGACTTGATCGTGCTCTGTGGCAGATCATGTTGTTTCTATCGGCATTCCGGTCTGGAGCCCGCGCCGATAGGCCCCCGGAGGCATGCCGAAGTGCCGTTTGAACGACTTGGAGAGGTGGTAGGCGTCGCAGAAGCCGGTCTGGGTGGCGACGGCGTCGAGTTTGAGGCCGCGGAGGATGAGGGAGCGGGCCACTTCGAGCCGCATGACATTGAAGGCTGAAAGCGGGGGGCGGCCGGCTTCGGCCGCGTAACGGTGAGACAGAGTGGACGGGCTGACATGGACGGCTTTCGCGACCTCGGCCAATGACACCTGGCCGCCCACGCGGCCGGATAAGAAGGCGTCCACCGACTTGACAAAGGCTGAAGGGGCGGCTGGAGCGGCCGGGACGATCCCGGTGCGATGGAGTGCCTGGATGAGCGCGCACAAGGCGGCCTGCGCATCCCAGAAACCATCCGTGCCTCTTTGCGCACCCGCGATCGCGGCCGCGTGGATGTGGGCTAATATCGATCCATCGGTATCCATCATGCGGGCATGCGGGTGGTCCTTGGGGATGCAGTCCCTGAGCCCCGCCTCGTCGCCGCAGGCAAATACAACATAGGCGGCCTCCATCATGTCCTTGACCGTACGCGTGTCCTCCCAATAGGCTGTGGCGGGCGGGTAGAGGTGGGCGACCGAGGCGGGACGGTCGTACCAAGGGGACATGGGTGTACCCACCCGCACCCGGCCGCAGTGACTGCGGGAATAGTCGAGCACCCAGAAGGGGTGGCTGATCCGGCCGCTCAAACCGCCGGGCGGCTGGGTGTAATACATGGCGGTCACAAGCCGCGGGTTGATGGCGGGCGGTCCCTGCCAGGTGAAACCGAGCCATTGGGGTCGGGTTTGCATGGTTTCTTCCTTCTGCTTGTGTCAAGTCCCTGTAGGGGCACGGCATGCCGTGCCCGGGGCGATGAAAGCCAAATCAGAAATATCGAATATCGAACCATTCGACTGCGCTCATGGTCCAGGATACCGAATTTCGAATGCCGATGTTAGGAATAAATATGCCGCCGTCCGGCGGCCACATCGGACTTTTCGACCCCTTGGACTTTTCGGCTTTTCGACCGGTTTTCATAAACCCCACGCCTTGGGCACGGCATGCCGTGCCCCTACAGAAGATTTACAAAGAGTACAAATAAACGACAATGCAATATTATACATGTAATCGGCAAGTTTGTCCATTGTAAAATGAAATTTAATCAGCTACAATATATGTCGAAAGAATATATGTACCATTCTGTACAAGGCCTGAACTGGCGGAAACCATTTATGGGAGAAACAGAAATGCAAGTTCGTACAGCGCAGGCGGCGATTTTTGCGAAGGCGGGGAAGCCGCTCGAAGTCCGGTCCTACCCGGTGACCGCGCCCAAGGGCGACATGGCCCTGCTCGCGCTCAAACTGAACGGGATCTGCGGGACCGACATCCACATCATCGAGGGCCGCCTACCCATTCCGCCGGCGTTCATTCCGGGCCATGAGTTTATCGGCACGGTCGAGGCGCTCGGGCCCCGGGCGAAAAAGGACGGCCTGGGCCGGCCGATCGGCGTGGGCGACATGGTGATCGCCTGCGTGGCCGACCCGTGCGGAAAATGCTTCAACTGCAGGCAGGGCGAAACCGCCAACTGCCTCCACTTCGGCGTTACCAATATCCGCGACCCCAAGCTCGCGCCGCATCTTTTCGGCGGGTTCGCCGAGATGCTTTATCAACCCGCGGCAACGCTGGTGCGCGTACCCAAAGGCCTGTCCGTGGAGGCGGTGGCCGCGTTCCCGTGCGCCGGGCCCACCGCGATCCATGGCTTCGGCCGTGCCGGGGGGCTCAAGAAAGATGAGATCGTCATCGTGCAGGGGACGGGCCCCGTGGGACTCTTTGCCATCGCCCGGACCGCGTGCTGCCGCGTGGCTGCGATCGGTTCGGGGACCAACCCCGCCCGCATGGCCATGGCGCGCAAACTGGGAGCGGAAAAGGTCTGGGACTACCGGGCCGGTACTTCGGCCGACCGTTTGGCGGAGGTGAAGGCCTGGGCGGCCAAATTCAAACGCGGCGACGGGGCCGATGTGGTCTTTGAGGCGAGCGGCTCACCCACCGCGATCCCCGAGGGGCTGGGGCTGGTCCGCACCCTGGGCCGGTACATCGTGCCCGGCCAGTATTCTTCGAGCGGCACCGTTGCCATCAGCCCCGAGGCGATCACATTCAAGGCGGTCACGGTGGTGGGGAGTTCCCAGTACGCGCTGGCCGACATCGGCGCCTACCTGACATTCCCGAAAAAGCATCCCCGTCTGCAAAGCGCTTTCGCCGCCTGCATCACCAACCGGTATCGTGTGGCCGACGCGGTCCGGGCCTGCGCCGATGCATCGGCCGGACGGGCGATCAAGGCGGTGTTTGCGGGGGTCATATAAGAAATGAACAATTTCAGATTTCCTGATCCCTGTGGGGTGGACTGATGGTTTTCCGGAACGGGTTTGGCGCATTTTCCGCGTGACAAATGGGCTGCGGCGGCTATCCTTCCTGGGGTCTGACTTCAGGATGATTGGTCATGCACCAGAT
>JBDREB010000015.1:0-6421 GCA_043820325.1 Planctomycetota bacterium | reverse complement strand
ATCTGGTGCATGACCAATCATCCTGAAGTCAGACCCCAGGAAGGATAGCCGCCGCAGCCCATTTGTCACGCGGAAAATGCGCCAAACCCGTTCCGGAAAACCATCAGTCCATCCCACAGGGATCAGGAAATCTGAAATTCGGATGGGAAGATGGCGATAAAAATTTTCATGCAGGCTTTATTGATTCAATTCATGAATTCAAGATTGACGGCACAACTCCGAATTATGCGAACGGAGGCGTAGGATATACTCTAGGCTCCATGCATGGCGACTGCGATGGAATAAAACGAAGACTGCTTCCCCCGTGCGGATATGGCTTGGATATGCTCATGCTTGACCGTAAGTATCTTACGCCGATTGAAAACAAGAAAGAGATCATTCAAAAACTTCTGCGGACAATAGACCGTTTGTTCTTTGATCCGAAACTCGGACTTCTACTCCTGTCAAAACCGGTCCCATACACGCACAGGAATGGCGAACTGATCGGCCGGCTTTTTATCACGCCGCCTAGCTGCGCGGAAAACGGGGAATATCATCATGGCCAGATGTTTGTGCATATGCCCAGACTGCAAATTTCTGGCGAAGCCAATACTGTATGGAAACAGTTCCTTCCGACAATTTCGGCGATGCGCGATGAAAAAATCGGCGGGCCGTTTGAAAGCGCCTGTTGTTCATATCAAAGCGAAAAGCAGGACCCGCATTTTGGGCAAGGTATGTATTTTGGGCTTTCCGGAAGCATTGACTGGCTCATTGAATTTTATCAGAGCATGGCTGGATTGGAGATCAATCTGGTTGATCCACAAAAACCGGATATACGCATCAATCCAAAATTGCCGGACATTTTGCAAGGCGCGTTGACATTCAAGCGGGTCATTCATGTAGCCGAGGCCGGCGGCTATCGTCAAATCCCTGTCACATTAGAGATCAAGCGTGAAGGAAACGGTAAAAAACCAACCGGAATGAAGGTATGGGTAAATGAGCAGGAAATGCCGACTCCGGAAATATCGGATGTTAAAATGTATCATAGCGTCAACATCCTAGTGGGGCTTCAGTATCATTAAAGCAAGTTGCGAAATCTGCCGATACATCTTCTATAGCTCATGAGGCTAAAGGAGGGTCGACACCAGCCACGGGAACCGGAAGGCCTTGAACGGCGAAGCGTCGCGCACCTGCGCCACGCGGAAGCCGATCGCTTCGAACACTTCATCCATGCGGGCGCGTTCGGCGACATCGAACACCTCGTCCGTGAGCAGGCTCACATCCACCACGCCCACGATCCGGCGTTCCCTGTCCACCACCGGGAAGGCCAGGTATTTGTACAGGATGAACCATTCGCAGGCGTCCATGACCGTGGCGTCGGCCGGGATGGTGAGCACCCGTGCGACCATGATGTCGGCCAGGCGCTGTTCCAGCGGGGCGGTGAGCAGACGGCGCGTGGGGACCACGCCCACCAGCCGGTCGTCGGTGTCCACCACATAGAAATAGACGATCTTTTCGCCCATGCCGCGCCGGCGGATGTCGGCGAGCGCCTCCTGGACGGTCAGGTTCTTGCGCAGGATGGTGAAGTCCGTGTGGGCGACGGCCTGCACGGACTGGTTCAGACGGTCCTTGTCGCGGTACATGGGTGCGGCACTCCGATGGTTGGCACAAAAGGGATGGTATGGGGGGCGGGGGGGATGTCAAGTCTTAAATGGGGAGTCGCAAGTCACGGAGTATAGGAGTCACAGGGCGGGTAAATGGGGAGTTGCAAGTCGCGGAGTATAGGAGTCACAGGTCGGGAAGATGATGAGTCGAAAATCCGGATCCATGACCTGCGACTCCGCCGTCCCAAGGAATTTCCCTTGCATGCCCGCCGCCAGCCGCTATAATGCGGCTTTCATCACCATTCACGGGATCGACCGCGATGACCCAGACCGCCTTGGAAATATTCGCCGGGTTTGAAGGCAAACCCTGCGAGGTGATCCCGCGCATGCTCCCGGAAGACCGCCGCCCGGCTGCGGCCCGGCGCGCGCCAGATTACCGGGCGGATGTCGGTCCCCTGTTGTAAGAAAGACAACATGCGAATGCCACAGGTCACAATCAATGGAAAAACGGTTCATGCCAGGATCGGCCAAACCATTTTAGGTGTTTGCAGGGAACAGGGCATATACATCCCTATACTCTGTCATGAAGAGGAATTGAAACCCCTCGGTTCCTGCCAGGTTTGCGTGGTAGAGCTGGAAGGCCATGGCCTGGTAGCTTCCTGCGCGGCAACGATCGCCGACGGCATGGTGATTGCCACCAATACGGCCAAAGTCATCACGGCCCGCAAGCACTACCTGGAAGCGGTCATCTCCGACCATTATGGCGATTGCGTTTCGCCGTGCCGGGAGGCTTGTCCGGCCGGGATTGACATCCAGGGATACCTCCGCCTTGTTGCCATGGGCGCCTTCCGGGAAGCGGTACAACTTATCAAGGAATCGCTACCCTTGCCAGGTATCATCGGCCGGATTTGCCCGCATCCCTGCGAAAAAGCGTGCCGCCGAAGCCTGGTGGACGAACCTATATCGATCTGCAGCCTGAAACGATTCGCCGCGGATCAGGAGTCCTCGGCCAATGCAAGGTTGATCATTGAGGTTGGACCCAAGACCGGTTTCCGGGTGGCGGTTGTCGGTTCCGGGCCCGGAGGCCTTGCGGCCGCCTATTACCTGGCCCGGCAGGGGCATGAAGTCGTGATTTTCGAAGCACTGCCCAAGCCGGGCGGTATGCTGCGCTATGGCATACCCGACTACCGGCTGCCGAAAGAAATCCTCGACCGCGAGATCGCATCAATCACGGGACTGGGGGTGACGATCAGAACAAACCAGGCCTTGGGCCGGGATTTCACCCTGAAGCGCCTCAAAGATGACGGCTTCCAGGCGGTCTTCCTCGCCATCGGTGCTCACCAGAGCCACAGCATGAAGCTGCAGGGCGAGGATTTGCAGGGGGTGCTGCCGGGCACCGATTTCCTCAGGGAAGTTGCTTCGAAGAAACAGGTCGCGCTGGGGAAACACGTGGCTGTGGTCGGCGGCGGCAATACGGCCATTGACGCTGCCCGTACCGCGCTTCGTTTGGGTGCGGATGAGGTGACCATTGTATACCGGCGTTCGCGATTTGAGATGCCCGCGGCCGAATGGGAAGTGGAAGAGGCTGAAGAAGAGGGTATCAAACTGATATTCCTGGCCGCACCGGTGAAGCTGATCGGGGAAAACAACCGGGTGACGGCCCTCGAATGCATCAGGATGGAACTGGGGGCTCCGGATGCCAGCGGACGTCCCAGGCCCATACCGGTCGAAGGCTCCGAATTCAGCCTGCATGTTGATTCCGTTATTGCGGCCATCGGCCAGCGACCTGACCTGTCATGCCTGGCAAAGGAACAGGGGATCATGATGGAGAAGGGCAACATCATGGTGGCCCCCGACAGCCAGCAGACAGAGACCGCCGGGATCTTTGCCGGCGGCGATTGCGTGACCGGCGCCGCGACAGCCGTCGAAGCCGTTGCGGCGGGAAGAAAGGCCGCCGCGGCAATTGACCGGTATGTGAAGGGCGGGCAACCGTCTGGAATCAGCAAGCCGTTCAACAGCAGTAAGGGCCGTTTGAATGAACTGGCCGGCCGGGAGGAGTTCGTTCAGGCCGCGCGCGCAGCCCGGGTGAAAATGCCGAAGACCGGATCCGATGAAAGACGCCGCAACTTCAAGGAGATCGAGTTCGGTTTCCCGGAGGATGCGGCCCGGAAAGAAGCCGAGCGTTGCCTGGAGTGCGGCTGCAAAGCCGCCCACGACTGTACCCTGCGCGAACTGGCCACCGCATACGGAGTGTCACCCGACATCTTCAAGAGAGGGAAATACTACCCGACCGATAATGCGCATCCTTTTATTGAACGGGACCCCAATAAGTGTATAAGCTGCCATCTCTGCGCGCGGACCTGCCAAGATATCATCGGTATCGGGGCCCTGTCGGTGAACTTCCGGGTCGGTACGACGGAAGGATACGGCGGCGCGCTCATGAATACCGCCTGTGTGTCGTGCGGTTCATGCGTTGCCAACTGTCCCGTGGGCGCCTTGGTTGCCAAAAACGAGATGCTTCCCGCGCACGAGGTTAAGACCGTTTGTACCTACTGCGGCTGCGGGTGCGGCATCTACCTGGGCGTGCGCGGCGGCCGCGTGGTGCGCGTGCGCGGCGACCGCGACAACCCGGCCAACCGGGGCAACCTGTGCGTGAAGGGGCGGTACGGGTACGATTTCATCCACAGCCCCGACCGGCTCACCAGGCCCCTCATCCGTACGAACGGTTCTCTGCGCGAGGCGTCGTGGGAGGAGGCCCTCGGTCTCGTCGCCGAAAAGCTGACCGCCTACCGTGGCGATCGCACCGCCGTGCTGGCCTCGGCCAAGTGCACCAACGAAGACAACTTCGTCATCCAGAAGTTCGCCCGCGCCGTGCTGGATACGAGCCATCTCGACCATTGTGCCCGATTGTGACACGCCCCCACGGTGGCTGGTCTGGCCGCCACTTTCGGCAGCGGGGCGATGACCAACGCGATCCGCGAGATCGGGGATGCGGCCTGCATCCTCGCCATCGGCACCAACACCACCGAGGCCCACCCCATCGTGGCTTTGGAGGTGGTGCGCGCCGTGCGCAAAGGCGCGCGGCTCATCGTGGCCAATCCCCTGCGGATCGACCTGGCGCGCCACGCCTCCATCGTTCTGCGTCACCGGCCCGGCAGCGACACGGCCCTCCTGATGGGCATGGCGCGCGTGATCCTGGAGGAGGGGCTCGAGGACCGGGAGTTCATGGCCGCCCGGTGCGAGAACTTTGAGGCGTTCAAGGCCTCCCTCGACGCGTTCAGCATGGATTTCGTCACCTGCACCACCGGCCTGGCGGCCGCCGATATCCGGGCCGCGGCGCGGATGTACGCGTCCACCAAGCCGGGTTCGATCCTCTACGCCATGGGCATCACCCAGCATTCCCACGGCACCGACAATGTGAAGGCCGTGGCCAACCTGGCCATGCTCACGGGCAACCTGGGCAAGCCGTCAAGCGGGGTCAACCCGCTCCGGGGGCAGAACAATGTCCAGGGCTCGTGCGACATGGGCTGCCTGCCCGATGTGCTGCCCGGCTACCAGAAGGTCACCGACCCCGCCGCGCGGGGGAAATTCGAGAACGCTTGGGGCGTCAAACTCCCCGAAAAGCCCGGCGTGACCTACACGGAGATCTTCGACCGGGTCCTCGAGGGCAAGATCACCGCCCTTTACCAGGTGGGCGAGAACCCCGTGCTTTCCGATGCCAATTCGGGCCACACCATCGAAGCGCTTAAAAAACTCGACTTCTATGTGGTTCAGGACATATTCCTGAACGAATCGGCCAAATTCGCCCATGTGGTCCTGCCCGCGGCCTGCTTCGCCGAAAAGGACGGTTCCTTCACCAACACCGAACGCCGCGTCCAGCGGGTGCGCGCGGCCGTGCCGCCCCCGGGCGAGGCGCGGGCCGACTGGTGGATCACCTGTGCCATCGCCCGCCGCATGGGCGGCCGCGGGTTCGAGTACGAGGGCCCGGAGGCGATCATGCGCGAGATCGCCCAGCTCACACCGAGCTACGGCGGCATCGCCTATCCGCGGATTGAGGCCTGCGGCCTGCAATGGCCCTGCCCCGATGCCACGCATCCCGGCACGCCCTATCTCCACCGGGACACATTCCGCACGCCGAGCGGCAGGGGTGTATTCCAGCCGCTGGCCTACCGCCCGCCGGCCGAAGTGGCCGATGCCGAGTACCCGCTCATTCTCACTACGGACCGGAGCCTCTATCATTACCACACGGCGACCATGACCCGCCGGGTGAAAGGGCTCAATGCCATGCGCGACCGGGAACTGGTGATGATCCATCCCGACGACGCCGGGTCGTTGGGCATAACCACCGGCGACCGGGTGCGGGTGACATCGCGGCGCGGCGCGGTCACGGCCGACGCCTCGGTCACCGAAGACGCCCTGCCCGGTGTGATCGCCATGACCTTTCATTTCGCTGAAACCCCCACCAACATGATCACCAGCCCCGCCCTCGATCCCGACTCCAAGATCCCCGAGACCAAGGTGGCGGCGGTCCGCGTGGAGAAGGCATAGACCAAGAGCCACAAGTCGCAGGTCCCAGGTCATTGGGATCAGGAGTTTCAGGTCGCAGGTCAGACGGAACAGGAGTCCAGATCATTGATCCCGACTTGCGACTCTTTTGCCGGCGACCTGTGACTCATATGCGCGGTGTTTTCGAGACTCTTAATTTCAGATTTCCTGATCCCTGTGGGGTGGACTGATGGTTTTCCGGAACGGGTTTGGCGCATTTTCCGCGTGACAAATGGGCTGCGGCGGCTATCCTTTCTGGGGTCAGACTTCAGGATGATTGGTCATGCACCAGA
>JBDREB010000014.1:0-16407 GCA_043820325.1 Planctomycetota bacterium | reverse complement strand
GAGGGCGGGTTTCAAACCCGCCCCTACACGGTTGACATCCGGATGTTCCCCGTACAATCACCTGTGGGTCGAAAAAAGTGCCAAACCTTTTTCCGAAAAACATGACCGGTTACGGATAGGGATCAGGAAATCTGAAGGGGGGCCCCCATGCGATCAGCGTGTAATTACAGGCCGGCCATTCTTCTGACCGGCGGTCTTCTGTGCCTTTCCGCCGGCTGCCTGGGGCCGCTCTACGGGGTGCATGAACTCACCAAGCCGGCGCGAAGGACACCGGTACTCCCCAAAGCGTCTCCGCGCCGATCGTGGTGATCGAGACCGACGCCCGGCTCAAGCTCAACCCGGCCCTGGTGACCCTTGGGACTGGGCGACTTTGCGACCTTCATAAGGAGACAGGCATGCGCAACATGAACAACCGTCAGGCGACGACCCGCACCATACGGGCCGTGAAACGCAACCAGGCGACCATCCAGCGCAAGGGCGGGATCAAGGGGGCCCAGATATCCCGGCGCGGCAAACCCTGACCGATCCGTGCCGATGCTGCTGAAACGGACCGGCAGGGCCGGTCTGCTCATCGCCGCGCTTATCCTCCCGCTGGTGCCGGTCCACGGGTTGCCCATTCCTTCGCAGGCGATGCCTGTATCCGCCCCAACGGGAGAGGCCGGGGGTGAACCGACGCTCGCCGGCGAATCGGCCTTGGCGATCCTGCTCCTGGCCGCGGCCATCGCCGCGGGCGGGGACGGGAATAAGGCCCGCGATTACGGCCTGGCGGCCCTCGGAGTCTGGCTTGTATGGATGACCATTGATGAATATGTCAACGCCCCGGAAAATGATGTGCCCCTGCCCGTGATCTACTGATCCGGTCTTTTCCCCCCGTAGGGGCACGGCATGCCGTGCCCTGTGTTCTGGTAGTGGAGTCGGACCTGAATCGCCGCGGCTGGCGCTGCCGTTGGTGCTTCTCGGTTCGGATGAGCAGGAATTCCTGAAACGCATGATGGTCTGAGAACGGGCGGCCAGTGGCGGTTTTCCTTTTGACAAGACCGCCGAAACCGGTAGAATTCCCACCTGCTTGCGCGCTTGATCATGTTGAGGCATTGTACAACGGTATAGAAAGGAACTGCTGATGAAGATCGAACTCCGTCCGAAGTCCCAATGGGCACTGGTCGTGCCCACGAGCATGGGTGTCCGTCTCACGCCGCCCAACGGCCAGCCCGTGCATTGCAGTAATACCTTCATGATGCAGGCCACGAGCGCCGAGTCGAATGTGGCGAGCGTCTCGGCCTACCTCGGCCTGCCGGTGAAGATCCTCACCACCTTCGTCAAGGGCAGTCCCATCGCCCGGTTCATCAAGGACGACCTGGCCGGCCGCCACATGGCCTACGAGGGCAGGGAAGTCGACCAGGGCGGCCCCTGGGGCTACCGCCACCAGTTCAACATCGCCGACAGCGGCTGTGGGTCGCGCGGGCCGATCGTCCACAACGACCGGGCCGGCGAGGTGGGCCGGACGCTGAATGTGAAGGACTTCGACCTGGACCGGCTTTTCGGCAAGGAAGGCGTGCAGATCATCCACCTGTCGGGGCTGGTGGGCGCGCTCTCGCCCGAGACCAGCACCTTCTGCCTCGAGCTCGCCCGGGCCGCCAAGAAACACGACACCCGCATCGCCTTCGACCTCAACTACCGCGCCACCTTCTGGAAGGGCCGCGACAAGGAATTGCGCCAGATCTTCACCGAGATCGCCGGCGTGGCCGACATCCTCGTGGGCAACGAGGAGGATTTCCAGCTCTGCCTGGGCGTCGAGGGTCCCGAAGCGGGCGGCAAGGGGCTTGGTTCCAAGATCGACGGGTTCAAGGGCATGATCGAGCGCGTACAGAAGGCCTTCCCCAACGCCTCGGTCTTCGCCACCACCCTGCGCGAGGTCGTGAGCGTCAACCAGCACAAGTGGGGCGCCATCATGGCCGCGGGCAAGGAATGGCATGTCGTGGAACCGCGTGACATCAATGTGCTCGATCGCATCGGCGGCGGCGACGGGTTCGTGGGCGGCATGCTCTACGCGATCCTCAAGGGCTGGGAGCCGGAAAAGTGGGTCCAGTTCGGCTGGGCCAGCGGCGCCCTCGCCACGACCATGCTCACCGACTACGGCCAGCCGGCCGACGAGGAGCAGGTCTGGTCGATCTGGAAGGGCAACGCGCGCGTCAAGCGCTGAACGACACCCGGTCCCATTCACCATCAAGGGCAGGCACTCCAGTGTCTGCCCTTTTTTGTGTCTCCGCAACACTTTAGCGGAATGAAAGGACTGGATCCCCTGGTTCCCCCGGTCAAGCCGGAGGACAGGCTCGCCGGGGGATGACGGATGAAGAAGGATAATTTGCATCAGGCTTATTCTTGGGCTGTCATTGCCCGACAAGCCTGTCCTCCGGCTTGACCGGGGGAATCGGGCAATCCAGATTTCCTATGATCGTTTCACTCGGCTAAAGTGTTACCCGGGAAAATACTTGACAATGCATAACAATTGAATACAATGTATGCATAATATACAAGGAGAATGCATATGCGTACCACGCTGGATCTGCCCGAACAATTGATCGCGGAAGCCCTGCATTTATCCCGCTGCAAGAGCAAAACCGAGGTCATCAAGACCGCACTGAAGGATCTCATCCAGAAGGAACAGATCAAGGGCCTGAAACGGTACCGGGGCCGGATCAAGCTGGATATCGACCTTGATGCGGTACGGCAGCGATGAGTCGGATACTGGTCGATACATCCGTATGGGTGGACTATTTCAAGGGAGGTCCGGCCGCTTCCCGGCTGGATGGATTGATCGACGACAACCTGGTGTGTGTCAATGACATGATCCTGGCCGAATTGGTTCCGCCCTTACGCGTGCAAAAAGCGGATGCTGTGGTTGCGCTGATGGGGATGGTGGCGAAGGTGGCTCTTGTGATCGACTGGGATGAGATCATCGCCTTTCAGGTCCGGAACATTCAGGCGGGGATCAACAAGGTCGGGATCCCCGACTTGATCATCATGCAAAACGCAATTCGCAATGATCTGACATTGTTCACGCTCGACAACCATTTTCATCTGATGCGGAAGCTGTTCAAACTCAAGCAATACAAGTAGGCGCGATCCGGTCCGTGTTATTCTTCCGCTATAGCCTCTTCCGCCACCCGCTTGCGCCGGGTGAGGCAATCGCGGCCGGCCTGGGCGACGAGGGGGGCCAGTTCGGCCGGGGTCAGGGGCGTGATCGGAACATGCTTGTTGCGGCAGACATAATAAAGTTCGGCCGTGACGGGCAGGTCGGGGTACTGGGCCTGGACCACATGGCTGTAGACCGATAACTGGATCCGGTAGGCGGGTTCGTTGGCATCCGACATGTCGCTCTTGTAATCCACGATGAGCACCCGGTCGGGGAAGACGGCCAGAAGATCGATGACGCCGCGCACGAGGAAACCGGTGTCCGGCAGGGCGCAGGGGGTCTCCGGCCAGAGCCGGGCGCCTTTTTGCTTCAAGCCCCCGATGAACGACCGCACCTTGGCCGCATCGGGCTCCTTCCAGTCGGAGGGAAGACCCAGGGCGATGCGGTGGGCGTGGTGGTGGAGGGCGACGCCGAACTCCCGGCCGCGGCCTTTTTCGCCGGGAGGCTGGTATTCCATGAGGTCATGTACGCCGAGGGCCGACCGCATGGACGGCGCGGCAGGCAGTTCCAGCGTGCCTGTTGCCGGCGCGGGCGCGGTCGTGGTCACGGCCGCGGCGGCGGGGCGCTTTTCCAGCCGATACCCGCCCCGCTCCATGAGCCCGGTAAAGAACGGCGAAGGATCGAAGGCTGTGAAGACCAGGTGCTGCCTGGCGCGGGTCACGGCCACATACAGCAGGCGGCGTTCCTCGTCGTAGTCGGAATAGAGGCGTGTGGTCACCAGGTCGGTCTGCCAGCGGTTGAACAGGGCGGCGAAACCGTGCTTGGCGCCGAAACTCCGGCGGGCGCGCAATCCCACAAGCGGATAGTAGATCACCGGCGCGGTGTCCGATCCCCGGCCCGGGAACCGGCCGGCGTTCATGTTGGCGACAATGACCACCGGGTATTCCAGCCCCTTGGCGCCGTGAATGGTCTGGACCGTCACCGCATCGGCGGCCGGGGCGAGGTCGAGGTCCACGGTGACGCTCTCGGCGATGCAGTCTTCCATGTAGGTGACCAGTTCGCCGGCCGACATGAGCGAGCCTTCGCAGAGGGCGGCCACGGCCACCACCAGGGCGTCAGCCTCGTCACCCACGGCATCGTGGAAGCGGAGGATCTTTTCCACAAGGACGGCCGGGCTTTCTTCGGCCGCCTTCAATATCTTCCGGAAATCGGTCAGGCGGGCGGGATATTCCCGCGCGTTGATGATCGCGTCCATGGCCGCGAAGGGGGTGCGCTCCGCGTCGAGGATGGTGATCCAGCCGCGGCGGTCATGTGCATTGGTGAGGAGCCTGAGCCACGCCAGGGCCAGAAGGGCCGGCCGGGTGCGGTAGAGTTCCACGCCCCCGTCGAAGCGGGCGGGGACGGCCGCGCCGGCCGCCCGGTCGACGAGCGCGCGGCCGAAGTCGGATGTCCGCGCCAGGACCGCGATGTCGCCGTAGCGCAGGGGGCGTTCAGTGACGGTGCCGTCGGCGTGGTCTTCACGCACCGGGTGGCGGCCGGAGGCGACCATGTCGCGGATCACGGCGACGATGAGATCGAACTCCGCATCTTCATCCGGTGCCTCCGCTTGGAAGAAGCGGATGCTGGCCGCATCCTCCAATGCGCGGTGGGCCTCGAGCGGCACGATCCGGTCGGCGAGGTCGGGGTCGACGGTCTCATCCTTGACGGCCGGCAGGAGCAGGAGCCCGCGCGAGAGGTCGAGGATGGACTGCGCGCTCCGGTAGTTGATCCGCAGGTCGGCGGTCTGCACCGTGACCGGGAAGGTGATCCGCGGATGGTCGCGGTTCAGGGCGTCGCGGAGCCGCGCCAGCGTTTGGGAGAAGGCGAGGATGTTATCGATCGTCGCGTGCCGGAACCCGTAGATGCCCTGTTTCCAGTCGCCCACCACGCACAGGTTGTCCGTGCGCATCAAGAGGAGGGTGAGGAGGAACTGGACCTCGTTGGTGTCCTGGAACTCGTCCACCATCACATATTTGAAGGCCAGCCGCTCCCGAAGGCCATGGTCGGCATAGAGCAGGGCGAAGGCGAACATGAGCATAAAGTCGAAATTGATCCGGCCCGCGCGGAGGCAATGGTCGACATAGGCGAAATAGAGGTCATGGACGAAGGCGTTCAGGGGGGACCGGTCGTTGTCCAGCGCGGCCGCGAGGAGGCGCTGGTTCAGCGCCCCGTCGGTCACCAGCGGCTGGGGGGTGCCGTCCAGGTCCACGGTCTCCGCGTCGCGGTCCAGGTCAAGGTAGACATGGTCGCGGACCTTGGCCTTGAACCCATCGACCCGCCGGCCGGGATGGACCGCGGCCATCCGCTTATCGTATGCCGCCCGGTCGCCCTCAAGATGGGCGGCGCCATCGAGGCACCAGCCCTCGCGGCAGGGGAAGACGCCCTTGCAGCAGAGTTGGCGGACCAGGGCGTGGAGGCAGTCGGTATCGTCGCCGGCCACGCGCGCGGCCGCGGTGTGTTCGGGGTGGTCACGCAGAAAGGAACGGTAAAAGGCGCGGAAGAACCGGCGTTCGGCCAGTTCGTTGTCAAAGACCCGGTAGTTGCGGGCCAGCGGCTCGGTGTGGCCCAGATGGCGGGGGGCGTCGAACCCGAACCGCTGGAGGATGCGGTGGGCGAAGGAATGAAAAGTGGCGATGGGCGCGGCCGTGAGCGCCGCCACATCGCGGCTGGCGCCGCAGGCGTTGATGATCCGCTCGCGCATCTCAATGGCCGCGTTGTCCGTGAAGGTCAGCAGGAGCACATCGTCGGGGTGGACGCCGGGTTTTCCGATGATGGCCCGGTAGCGGGCCGTGATGGTGCGGGTCTTGCCCGTGCCCGCGCCCGCGTCGACCACATGGATCCCCTCCGTGGCGGCGACCAGGCGTTCCTGGCGGGGATTGGCGGTCATGAGGCGGACTCCCGCAGGCAGATGTCGGCGCCCGGGCAGTCGCGGCAGGTCTCCCGGCTCAGGGGGCGGCAGGGGAAGGTGGCGGCCAGGCAGGCATTGATCGCGGCGCATTGCGCGGCCACGAAGGTTTCGAACCCGTCGGCGTCATCCTTGAAGAAACGGGGTTGGCAACGGTCGGCCGTGCGCAGGGCGACGATGCGCTTGATGATGGCATCGACCGCCTTGGCCGCGGTTTTGCGTCCGCGCCCGGCTTCGGCCAGGAGGTGGTCACGGAAGGTCCGCGCCCATTCACCGTCGGCAAAACGGTCCTTGTCGAAACACGGCTCCGCGGGCAGGGGATGCGCCCGGAACCAGGCGGTGAAAAGGGCGGGACCGGCCGCTTCGATGAACGCCTCGCGTTCCTTGGACCCGCCCAGCGCGCCGGGTTCGGCGGCCAGGAATTCGCCGAAGGCCAGGGGTTCGTACCGGACCGTGAGGCGGTTGGCATCGTCGTCGGCCCGACGGTCGATCACATCGCGAAAATTCGCCAGGCAGTAGTAATAGGTGAAATCGATCGGCCGGCCGGGCAGGCGCCGGCGCAGGGCGGTGATGTAGAGAAGCGGCTGGAAGTCGGCCTGGTCGCGGATGCAGGCGGGCAGCGCCTCGCGCACCACGCGGCCGCCCGTGCGCCGGGTGCCGCCGGTCTTATAATCGATGATGAGCCCAGGGTTGGCCACGAGGTCGATGAAACCGTGGATCATGCGGTCGACATCGCGGAAACTGTATTCGATGTGCCGCGCGTCGAGCGTGACCCCGAGTTTGCGGGCCAGGCTGTTGGGCCGTTCGGGCGGCCGGTCCGGGGCGGGCAGGGGGGGCGGCGCGAGTTCCAGGTTGCGGATGAAATTCATGATGTTCAGGGCGCCGACATGGAAAACGGCGCGCTGGAGTTCGGCCGATTCCGGCCCGGCCATGCCGCGGTAGACGGCGGTCATGTGCTCCACGCAGGCCGCGAGCCCCGCCTGCTCGACCGCTTCGGGGTGGGCGGCGAAGAGGGCGGCGAACTCGTGGAGCAGGGTGCCCTTGAGAAAATAGGGCTGCTCCTCACGGACCTTGAACCGGTCGTGGGCGTACCGGCGGGGGCAGGCGGTGAACGCGTTCAACGAACTGGCCGAGAGGCTGGTAAGCGGTTGGGCGGGTTTGGCAGGCGTGGCCGGCTGACCGGCGGTCGCGCGGGGCGTCTCCGCCGGGGGCATAGCTACCGGTCCAACGCTCCGGGCGGTGAAGATGGGGTCGCCGAACCCGGCGATCTCACGGCCGAAAAGGCGGTTGAAATGGAAACAGGGCGCCACCGGCTTGCCGTTGCGCATGGCCGGGGCCAGGAAAAGGCGGCCGCCACCCTGCTGGAGCATGATCTGGAACTTTTCGATGTGGCGGGCCTCCTCGGCCGGCGCGTCGATCCAGGCATGGCGTTCCACGGAACGGGTCCAGCTCTCGTCCAACCCGGCGAATATACAGACCGGTTTGTGGACAAAGCCGGCCGCCAGGCCGTTGAGGAGGACCACCCCGCGGCGGTGGCGGTGGGTCTGGACCGGGAAATTCTCAAGCGCGTAGATGATCTCCTGCAGGCTGGCGGGTGTCACCGGGCATTGCATCAGGCCGAGGGTGTCAACGAGTTCATGAAATTCACCGGGCAGGGGGGTCTTGTTGATCTTGAGCCGCTTGAGCGCGTCGGCGAACGAATGCCGGCCGATCCCCGCCATGAAGTGCAGGAAGGCGGTGAGGTCCTTGTCGTCGTGCGCGGCCGCATACTCGGTGGCCCGGAAATTGTTGAACTCCGGCACCACGGTTATCCGGCCGAAAGCTGAAAACGGCACCAAGTCGCGCATGCGCAGTCCCGCCAGGTCGAAGGCGGCCCGCACGAAGTCGAGGAAGGTCCGCACATCCGGATCGTCGGCCAGGTAGACCGTGTGGCTCACGGGTATGCCGGCGTTGATGAGGCGGGCCATGACGAGCGGACGCAGAGGGCTGGCGAAGTCGAGCACAATTGCGACATTGTCGGCATTGCCGGGCTGGATGAGGTCGGCGATGCGGTCGGCGATATCGCCCTCGCCGGGCAGGAGGTGGACGGGCGGCATCGGCCAGGCTGTGTCGGTCAGTACGGCCACGGATGTGAATCGGACGGGCCGCACGCGGGCGTCGAGCGCACATTGGAGTTCGGGCGCGATCACGGCCACGCGGGCCTGGTCGAGTCCCGCGCGGCGGGCGTTGAACCGCTCCATGGCCATGGGCAGGGTGGGCAGGTCGCGCAGGGCTTCCCATACGCGGCGCGTGTCGGAGGGCGCGTCGCCCGAGGGTGCCAGGTGGGGGCCCGCGCCGTCCAGATGCCCCGTATGCTCCCAGATCTGGCAGATGCGCCGGAAATGATGGTCAGCCTGGGCCAGGGGCAGGCCGGTCAGACGGGCCAGGCTGAGCACGGTGGCGCGATCATCGAGCACAGGGGCATCGAACACGAACGGCGCGGTGCGGCCGGCAAGCTCACGGGGTGTCACGGCAAAGGGGCCGAGGCGGGGGACATCCAAGAGGGCATTGAGGGCCGTGCGCAGGGGGGCGTCGGAGGTGATCACGAGGTCAAAGTCGCGCACCTCGTCGTAGATCTCCCGGATCGAACGGCATTGCCTGATCATTGCGCCACCTCATGTATGGACCATCCATTATACATGGCGGCGGGGCGGCGGTCAAGTGGAATCCCGGAAAGAGCCGCAACCACGGTTGAAGAGGAAGAGTCGCAAGTCACAGGTCGCAGGTCTCATGTCCGGATCTGACCTCTGACCTCCGACCTCCGACCTCTGACCTCCGACCTCTGACCTCGGACCTCGGAAAAGATCGCCACAGATCGCACATATCGGCACAGATCCTGGTTCGGATAAGAAAGGGCCGCAACCACAGATGCATCTATGCACACGGATGGGGTATAGATCAAACCCTCTGGCCCTTGCGACTGGGCGACTCCCGACCGGAGGGAGGGCGCCACAGGTCCAGGTCCAAATCACAGACATGCGACATGAGATTTGCGACCTGCGACTCATTTTCACAGGCAGGGATGGCAACCACCGGTTCGCGCTGGATTAAGGTTGCATGGGCTGGTAAATCGTGTAATATGGTGATGTTATGCGTCTGGCGGAAATGTTAGACAAATCCGCATCCGCCGGGCGTCTTGAATGGTGACAGAGAATGAGGAGCCGGCATTGAACAGGGACCTGGATGCGCGTGTAAAGGAGGCGCTGACGCGGGATGACCGCGGCGCCCTGGCGCTGATCTGGGACGGTTACGCGGCCGATCTTTTCGCCCTGGCCGCGGCTGCGACCGGTTCGGCAACGGATGCGGAGGATGTTATGCAGGAACTTTTCGTGACCATCGCCCGCAAGCGCGCGGCCGTGGCGCAAGCGACCGCACTCGGCCCCTACCTCGCGGCCATGGTCCGGAACCTGGCCGCTTCGTGGCACCGGAAACAGAGCCGTGAAAAACAGGTGCGGGAAGCGGCCTGGCTGACTACGGCGGTTGATGCGGGACCGGCAATCGGCGCCGATGCGGCCCTCGCCGTGGAGGGGATGGCAAGCCTTCCCGATGACCAGCGCGAGGTCGTGGCGCTCAAGGTCTACCGCGGGATGACATTCGAAGCGATCGGCGACCTGCTTGGCATTCCGGTCAATACGGCGGCCAGCCGGTACCGTTACGCCCTTGAAAAACTGCGCGATTTCATGGAAAGGAAAGCATCGTGAAGCTTGAAGAACCGGATCGCACCGAAAAGGTCCTCACCGGGTTCAAGGCCGCCGGAATGCCGGAAGGCCTCTGCGGCCGGGTGCTCGATGCCGCCGGGGCGGCCTGGGACGCACCCGTCGTTCAAACGCCGGCAACGGGCCGCTGGCTGAAACGCATGGCGATCGGCCTGGCGGCCGCCATCGTCTTCCTGGTATCGGCCGGCGCGATCAACCACGCCATGGTTGCACCGTGGTCGGTCCAATCCGTGGTTGCCGCGCCCGCACCTGCGGCCGACACTGCGATGCCTGATATCCCGGTGACCATGCCGCTGGGTGGGGCGGTTGCCGCACCCAGGCCTGGAGCGGTCCGGGAATACTTCCAGAACCTGAACGAGTACCTGGTGTCCCCTGTGCCCGGTGTGCGGCCTTCGGCGGCGGTCATGGACGCCGCGCCGCTCGCCTATTTCTGCCTGATCATCATGGATAAGGAGGCCTGACCATGTCGCCGAAAACAAAAAAAAGACTGCTGATCACGGGGCTTGTGCTCGGGGGGTTCCTGGTTGTGATCCTCATCACATCGGGCATCCTGCTGATGATCTCGGGCGCCGTCCTGCGTGAATCCTACCGCGCGCTCGAAGCGGAGGGCCGGCCCACCGATCCTGCGGCCCTGATACCCCCGCCCGCGGCCGATAACGAGAATGCCGCCATCCTTTACAACAGCGCGTTTCAGCTCCTCAATAGCGAGCAGGTCGGTCATAAGGAGATCTCGGCCTACATGAGCGACCAGTGGGCCAAGGCCGACAAGGGTGCATTCACCCGGGCCGACGCGGAGGCCTATCTCGCCGACATCGACAGCTGGACGATCCGGACCGTCATCGACATCGTCCGCCAGGCCGTGGCCAAACCCGCCTGCCGGTTCGACCTGAATTACAATGCCGGACCGGGCATTCTCATGCCCCACCTCGCCCAGATGCGCATGATCGCGCGGCTTTTCGGGACCCGGGGGATGGCCTATGCCCTCACCGACCGGCCTGTCGAAGCCTGGGAGGATATCCTCCTGGGGCTCCAGATGGCCGAGGACCTCCGGGATGAACCGCTTCTGATCAGCCAGCTGGTTCGCAACGCCATGACCATGACCATGTTGCGCATGGCCGAAAAACTGTGCGGCCAGGCGGCGCTTCCCGCCGACCCGGCCGCGATCGACCGCGCCCTTGTCCCCTTGGAGAGCATGGAACCCTTCACCCGGGCGATCGATTCGGAACGCCTGCTCTTGGGCGAATGGGTCTTCAGGAAGTCCGGCGGCGAACTGGTCGGACTCCAATCGGAATTCGGAGGCGGGTCGGAATTACGCCTGCTCTTCATCCTGCCGCTGCGGCCCTGGCGCCAATGGGACCACGCCGCCTACCTCGACACGCTCCGGGCCTATTGCCGGATCATCAATACCCCGGTGGGTGATGTTCCCGCGATGGAAGCGGTAAAGGCCATGGAACAGCAGGTCGGCCGGCTTTCGATCTTTCATGTCTTCACGCGGATGATCGTTCCTGTGCTCGGACGCAGTTACCTGGGCCATCTGAAGATGATCGCCACGGTTCGGATATGCCGCACATCCCTGGCCCTGCTCGCCTTCAAGGCGGCCCATGGTGTCTATCCGGCCGACCTGGCGGCACTGGGGGACCTGGGCACATCAGACCCGCGCATCGATCCATTCTCAGGCCGGCCGCTCATTTTCCGGGTGGATGAGAACGGATGCGTCCTCTACAGCGTGGGTGATGACGGCAAGGATGATCAGGGCACCCCGGTCCCTGCGGGAGACCGTACGGGTGACTATGTCTGGAAACTGCCCCGGTAATTTATCGCAGGCAGTGAAGCGTTCCCCATCACGATCGGCGGCCGGATGAACATGTCCGGCCGCCGGTTCGTTCCGGCGGCCTCTTTCGACTCCGGTCGTAAAGAATTGACAATTACATTATGATCAAAGACCGACGGCATGATCAAACGCGTTCCGTTCCGGATCTTGACTTGTGCATTGAGAGTTGAACATTGATGGACTCGCAAAAAGGATTTTTCGTGTTCCATGGGTCATGGAAAAGTCGTGCCGCCGGCAATGCTGCACTTCCCGGTCCGTGTACGCAAGTCATTGTAGCTGCGGGGCTTGACCCCGCCTCCGGATGGGCGACCGCAAGGGTCGCAGCTACGGGGAAAATACCGGGCACAAATGGATTGCGGACTTTTTGCGAGTCCATCAACATTTCAGATGAGGGGTACCTTCCCGCCGCAGGCGGGGGCGCTCAATCCTTGCGGGCGGAGAGGGAAATCCGGTTCTGCACGCCGCGCAGGCGGCCGATGACCGGGACATAGTTGGCGTAGCGTTTTTCCCGGTCGGCGGCCAGCATGTTCTCGAACAGCTCGCAGAGGTATCCGGGCAGGTCGCTGTTGGCCAGGACGGGGCGGATGCCGTTGTACATGCTGATGAGGAGGTCGCGGGCGGCCGTGCCGGCAAAAGGTGGCCGGCCGAGGAGCATGTGGAAATAGAGGGCGCCGAGGGCGAAAATGTCGGCCCTGACCTCCGGCGCCTGGTTGCCCACGATGATCTCAGGCGCGGTGTAGGGTGACACGGCCACGGTTTCGTCGGGCTTGATGCTTTCGCCGAAATACTTGGCCACGCCCAGGCGGGCGATCCGGATGCCGCCCTCGGCATCGATATGGACCAGGCTGGGTTTGAAGTCGCCGTGGGTGATGCCTCCCCTGTGGGCGGCATGCAGCGCCTCGGCCAGTTTGAGGGTGACCTGGGTGGCGCCGAGCCGGGGGATGCGGCCTTCCCGTTTCAGGATGTCGTACAGCGTCATGCCGCCGACCTGTTCCGTGACCAGGTACAAGAGGCCGGTGTGTTCGCCCACCCCGATGATGCGCACCATGGCCGGATGACGGATGGCGGCGGCCTGCCGGGCCTCGTCGAAGAAGCGTTCCTTGAACGCGGGCGATGCCGCCGGTAGGCCGGTGACGGTCTCGATCGTCACCTGGCCCTTGGCGCCTTCTTCGGTCGCGAGGTAGATGGTGCTGTTGGCGGGCCGGCCCGTCTCGGCGATGATCCGGTAACCGGGAATGGAAGGACCGATGACCGCGACCGGCGCCGGGCCGGCGGTCGCCGGGTCGGGCGTAGCGGAACAGTGACTGTCCCTAAATAAAGGGCTTGACAACGGCGGCGGGCGGATATAATGGTTTACGGCATGAAAACAGAAGCCAATATGAAGAAAGAGCCCCATAACTCCGGGCCTAGGCTGAAAATGAGCCTGGACTTGGAAAATGGAGAAAAAGTGAAAGGGTCGATATGGCGCGGATGAAGCGGATCAAGATGCCCGGCTGCAAGGTGGCGGCCTACCATGTGGTGACGCGGGTCAATGCCCGTCAATACCGGCTGGAAGACGGACTGCAAGAGAAGTTCGTCAAGCACTTGAAGAAGCTTAAATCGCTCTATTTCGTGGAGTATGGGGCCTATTGCGTGTTGAGCTCCCACTACCACCTGATCCTCAGGTTCGCCGATCCCGAGGATGTCCGGTCTGAAGAGGCCATGAAACGGTGGAATGCTTACCATGAGGGTACGGTTTTCAAGAAAGACGCAGCCAATCCCGAGCATCAGGCGTATGTGGTTCAAGAGCTTACCGACCTTTCCAGTTTCATGAAGCGGCTGAATCACCATGTCAGCGTGCGGCACAACAAAGCCAAGTTATTGCAGGGGACCCTGTGGGAAGGTAGGTTCCATTCGACGATCGTGGAGCGGGGGTATAGTCTGGCGATGTGCGCGGCGTATATCGAGCTGAATGCTTTCCGGGCCTCGATGGTCAAGAAGCCTGAGGATTATGCTTTCTGCAGTCTCAATTACCTGCAGAAAGGCAATAAGGACGGGCTGATCGATCAAAGCCTGATAGCGGAAGGTATAGGCGCGGATAAGAACGACCTCAAAGGCCTGCTTCAGACATACACGGCCCTTGTCTATGCCGGCGGTGCGCGGCCGCACAAGGGCAAGGCCCATGGATTGGTCATCACCGAGGCGATGCGGAAAGAGTTGAAAGAGAAGGGGATCGAGATCAAAGCCGGCAGTCTTGGCGAAAAGGTCCGGGAATATATCCTGGGCAAGGTGGTGGGGCGGTCGGAGAATTCTATGATGAATGGCTGAATCCCGGATACAGGGGTTCCCGGCGCAAACGGCACGCAGCCAAGTGGCTCAGGGACCTCGGCTCGGGGCTTTGGACGGCGTGCAGTCGGGAGGCGCTCGGACTCAAGGGCGACGCACCGGCCGGTTCCAATACCGGCTGACGCACCGACAGCCGGGTCCAATTTGGTATCAGGAACACATTCAGGAGTGGAGTGGTGTCGGTGATTTGGGGAAACGGCCGGTTGGTTCGGGTTTACAAGCAGTACAGACCGGCTGTTGTTGGTATTTCCAAGCGTGGGTCTGGAGGGGTGCGCGTGCATGTTACGGTCTCTGGATAAATAAATGGGAGGAATGGAAGCTGAAAATCGTCTGGGACCGTGGTGGTTGCGCCGGTCATTGGTTTGCCGAATAAAATCGGCAATTGGCAATCGGCGATCGGCAATTCTTATGCCTCTTCGGCCGCCTTGAGCGCGGCGCGGATCCAGTCGTTGCGGCTTTTGACCTCTTTTTCGATGAGGTACATTTCCTTGCGCAGGAATTGTTTGCGGTGCTTGAGGCTCATGTCGTGCAGGCCTGTGAACAGCCCTTTTTCGACCCACTTGATGAATGTGTTCACGGTCGCGGCCGTGAGGGGGGTGACATCCAGGGCCCATTCCATCAGGTGGACGGATTCCTCGCGGATATGGGCATGGTCCACGATGTGGAGCTTGGAGGAATAGGGCCGCGGTTTGTATCCCAGGAAGAATCCCTTGAGCGCCATGATCAGCGGCGTGAAGGACCGGCCCGCCTCTAGGCGCGGGAACGGGAATTCGATCGTGCCCTTGACCTCCTCGCGGAGTTCGGGGTTGTTGGGGAACTGGCGGTTCTCGACGATGATCATGATGTTGCCCCACGGGTCGACGATCTCCCGGCCGCCGACGCGCCGTTCGATCACGCGGCCGTCGTCGGTGCGGTGGAAATCGCCCGCCATGAGCAGAAGGCATTTGATCAGGTCGGGGTCGTTGGAGCGGTTCCAGTCGGTCTCCCCGAGGACATTCTCGATGTTGATGTGCAGGCTGTGGGGCCGCACGGGCACGAACGCGGTCACTTCGCGCACCAGGCCGGCCAGCACATTGATGTCGGCCGAGACGGGCTTGGAGGTGTACTGGAGCAGGTTGTTCTTGCCGAGGGCGAATTCCAGAAATCCGCCCTCGTGCTTGGCGGCCTGGGTGCTCACCGCGTGGTCGTCGATGTGCCCGCCCAGGCGCCAGCACCGGCGCAGGAGGTCGAATTCGGTGAAGTATTTGAAGTTGTCGAAGACCGGGTCGGCGGGCCGGCAGAGGCCGGTGGCATGGCGGCCGATGTTGCTGAATTCCATCTCCACGCCCAGCGGCACGCGGCCTTCCTCGCGGTAGAGGGGGATGCCCTTGACGGCGAATTCGATCTCCGTGGCGTACTGGCGGAAGAGGGTCCGGGCGGCGGCGGCGCCGCCGCGCGCATAATCGGTGTATTCCAGGGCCTCGAACCGGCCGGCCGGGCAATGTTCGCTCAACAGGTACTCCAGTTCGGCCGGGTATTTGTTGAGCAGCATGAGGGTCATGAGGTTCGTGAGCGAATACAGGCAGAAGGGGTCCTTGGCGAAGAGCCCCACGCGATGTTCGTTGTGGATCATGTCGGCCAGGCGGTTGAAGACCATGAACCGGCTGGCCAGGTCCAAGTAATGGGGGGCGAAGGGCCGGAGTGCGGGGGATGCCCGGACCGCCCGCAGGGTGGGCGTATTGCGGATGCTCAGGTTCTCGTCGATCCGGTTGGGGCTGACATAGGTGTTGGTGAAATAGAGGTTCATCAGGTGCTGGATCTCGCACTCGTGGAATTCCTTGCGCGCCTGGAAAGCGACATCGTCGTACCCCCGCACCGGCCGCCCCACGGGCAGGTGTTCGCCCAACTGCCGTTCGAGGTACTTTTCCACGCGGGTGGTGATGGTCTCGTCGATCTGGTCGCCGAAATGCCGGCGGATGTTGTCGAGGTTGCCCACGAAGGTTTCGGCGTCGAGCATGGTCCCGCCGGTCTTTACGCGCATCGCCACCCGGGTGTAGATGGTGCCCTCCGCCTCGTAGGCGTCGATGCGCTGCAGGGCGGCGTCATCGAGGTCACGCAGGACGAAACCGGTCACCCGGCCGCCCCGCACCTTGAGGATGTAGGGGAAGCCGCTGCGCTCCTCGAACCGGCGGTAACCGGCCGGCACCGCTTTGTTGCGGCTGAAGATCTTGCCGGTGAGCGCCTTGACGACTGTGTCGTTGCGCAGGGTGCCGTAGACGAACAGATTGGCCATGGGGTTGCCTTAGTGCCCGTAAATAAATAACCTATCCATTTCGCGTGCGGTGCAGAGTGATGGTTTGACAAACAGGTCAGGCACTGCCGCATCATTAAAGAGGTATAGCTGCCATGGTTGGCCCCCGCCACCAAACCCCGCACGCCC
>JBDREB010000013.1:0-12443 GCA_043820325.1 Planctomycetota bacterium | reverse complement strand
CACGCCATCCCCTCGGGCCACCGAGACCGTATCAGGTACTCGTAGCATTCGTTCTCGCCCGCGAAACGCTCTCGGAACTCACGCAATGTTCTTGGAAACTCAAGTCGTGCCATACTCCAATGATATCACATCCATCGCCGGTGTCAAGGGGATAAGCATATTCCGGAAAATGGTAAATTTGCCAAGCTGAATGCCCAATTTGCAGTGGATCTTTATACTCCCCGTTGCGGGCATACCGATTTTTACTTGACATATGCGCGCGGTGCTTATAATGCGCTGATAGATGGCATCCAACGGTTATAGATGGCATCCAACAGTTGGCTTGTAAAATAAGGGGGCATGTATGAAAATGGGTATGACGGTCCTGCTTGCGGTTGTGCTGGCCGGTATGTTCATTCCTGCGTTCGCCGAACGGTTCAGCCTTGATTTCAACCAGAGCGATGCGGGGGCGCTCGGGGGCATCGGGTATATCGATGTCCAGGACATCCAGGACATGGATGGCTTCAATTACACCGCGTTCATGGTGATGGCCGGGGCGGGGTATGCGCTTACCGATGACCTGACCGTGCGGGTGGTGGTGCCATTTGTCACCATGGATGCCAGGGATGTGTTCGCGGATTATCTGAAGTCGATCGACGAGGATACCAGCAAGTCCAACCTCGGCGACATCACCGTGGCCGGGGCATACGAACTGGCGATCGTGCCGGACCTGTCGTTCGCCGACCTGTCGCTTGAGATCAGCCTCCCGACCGGCGACAAGGATGATTTCGGCCTCGGCACCTACCGGTTCACGGCCACCGGCGGGTGGCGCTGGGAAGGGGGAGCGTCTCTACTGCAATGTGAGCGCTGACCTGGAGTTCGGCGGTGCGCCGGATGCCGGGCCGTACGACCGCAACACGGTCTACGGGTGGGATGGCCGGGTGGGGGTGCGGCTGATACCCGAATGCGTGGTCGCCCTGCGCTACACGAACAGCCAGTCCCATGATGTGCCGGCGCTCCACAACGAGGTCTCCGGCGGCGTGACACTGAGTTTCAACGCCCGCAATGAGACCATGATCGAGCTGGCCTACCTCCAGGGACTGAACGATGTCACGGCCGATACCACGCTCATGCTGACCGCGATCTACAAGTTCTGAGCGGGCGTCCGTATTGGTTTGGGGGAGAAGAACGGTTGCGGTTGCCCCGAGGCCGCGTCCCGAGCCGCCCGGGGCGCTCGGGGTTTAAAGCAACTCGGGGTAAACTCCGCTGGAAATGTGGGGCGTTGGACGGTTGCGGCTGAAGACGCGTAATCGAGATGCAGGCCTGACGAGGCAACTAAAGTCCGGTATACGGCATACGGAAACGAAAGGCGAATCGGCCAACGGTAGACGGTGTACGACTCAAATCCTGGCCGTAGGCCGTGAGCCGTATGCCGTTACGCCTATCGTTTCCGACTGTCGAAGGCCGTCTGCATATCACCCCAGCAGTTTCGGCATCGCATACGCCTCGGGACCCTTCTTGATCACCCGGGTGGGCACATCGGTCCGTTCCATCTGCAGGTAGATGCCCCAGGCGGCGCCGTTGTTGGTGGCGAGGGCGACGATGATCTCATGCCAGCCGGCGGCGGCGCGGAAGGGGATGCGCGCCTTGTCCGTGGGCAGGGCCGGATTGACGCCCTTGGGATCGTGGAAGACCTGCTTGCGGTCGATCCAGGCCTTGCAGGGGCCGTCGTACCCGATAAGGACGGTGAGTTTCATGGCCTCGGCGCAATCGAACCGGCAGGCGAAGTAGACCACCTTGTCTTCCTTGCCCTGCTTGGCGATGTCGAGATGGAGGTCGCAGAAATCGTCGCTGAAATCCCGCTCGGTAAACCCCAGTCTGCCGGTGTTGACCGGGCAGGCCAGGTCTTCAAGCCGGCCGGCCGAGGGCTGGAAGCGGCTCACGCGCAGGCGGCGGAAGAAGGGCGTGACCGCGGCCGGTTCGCCCAGGGTAAGGGGGCCGAAGACAGGCAGGGACCGTCCGGCCGAGTCGGTGATGTTGCAATAGGTGTCGGCGCCGGGGCCGTAGTAGAGCCATTTGGACGCGATGCTGTTGGCCGGCATATCGGTACGAACGATCGCGCGGCTGCCGCGCAGTTCGACCGCGTAGACATGGTGCCCAGGCACGGGACCGCCCAGTTCAAAACCCGCCGGCCGGCCGTTGGCGGTGAGGCCGCCGGCGACATGGGCGAACTCCACGACCACTTGGGCCATGCCGCTGTGGTCGTGGCCGCACGCGATCTTTTTGACGGCGATGGGCGGCAGGCCGGCCCTGCGGCCCTGCCGGACCACCTGCATCGCATACGCCAGCCGGCGGCCGAGGACCTGCTGGCCGGTCCCGCTGATGTGAATGGAGTCGTCGAGGGGCAGGTCGACGGCCGGCACGACCGTAAGGTGTTTGATGACCTGCGGCAGGCGGCGCTGCTGATCCTGGACCGCGTTCCAGGGGATGCCCTGTTCGGGCGCGGTGCGGTGGATGCACCGGCCGATCTGGACCATGGCCACGGGCAGGTCGCTCAAGCGGGTGTCGCGCCGCAATGCCTGCACAAATTTGACCATGCGCTTGGTGTAGAGGGGCGCGGCATCGGCGTCGGCGTCGCTGCACCCCTGGTACCACACGAGGCCGGCCGCGCGGCCGCCGTTCTTTTCGAACCGGCGCAGCATGGCGCCGCAAAGGCTGCTGGTGCCGTCTTTTTTCAGGGCGGGGTCCCACTGGGTCATGCTGGTGCCGCCGTGCCCGCAGGCGATGAGCCCCTGGGGCACGCCGGTGCGCCGGCGCATCTCCTGGCCGAAAGCCACGCCCGGCCCCACGCCGGTGACGGTGTTCCGGCCGGGAGGCCGCACGCCGCCCATCAGGCGGATATGGACCTGGTCGACGCATACATCAAAATTGTGGAGCGGATCTTTGGCCGGGGCCCAGGTGTCGTCCATGAAAAAGGCGCGCACCAGCGGCTCGGGCCTGGCCGCGCCGGTCTGGAGGCCGCAGCCCTGCATATTCGACTGGCCGCCCAGAAGCCAAACATCGCCCACGAGCACATCACGGACCGTGACGGAGGTCGCGCCGACGGTGAGCCGGATGTCATAAGGGCCGCCCGCGGGCAGTCCGGTCAATCGGGCCGTGAACCGGCCGGCCTTGGCCATGCCCACGGTCTGGCGCGCGAACCCGCTGACCGGCCGGCCCTTGCGGGTGACCGCGGCAAGCACCGGACCCGCGGCCGCGGTTGTGCCGCTCACGCGGGCGTCGCTTGCGTTCCGTGCGGTGCGCTGGAGGACCATGTGGGGGAACAGTCCGCGTTCGATCTGCATGACCGGCCTTTCGGAATGGGGTGGAAAACACGAATGGTAAGGGTAGCACCGGAAGGATGATTTGCAAATACTTTTCCGTGTACGATCATGGCTCCAGGACCAGGAACGGCACAGACCCCTCCGTTCCAGCAGGTAATTCGGATGTGACATGGATCTTGGTCCCATCGCGACTGAAGCAGGCCGCCTCGGCCTGGGGCAGGGGTGGCAGGGGCCGTCGCGCCGCGCCCGCATGGAACACGCCGGGCCAGGGACGGTCGTTGACGCGTTGAAACAAATACAGGCCGTTGTAGGAAAGGACCACGGCGCGGTCGCCCCTTGGCGCGATATCCATGGCCGTGGCGAGCACCACCGGCACCGGTCCGGCGGGCAGCGCCTGCGCCGTCCCGTTGGCAAGCCAGGCCGTGGGCGGCGGGAGCGCATAGAGGGTCGCCGCACCCGCGATCACCTTGGTGACCAGGTAGATGACCCCGGTCCCGGGGGCGACGGCAACGGCCTCGCAGTCAGGTCGGGCGCCGTCGGCGTATGTGAAGTCGAGCCGGCGCACGGCATCGGCGGGTATGGCGCCGCCCAGTGCCGGTTCCGGGAACAGGTAGAGCTGGAACGCCTCGCGCCGGCCGGCGGTGTTGCCCGTGTCGGCCACGAGCAGATGGGGTGCGCCATCGATGACCGTGGCGGCCAAGTCCTCCCAGTCGCGGTTCTCCGCACCGGGGACGGGGAAACTCCCGATCACCGCCCCTGTACTGTCGACGGCATAGAGTTCAGCGGGGTTGCCCGAATCGGCGATCATCCAGAAGAGGTCGTTCTGGAAGGAGGCCGGCACCATCCCGCTCACTTCGCGCAGGCGGGGATCGCTGATCTGTGCCGGTGCGGGCGGGGCCGGCAGAGGGACGACCACTGCGGGGGCTGATCCGACCGGTGGCGGCACAGGATCAGTTGCCGGGCCGCAAGCTGTATTGACAACGGTCAGTATGCACCAAGCGGCCGCAATGGCCCAGAGCTCCGTATCAGGCTTTCCGACTTTCCGACCTTCCGACTGTCCGACCATCTGCGGCCGCCAGGCTTCAATACACGCCTTCCGCGTGCGCGGTCGCGTACATGGCCACGATCTTCTCGGTGGAGGTGACGGGCTGGAGGTTGTGGCAGGGGGCCAGGATGAATCCGCCGCCGGCGCCGAAAATGCGGATGTTCTCTTTGACCTCATTCACCACATCCTTGACCGATCCGAAGGGGAGGGTCTCCTGGTTGTCGACCGTGCCGTGGAAAATGAGCTTGGCGCCGAAGTCCTTTTTGAGAGGCTCCCGCTCCATACCCGTGTAGCGCCACTGGACGGGGTTCAATATCTTCGTGCCCAGGTCGATGAATTCGGGGATGAATACGCGCACCGCGCCGTCGGAGTGGGTCATGGGCGCCACGCCGTGTTTGAGCGCGAGTTGGGCCTGGCGCTTCATGCGGGGTTTGAGGAAGGTCCGGAAGTGTTCCATCGACATCAGCGGCGCCGACTGGCTGCCCAGGTCCTCGGCCACATAGGTCACATCCACCTTGCCCGGGCCGACGGCCTCGATCGAGCGGCGGAGCTGTTCGAACCAGAAATCGGCAATGAATCCCAGGGCTGTGTCGATGATCTCGGGCGCGATCGCCAGGTCCATGTAGGCCTGCTCCTGGCCGTGCATGTTGGCGTAGATGTGGAAGGGTTCGTAATACCCGCAGGTGACCGGCCAGCCCTGGCCGATCAGCTTGTCGGCGTCGGCTTTGAGGTTGGCGTAGTCGTACCAGTCGGCCCGGGGCCAGCGGAAGGCCTTGATCTCGGCCGCGGTGGTCATGTGCGCCGGCGGGGGATCGATCACCTCCGCGTATTCGCCGCCCTCGTAGCGCGCCTTCTGGTATTTGAGCTGCCAGATGTTCTCCGGCTTGTACCCGTCCCTGGCGCCCGTGTGCCGGGGGCCGATGCCGCGGATGCGGTCGATGTGAAGTTTCTTGAAGACCGCGTCGTCGTCGCCGCATCCCAGGTCCTGCTTGAGGCGGGTTATCACCTCGCCGGTCGACCAGAAGTCGGT
Organism: Planctomycetota bacterium; assembly: GCA_043820325.1. GTDB lineage: Bacteria > Planctomycetota > JBDREB01 > JBDREB01 > JBDREB01 > JBDREB01. The sequence continues at coordinate 7,066 of JBDREB010000013.1, read as the reverse complement.
GGGAATGCGGTCGGGGATGGCGCGCCGCAACACCGCCTGCCAGCGCTCGCGGGAGGTCATGGTCATGGCAGGGCTCCTTAGCTGCATGCGGGGATAAAACCAACAATATACGGTATCCATCGACATTGTCAAGGGGTTATTGGCGACCAAGGGAGGAGAGCATTGTAAATCGGGTATTTAGCATGGCAAATTCAGCATTGTCTTGAAAATGATAAATGCTAAACGCTAAATGTTGACGGACTCGCAAAAAGTCCGTAATCCATTTGTGCCCGGTATTTTTCCCCGTAGCTGCGACCCTTGCGGTCGCCCATCCGGAGGCGGGGTCAAGCCCCGCAGCTACAATGACTTGCGTACATGGCCCGGGAAGTGCAGCATTGCCGGCGGCACGATTTTTCCATGACCCATGGAACATGAAAAAAACCTTTTTGCGAGTCCGTCAAATTTAGCATTGCAAATTTAGCATTGGCCGGGAAAATGCTAAACGCTAAATGATAAATGTTAAATTTGCAATGGGTTTGCGTCCCGATTTCGGTGGACAAACCCCGGCCGGGCGTATATAATAGTTGGCGTTCGATAAAGGGGGCTGGCAGTATGACGACCGTTCCTCCCGCGAAACCCGAGGGCCATCCGGTCTTCAGCCTTGTCGTGTGGCTGGCGGTGACCTTCGCGGCGGCCTATTTCGGCGCGTGGTTCATGCCGGGCGACTGGTATGCCGGGTTGAACAAGCCCGCTTGGACGCCGCCCAACTGGCTTTTCGGGCCCGCGTGGACGATCCTCATACACCCTGATGGCCGTGGCCATGTGGCTGGTGTGGCGGCGCAAGGGTCTGACCGGGGCGCCGCTGGCCCTGCTTTTATACCTGGTCCAGCTGGCTTTGAACGCGGCCTGGTCCATGCTTTTTTTCGGACTCCATCGGCCGGGCATAGCCTCCATGGAGATCGTGGTCCTGCTCCTCTTCATCCTCGCCACGACGGTCGCATTCTGGAAGCATAGCCGCGTGGCGGGGGTGCTGATGCTGCCGTATATCGCCTGTGTGGCGTTCGCCGCGGCCCTGACCGTTGCGCTGTGGCGGTTGAACCCGTAGGAACACCGGAGAAGAGCGTAGGACGGTTGCGTAGCTCGAATCGTAATACGGTCGGGGTTGCGTCAGGGAAACCAAGATTCCCTTTTCGGGTCTTATAACGCAACCGCAACCGGTCTTCATCTTCCAGCGGATACAGTCATCGTTACCGTTGCCGCTTCTCCATTCCCGCCGCACGCTGAAGCATGCGGCCTACCAACTTGACCCATCATCATCCTGGTAGCCCGCGCGGTTTTAACCCGCGGAATCCCCATCCCCCGGATTCCATTTGTATTTTTGCGGCGGGTGGAGTATAATGCCCCGCCGCATGAATGTGTCGCTTGTACCCTCATCCAGGTTCTCAGGAGAGCAGCATGGCAGACGCTTTGAAAGTGGCGATCAATGGTCTGGGCGCCATCGGCCAGGCCCACATCAAGGGGTTCCAGGGCGCGGGCGCGGTGATCGTGGCCGCGGCCGACCCGGCCGAACCGGCCCGTGAAAAGACCAAGGCCGCGGTCCCGGGCATCAAGCTCTATGAATCGCTCGAGGCGATGCTCAAGGCCGGCGGGTTCGACGCGGTCGTGGTGGCGACGCCCAACAAGTTCCATCCGCCCAACACCATCGCGGCGATCAAGGCCGGTTTCCATGTCCTGTGCGAAAAGCCCATCGCCACCAACCGCACCGACGCGGACAAGATGGTGGCCGCGGCCGACAAGGCGGGTAAAGTGCTCATGATCGGCACCCAGTTCCGGCTTCTGCCCGTCTCACGCAAGATCCGCAGTCTGGTGGACGCGGGATATTTCGGCGGCATCTATCACGCCCGCGCCTCGGTGATCCGCCAGCGTGGCATTCCCGGCATGGGCGGCTGGTTCACCAACCGCGAGGTGGCCGGCGGCGGCGCGATCTACGACATCGGCATCCACACCTACGACCATGTGTGGTACTGCATGGGCTGCCCCGAACCCGTGGCGGTCTCCGCCATGACCTACAGCAAGTTCATGGACATGGACGCCTATGTCTATTCGGGCATGTGGGCCGGCCCCCCGAAGAAGGGCGGTACCTGCGATGTGGACGATGCCGGTTTCGCGCTCGTCCGGTATGCCAACGGCGCCAGCATGCTCCTGGAGGTCACCTGGGCGGCCAACCGGCCCAACGAGGCCATGCGCGGCCTGATCATGGGCGACAAAAAGGGCGCCTCGTGGGAGGCGGGCAAGGACACCTTCACCGTGGTGGGCCAGGACGAGAAGAGCGGCCTGGTCGAGGAGACGCAGGTGAGTTTCGACAAGGCCGGGTACCCGGACCGCTGGCAGCATTTTATCGAGTGCGTGCAGAAAGGCGTGCCCTGCCTGGTCTCGGGATCCGATATTGCCAAGGTCCAGGCCGTGCTCGACGCCGTCTACCAGTCCTCTGAAAAGGGGGCCGAGGTCCGCATCGAATAACCCCGAATACCCGTCTTTACATCCGGGCGGCCGGGACCCTGCGGAGGGCCCGGCCGCTTTTGTGTGTTGCGTGCAAGGCGGCGTTTGGGTCACCCGGGCGTGCGGGACGGAACTGTCGAAAATAAATCTTGCTTCGGGGCGGCGGTTGGGTATAATGGAATTGTCGGTAGTGTTATGGTCAATTCCGGTGGGCTGGCCGGGCCGGACGGCAAGGTGGTGTGATCGTAAAGTTCTGGTTGGAACAAAGGGATCGTCATGAAGATCAATCATAACCTGCGGCGCCGCGCTGAATATCGATGAAAAATTCGCCGGCAAGGAAATGAAATGCCCCCAATGCGGGGTGCTGTTTGAAGTCCCCGCCGCGGCGGTCGAAGGAGGCGTCAACCTGGCCGACGGCGCCAAGCCCAGGACCAATTGCCCCAACTGCGGCAAGGATCGGACCATGGGCATCACGATCTGCGTCCATTGCGGGTTCGATACCGTGCGGGGCAGGATCGGCGATACCATGGCGCCGCCGGTCTCCGCGCCCACGGGCGTCATGTACTCGATCCAGGAGATCGCCTACCGCATGCGGTGGGTGATCGCCCTGGTGGTGGTCCTGGCCGGTATTTTCATGACCCACCAGTATTTCGTCAAGAAACCGTTCAAGATCGGTGAACAGGCGCCCCTGGGCACGCATGATGAGCTCGAAAAGGCGATGATGGGCATGGGGCTCCGTTTGAACATGACCCAGGAGGCCGTGCTCCGCTACAAGGACAAGGCGATCCTGCGCTGGTATGTGGACCCCACCAAGCTCAGCAAGTACGAGGGCGAGGCGGCGTTCGTGATCACGGACAGCATGGGCGTGGTGATCGGGATCGGCGGCCGTTTCGTGAGCGAGGAGTTCTCCACTTTCTCGACCTCCAAGACCCCGGTCAACATATTCCTGGCCCGGTTCTGGAACGCCGTGGGCTGCGGCAAGCCCAATTTCAAGAACCTGCGCGACGGGGAATCGGTCAGCGCGGTCGATTATAATGTCGCCCAGTTCAACGACGGCAAGATCGAGGCCACCTGGCGGGTCGACAAGCCGCCGTCACCGCCCATGGCGATGATCGCCATCGCGCGGTCCTCCATCGGCGGGGCGGCCGATGTGGCGCGCATCGCCGCGATGCGCGGCATGCAGGCCGGGACGGTGGCGCCCGGCAGGACCGATACGCCGCCGCTTCAGGATCCGACGGTCACGGAAACGCCCCCCGCCGCCGGCGGTGATGCTCCGGCCGGTCCGGCGGATGCTCCGCCTTCGCTCGCCATCCCGTACATGGAGAACCGGCAGGTCGCCATGCAGGGCATCGCCATGGATGTACGGGTGTTCGCGAACGGCGGCCGCGCGGCGGTGACCACCATGCGGGGCGGCAAGACCTGCGTGGCGATCATGGAGATCGGGTCCGGCAAGATCATCCAGGAATTTCCCGCGGCCCCGGGCCGGCCGCAGGTCGACTTGAGCCCGGATGCGGCCCGCATCGCCGTGCCCTGCGGGGACGGGACTGTGGTCGTCTGGCATGTGGTCACCGGTACGGAGATCACGCGCCTGGCCGGCAACGGCGTCGGCATCTCGGGGGTCGCGTTCTCCCCGGATTCCCGGCGTCTGGCCGTGTGCAACAGCAAGGAACGGGTCATCCGGATCTGGAATATCGATGAGGCCCGGATCGAGACCACCATCAAGCACCCGGGTATGAAGCCCTCCAACTATCCCGGTCTGCCCGTGATCACCCGGGTGGCCTTCAGCCCCGACGGCAAGTCCCTGGCCTCCGGCGGCTGGGGGATCAAGCTGTGGGATCCGGCCACCGGCGCCGAATTGGCCACGATCGGCGAACCGGATGACCGCACCGAGGAGCTGGCCTTCTCGCCCACCGGCAACTACATCGCCGCCGGCGGCTGGAAGATCTACCTGTGGAATACCAAGACCGGCAGGTGCAAATGGAGCGGGGAGACATTCGACACGGAAAAGATCAGGGGCATTTCCTTCAGCCACAACGGCCTGCGCCTGCTGACCACCCGGGTGGTGAAAAAGGTGAGCGGCAGGGCCAGTCAGGTCGATTTCTGGGATGTGGCCACGGGCGCGCTGGTCGGGTCGATCGAGCCGACCATCAATAACAAACCCATGCTGGTATGGAACGCGCATTACTGTGCCGACCTGGACCTCCTGGCCGTCGCTTATGTGGACCGCATCGGCATCTGGACGCCGGGCGGCCAGTGACCCGCGGCATCCGTCCCCGTCGCCCGATGGCATCACAACCGTTGTTCAGCACCCCTAAGGAGCGCACGCATGCTTGAGAAACTCGATCTCACCCGCACCGTGGATAAGAAGGCCTACAAGACGGCCAAGGCCGACCTGGAGCGGCGCATGATCATGCTCCAGCGCCGGATGCTCGAACTCAAACTGCCGGCCATGATCGTGTTCGAGGGCTGGGACGCGGCGGGCAAGGGCACCCTGATCAACGACCTCATCAATCCCCTCGACCCCCGCGGGTTCACGGTCCACACCACGCTCGCGCCCAACGAGGAGGAGGCCATGCGGCCCTTCCTGTGGCGGTTCTGGCGCAAGACCCCGGCCCGGGGCCGCATCGGCATCTTCGACCGGACCTGGTACCGGACCGTGCTCTCCGACCGGGTCGACCGGGTGCGCACGGGCAAGGCGCTGCAGCAGGCCTTTGAGGATATCCGTTCCTTTGAACGCCAGCTTACCGAGGGCGGCACGGTCATCATCAAGTTCTTCCTGCATATCTCCAAAAAGGAGCAGAAGAAACGGTTCAAGAAGCTTCTCAAGGACAAGTCCACCGCCTGGCGTGTGTCGAAGAACGACCTCAAGCGCCACCGCCAGTACGGCAAATACATGACGGCGATCGAGGCGATGCTGACCGAGACCGACGCCGACATCGCGCCCTGGACCGTGGTCGAGGCGCATGACCACAATTTCGCCGCCCTGAAGATCATCACCACCATCGTGGCCACGCTCGAACAGCGGGTGGCGGCGCTGGAGGAAGCCAAGGCGGCCAAGGCGGCGGCCGCCAAGCCGGCCCAACCCGCGGCCGTGCAGACCGACAAGGCCTCCGCGGCGGCGATCGGCCACGCGATCCTGGACAACACCGATCTGGCCCAGAGCCTGACCCGCGAAGAATACGACAAGCGGCTGGACGCGTGTCAGAAACGCCTGCGCGTACTGGAACACGCCATCTTCATGAAGCGCATCCCCGTGGTCATGGCCTTCGAGGGCTGGGACGCGGCCGGCAAGGGCGGGTGCATCAAGCGGCTCACTCAGAAACTGGACCCCCGCGGGTACGAGGTGGTGCCCGTGGCCGCGCCCAATGACATCGAGCGCGCCCACCACTATCTGTGGCGGTTCTGGATCCAGCTGCCCAAGGCGGGCCACATCACCATCTTCGACCGCACCTGGTACGGCCGCGTGCTGGTGGAACGGATCGAAGGGTTCTGCTCCGAAGGGGAGTGGAAGCGCGCCTACCGCGAGATCAACGAGATGGAACAGCACATGGCCCACTTCGGCACGGTCATCTGCAAGTTCTGGCTCCATATCGACCAGAAGGAACAGCTCCGGCGCTTCAAGGAGCGCGAACGGCTCGAGCACAAACGCTGGAAGATCACCGAGGAGGACTGGCGCAACCGCGAGAAGTGGGATGTCTACAAGGCGGCCGTGGACGAGATGGCCTTCCGCACCTCCACCTCCTTCGCGCCGTGGACCATCGTGGAGGCCAACAACAAGCTCCACGCCCGCATCAAGGTCCTCGACACGGTCATCAAGGCCATCGAAAAGGCGCTGTAGGGACCGGGGGGCACGGCATGGCCGAACCGAACCGGGGGCGCTTCGACCTCACGCCCGAGGAACTGGCGGGGGTCGACTCCTACCGCCGGCGCAAGGACACGGCCGTCCTCACGATCATGTTCACGGACATCAAGGGGTTCACCCGTATCACCGAGGAGCGGGGCGACGCCTACGCCAACGACCTGCGCCGCTGGCATGACGCCATCGTCACGGCCGCGATCGAGGAGGATGGCGCGGGCCATGTCGTGAAGCACATCGGTGACGCGGTCATGGCCGTATTCTCCGAGCCGTCTTCGGCCGTGCACAAGGCCATGGCCATCCAGCGCCGCCTGGCCGCCGCCAACCGCGAGCACCCCGACCAGGAACCCATCCTTGTGCGCATCGGCCTGCACATGGGGCAGGTCACCACGGAGAACACGGTCGACCTGGATGTGTTCGGCCGCCATGTCAACCGCGCCTCGCGCGTGGAGGGGCCGGCCGACGGCGGGCAGGTCTTCCTCACCTACGCCATATTCGACAGCGCCCGCGGCTGGCTCAACGGCGCCGAGGACGAGACGATCGCCTGGCACCTGCACGGCGATTACTTCGTCAAGGGGATCACCGAGCCCCTCGCCATTTCAGATTTCCTGATCCCTATCCGTAACCGGTCATGTTTTTCGGAAAAAGGTTTGGCACTTTTTTCGACCCACAGGTGATTGTACGGGGAACATCCGGATGTCAACCGTGTAGGGGCGGGTTTGAAACCCGCCC
>JBDREB010000012.1:0-2824 GCA_043820325.1 Planctomycetota bacterium | reverse complement strand
CCATGGTCAATGAAACCCGGAGTCAATTACAGGGCGTGGTGGAGGCCGATGAGACGATTATCGGTGGACCGGTGAAAGGGCTGACAGGGCGTGGGGTGACAGCAGCAGAGAGCAAGACCCTGGTTTTGGGTGCTGTCGAAGCGCTTCGCCGGCAAGACAAGGATGGCGGCTGGAAGGAAAAAACCGGACGGCTTCGCCTATATCCTGTGGCGCGAGCCGATGAAGAAAACATCGGCCGGTTTCTCCGCGCCAATGTGGCGACTGGGACGACGATTGGGACGGACGGCCGGCGTGGGTATTCTCAAAGCACTTTGGCTGCCTATCGACATGAAGCGGCTCCCGGCCAAAGGGCTCGTCACATTCACCGAGCCTTTGGCAACCTGAAGACATGGCTCTTGGGGACGCACCATGGCGTCGACCCGAAGTACTTGGCACATTATCTCGACGAGCCACTTGCAAACCCCCCAAGAGTCAGCGAGCAAGCCACGGTCTGTGGTAGCGGCAACAAGAATAACCACTACATATAGAAGCGGTCAGGGGGTTTTGCAAGTGGCTCTCGACGAGTATGGTTCCGATTCAATCGGCGTAATACTCCGATGGCAGCATTCCAAACCCTGTTGGGCCTGGCGGGTGTAAGAAAACCCATCGGATATCGTGCATTGACGGAACCGGTGTCAAAGGGATAAGCATATTCCGGAAAATGCCCGATGCCAAATACTAAATGATAAATTTAGAATATCCCACCGAGTTTCTTTCAATCTATACGAACGCCCCGATCGGCGTCAGCGGTGTCCGTTGCCGTCCGGCCCGGTCAAACAGCACCTGGTTGTCGGGGTTGCCGGGGGGGACGGCGGGGGGCGCCGGCGCATCGGCCCAAGCGAAGTCGGGAATGGGCACGGAGCGGAATGAATACAGATTACCGCCGGGTGCGGGCGTGAATACGCCGCGCTCCGGATCGGCCAGCTGGGGCCGGATGGTGTTGACGGCGTTCTTGCGGGTCAATACCGCAGGATCGATCGTGGGCCGGGCGGCCAGGTGGTACATCCCGGCCACATCATCGAGCAGGGGTTTGCCGGCCGGACCGTTCCAGAGGATGTTGCCGCTTATCACCAGGTCGTCGTCGGCCCGGGCCGGGCTGGGGATGTTGCTCCCCGCCCGCGTCACCATCGGGCCGGAGATCCCGAAATGGGCGTGGCGCGACTCGTACCCGTCGGGGTTCAGGATGACATTGTTGCATATGCGCACATGGCGGTTGGGAATGTTGAACCCGTCCCCGCCCGGATCGCACCAGCCGCCGGCCGCGAAATAGGTATCGACCACCGGCGGCCGGCCGCCGATCCACCCCCGGCCGCCCAGCCCCACCACCACGGCGTCGCGCGAACTGCCCACGCGGTAACATGTGTTCCAGGCCAGAAGGATGTTGTACCCGCCGCACACGGCCAGCCCCGACCCCGCGTCGTGGATGATGTTGTTCACCACCTTGATGTCATAGGCTTCATAGTGGAGCCACGGATCGACCAGGTACTGGAACCCGGTGCACTGGCCGGCCAGTACGCAGTGGTTGACGCTGTCATACATCTCGTTGCCCGCGATCAGGTGATGGGCCGACCCACCCTTGACATACATGCATTCGGCCCGGGTGTCGTAAAGCCGGTTGCGGACGATGTGCCCGTAGTGGATCGCGACATAATCGATGGTGTTCTCCGCTGCCCCCGAAAGGTCGCAGTCCTCGATATAGACCCGCAGGCACTGATTGACCTTGATCACCAGAAACGGCCATCCGTTGCCGGCGTCCGTGCCGCGGGCCGTCACCCGGCGTATGAGGATGTCCCGCGAAGCGGCAAAGTGGAGCAGGTTGTTCTCGTGGTTCCCCAGCCCGGCGAGGCCGGATGAGCTGATCCGCACATCCAAGAGGTAGACCGCGCTGCAGCGGGCGAAATCCACAGGCGGCAATTCGGCCGACAGGGGCGCATCGGCCGGCCGGATGATGATCGGGCACACGGGCGTGGCATGCCGGTCCGTGAGCACGATCTGCCCCCGGTTCTCCGGCGCGTACCGGCCCGGGCAGAGCAATACCTGCCAGCCATTGCCGTTCTGGTCCGGCGGTTCAGGTAGTATCTTCCACGCCCGTCCCAAAGTCCGCACCGCCACGGTCCGCGTAGTCCCGTCAGCCGCATCGTTCCCGTTCACCGGGTCGACCCAGATATTCCTGAGCTTCGGCGATCCGATGTCATAGGTCGGGTTGGTGTTCATCGGGGGGCCTCCGGAAGAAGATGAAGAGTTCCATGTTACATGTTGCAGGTTGCAGGTCTTGGATCAAGAGTCGCAGATGGCAGGTCATGATCCGGATCAGGCTTCCCGACTTTTCGACCTTCCGCCTTTTCGGCCTGTTGTTATTGGTGAACTTTCGCACTTTTATCGAGCCTGCCTAGTTTGACATCAACACATATTATACAGCCAAAGCCAGGACTTCAATCAGATCCTTGAGGAATTTTCGCAGGACCGGAGATTTGTCGGACGATGCAATAATTCTTTGCCGCCAAAAAGTCCGCCTGAGGTGAGCCAGGGCGTCGGCGAAGGACGCGGAAGCGAGGGCGTTAAAAAGTGCGAAAGTTCACTATTGGCTACCGGGAATGTATATAACCAGTCAATATTATTAACTTGGGCGGCAACTTCATTAGCCTTTAACGGATGTTCCGGGAATTTGCGACGTTCAAAACGGATATAACTCGTGTTGCATTAACGAATTAAGCGATGTTTGGGCAGCTTCTTCCTCGTGGCTACACGGATGCCGCGACATGGGAGAACTTCAGGAAGAATCACT
>JBDREB010000011.1:0-2731 GCA_043820325.1 Planctomycetota bacterium | reverse complement strand
ATAACTGATGAATGCTTGGCTGTCAAGAGAAATATTGAAATTATGTTAAATATATTAAATATTTTAGTGGCTACAAAAAAAGCTCAAAAACAGCATCAACTCCTTATCTAATAATGAGTTATGAGAAATAGCGTCTGGAATATCCGCTACAAGGTCATCGCCTGCGGCGACGGGGGGCTGTTCAGCACCCGCAAGCGCGCGCATTACGAAAAGGCCCTCATCTTTCACGACGCGGGCATCGGGTTCCGGCCGCATGCCAAGGACCTTTCCGTGCCCATATTCGCCGGCATGAACCTGCGCGGCAACGAGATCCTGGCGGCCATGATGCGTGTCCAGTTGGGGCGCCTGGACGGCATCGTCCGGGACCTGCACCGGGTCCACCGGGCCATATCCACACGCGTAGCCGGGGTGTCGGGTCTTGAACCCATTCCCTACAATGGCAGTCGGGACGCCGGCACACGCACAGGCACGGGCGCGACCCTCGGGTTCCGGTTCCCGACCGAGGCCGCGGCCCGGGCGTTCGCGGCCGGTTTCGCGGCCGCCCAGAAACCCCGGCTGGCCTCCGCCTCACTGCCCATCGACTCCGGCCGCCATGTGTACAGCAACTGGGAATGCGTGATGCAGAAACGCGTTCTGCATGCGGAGGCCATGAACGCCTTCCGGATGCTCAAAAACCGCGCCAGCCGGGCGCGGTTCACGAAGAACATGCTGCCGCGGACGCTCGCCATCCTGAAGACCACGGTCCTCATCAGCGTCAACCCCGGCTGGACCGGCAAACAGATCGATGCCGTGTCCGCGGCGATCGTCAAAGCGGCACGGTAAGGAGGGGCGCGCATGGAATTCTTCGACTGCAACTGCTCCATCGGCCTGCCGACCAACGCCATCCCGCGGCCGGTGGGGACGGCGAAGGAACTGATCGCGGCCATGGACCGGTCGGGGATCGCGAAGGCGCTCGTGTGGCATGTAGCCCAGCGCGACGCCTCGGTCCAGGACGGCAACCGGATGCTTACGGAGGAGATCGCCCCCTACCCCAAGCGGCTTTCGGGGTGTTGGACCATCCTGCCCACGCAGACGGGCGAACTGCCGCCGCCGGCCGCACTTTTCGGCGCGATGGCCGAACACAACATCCGCGCGCTCCGGGCATTTCCCACCCTCCACAAGTACCTGCTGTGCCGCGAATCGGTTGGACCGATCCTGGCCCGCATGGTGAAGGCCCGCGTGCCGCTCCTCCTGTCGAGGATGGACGACGCCGACTGGCGGATAGCCCGCGACATCCTGCGGGAGTTCCCGCAACTTGTGTGCGTACTCTGCGATGTGGGGTTGTGGGGCGCCGACCGGTGGTTCCGGCCGCTGGTGGAGCACTACCCGAATGTGTATGTGGAGATCAGCGAATACATCCTGGCGGGCGGCATCCCGGACTTCGTGCGGTGGAAGGGGGCCGGCCGCCTGCTCTTCGGCACCCGGTTCCCGGTCCTGGACCACGGCGGGATGATGCTGACCCTGCGGCATGTGCCCATCCCCGCCCGGGACCGGTTGGCGATCGCGTCGGGGAACATGGAACGCATTCTGGCAAGGGAAACCCTGTGACCCGCCGGCGGACCAGGGGAACCAGGGCGGAGCCGGTGCCGATCCGGCCGGGCTCACGGCTGGCCGCTGAATTCTGGGCGCAGGGCCGCAGCGCCGCCTGCCCGGTCTACGACATGCACGGCCACATGGGACCATGGAAGGCGATCTATTTCCCCGCGGCCGGGGCCGATGCGATGGTCAGGATCATGGACGCGGCCGGCGTGAAGCTCCTGTGCTTCACACACCATGCCGCGCTCTTTTCTCCGGACCAAGGCAACGCACCGGCCGTGGCCGCGGTGCGGCGGCACCCGGACCGCCTGCGTGCCTATTTAGGCATCAATCCCCACTACCCGGAGATCATCCGTCGCGAGCTGGCGGAATTTGACCGCATGCGCGACATCTTCGTCGGTCTCAAACTTCTATCTGCCTACCACCGGGTCCGGATGAGCGACCGGCGCTACCGTTACGCGTTGGCCTTCGCGGCCGAGCGGCGGCTCCCGGTGCTGGTCCACACCTGGCACGGCGATCCATCATGTGGCCCGGCCGAGGTGCGGCGGGTGGCCGGACGATACCCGGCCGTGACCTTCCTCCTGGGGCACTGCCTGAACGACGACTGGGAGGCGGCGGTCGCCGTGGCCAAAGAATTCCCGAACACCTACCTTGAGCTCACCAGCGTCCCCGGGAAGCGGGGCGTGGTGGAGCAGCTGGTGGAAGGGGCGGGCAGCGGCCGCATCCTTTTCGGCACCGACCTGCCCTGGTTCGAGGAACACCAGGGGATCGGTTCCCTGCTGTCAGTCGACATAACGGCAGATTTCCTGATCCGGGCGGAAAATGGGTTGGCGCATTTTCACATCAGGCAAGAGTGTAAATCATCCACATTCCGGTCTCGGGATGGTGGAAAGATAATTCGTTCAGTTCGAGCAGCAAGGCGCCAATTGCCTTGTCATGGGCCGGACAGGCCATGCGATGGATTCGGATGGTCAGCGTCTGTACCTGTTCGTTGGGTTCGTTGTCCAGAACCATCGCGCCCAGTTCCGCGCGCAGCATACGCAAGCGCCAGCGATGGTCTGCCACTGATCGGTCGAGCGTACGCCAAGCCGGATTAACGACCTCCACTGCGCCAGGAATGTCTTCGCCGCCATACTGCACAAGTCCATCAATATCA
>JBDREB010000010.1:0-9409 GCA_043820325.1 Planctomycetota bacterium | reverse complement strand
TTGTCATGCTCCACAGGTCCCGGGACGGTCCTGCCAGTGGTAACCATGCTTCCTCGCAAGTCCTTGTAGCTGCGGGGCTTGACCCCGCCTCCGGATGGGCGACCGCAAGGGTCGCAGCTACGGGGAAAAGCGCGCACACAGTAGGATTGTGGACTTTTTGCGAGTCCGTCAGACTTTGAGACCTGTATTCTGCCGTGTTTTTCCGGCGACACTGACCGGACGCCTGTCAACGGGAGCAGAATGTGATCGACCGCGCCAAACTCACGACCGAAAAACGCAACCCCAGGAGCCGGGCGATCGACCGGCTCTCCGCGCTCGGGATCGTTGATATCATCAACGCCGAGGACCGGCGGGTGGCGCCGGCCGTGCGGCGGGAGCGCCGCCGCATCGCCGCGGCTGTGGAGTTGATCGTCAGGAGTTTCCGCTCGGGCGGTCACCTCTTCTATGTCGGCGCCGGCACGAGCGGCCGGCTGGGCGTGCTCGACGCCTCCGAATGCCCGCCGACCTACGGCTCGCCGCGGACGATGGTGCAGGGCATCATCGCCGGCGGTCGGCGGGCGCTGGTGCGCTCGGTCGAGGGCGCCGAGGACCGCGCCGCCGACGGCGCGGCCGCGATCGGCCGGAAGCGTATCTGTGCCCGGGACACCGTGGTCGGTATTGCGGCCTGCGGCCTGACACCGTTCGTGCACGGCGCGGTGGCCTATGCGCGGAATCTGGGCGCGGCGACCGTTTTCGTGACCTGTTCACCGGAGGTCAAACGCCGGATCCGCGCCGATGTGGTGATCTGCACGGTCGTCGGGCCCGAGGTGGTGACCGGCTCCACCCGGATGAAAGCCGGCACCGCCACCAAACTGGTCCTGAACACCCTCACCACCGCGGCCATGGTCCGGATCGGCAAGGTGCACGGCAACCTCATGGTCGACCTCAGGGCCACCAACGCCAAGCTCCGCGACCGGGCCGTGCGGATCGTCATGGCGGCGACGGGCCTTGCCCGCGCCCGGGCGGCCCGCCTTTTAGCGCAGGCCGGCGGCGCAGCCAAGACCGCGATCGCCATGCATGCGCTCACATGCAGCCGGGGCCGGGCCGAACGCCGGATCAAGACGGCGGGCGGGTCGCTCAAGAAGGCCATCGCGGGGGCGGGTGGATGAGCGGGGGGCGGTCGAACACATGGCCCCGACAGATAGAAAATGTACTTGCATATATGATGCTTGATGGCATAATGTAATGGTCGGGCTGAACTTTCTGGAGGGAATGATCGCATGCTGACCCAATATATCGAAGCCGCAATGCGGCAGGCGCATTACGAAATACTCAAAGATGACGGCTCGTATTACGGTGAGATCCGCAAGTGCCCCGGTGTATACGCGAATTCCCGGACCCTCGAGGAATGCCGGGGCGAACTGGCCCAGGTACTCGAAGACTGGCTGTTGGTCCGCATCCGCAAGAACTTGGCTACACCAAAGATCGACGGGCTTGACCTCAAAGTGAAAAGAGAGGTCCACGCCTGATGCCGCCGTTCGGTCCCATTTCCAGATTTTCTGATCCCTATCCGTAACCGGGCATGTTTTTCGGAAAAAGGTTTGGCGCTTTTTCCGACCCACAGGTGATTGTGCGGGGAACATCCGGATGTCAACCGTGTAGGGGCGGGTTTTAAAACCGCCCTCCCGTCTAATAGCGAAACGGCAATAAAGGGCGGGTTTCAAACCCGCCCCTACGGTAACCACCCAAACCGGCCTATGGTTGATTCACGCGCCTGGCTGACGCTAAAAAGTGCCAAAGCATTTTCCGCCCGGATCAGGAAATCTGAAATTAAGCATCCTTGATGAAAGAGGTAATGACTTTCAGTCTCAAATATTCCCGATCTCAGATCCCATAAGTGTGCCCGCCCAAATTCTGGTAGTATGAGCCACTTGCAAAACCCCCAAGAGTCAGCGAGCAAGCCACGGTCTGTGGTGGCGGCAACAATAATAACCACTACATATAGAAGCGGTCAGGGGGTTTTGCAAGTGGCTCAGTATGATTTCCCAAAATAACGGTCGGTGCGATTTGGGCCGAAAAATCAGCCATTTCCCACGCTCCTGGAAATTCCGGAGAGAATTTCTCCAATTGACACCGTGCGATTTCCGCGCTCCGGTCGTACACGATCGGGCCTGTTTTCTGACCCGCCCGGCACGCCGGCGCCAGCTTTATACTCCTTCAGCCATTTCCGCAGCAGAGCCACCGCCTTTTTGAAATCGAATCCCAGCGACAGCATGAGATCGATATTGTTGAAATTCCTGTGACAGCAGAAGCAATGGGCCAGGTTGTTCTTGGGATTGACCGTGGCCCTGATCTGACCGCAGCGGGGGCAGACAAACCTGAAAAAGCCCTCGCTCATCTTGCCATAGGGACCGTCTGGCGCCAGGCAACCGATGGTGACGGGCATGGGCAGATCGTTGCGAATGGCCCGTAAGACTACGAAACGGCCAATATGATCCTTCGGCAAATCCCGACAACGACCCCTATAATTACCTGCAGGAAAGCCAGCATAATTACGACCCCAATGTGGGGAACTTCCCCAAGGCGAAGTCCGGCTCGGGCGGCGGCGGTTGCGTGCCGGTGGACGGCGGCTTGAGTTTCTTTGCCCTGGCATTGGCCGGGGCTTATATCGCGCGCCGGCGTCAGTAGGCCGGTCAAAGTTACTCTCACGGGGGCGGCGCCTTGCCGCCCCCGTTTTGTTTCTCTGGTGGGGTGCAACCATAAAGGGAGTAGCTGCGGGGCTTGACCCCGCCTCCGGATGGGCGACCGCAAGGGTCGCAGCTACGAGGAAAAATACCGGGAACAAATGGATTGCGGACTTTTTGCGAGTCCGCCAATTTTGCATTTAGCCCCGAGCCGCGATGCACGCCCGGGGTTCCGAGCAACATTTAACATCTGGCATTTTCCGTGGTCTGATCCTTGCGACTCTGGGACCTGCTTTCTGACTTTCCGACTTTCCGACTTTCCGACCCTTCCCCACTTTACATATTTCCCTTGCAGACGGCCGCGGGCGTGGTACAATTTCCGCCGCTTTAAACCCAAGGAGAGACCATGCAGACCAGCGCGTTCATCAAGAAGATCAATGACCGTTCGGCCACGATCGGCGTCGTCGGCCTAGGGTATGTGGGGCTGCCGCTCCTCATGGCCTTTTCGCGCAAGGGGTTCCGCACGCTCGGCTTCGACATCGACAAAGAAAAATGCAAACGGCTGATGCGGGGCGAATCGTACATCAAGCACATTCCCGCCGCGGCCGTGAAGGCGCTCCGGAATTTCGAGGCGGTCACGGACTTCGACCGGGTCGGCGAGGCCGACGCGGTGATCATCTGCGTGCCCACGCCGCTGACGCCCAACATGGACCCGGATATGACCTACATCGTGAACACGGTGGAGGGGATCGGGCCGCACCTGCGCAAGGGCCAGCTTATTTCGCTGGAGTCGACCACCTATCCCGGGACCACGGACGAGATCGTTGTCCCCGGCCTGGAACAGCATTCGGGCCTCAAGGCCGGCCGCGATTTCTGGGTCTCCTTTTCGCCCGAGCGCGAGGACCCGGTCAACAAGAAATACTCCACCACCACCATCCCCAAGGTCGTGGGCGGCCACACGGCCGCCTGCATGGCGGTGGCCGCGGCCGTCTACGGCGCGGTGATCGAGACCATCGTGCCGGTGAGCGACACGCGCACGGCCGAGGCCGTCAAGCTCATGGAGAACATCTTCCGCGGGGTGAACATCGCCCTGGTGAACGAGCTCAAGATCATCTTCGACCGCATGGGCATCGACATATGGGAGGTGGTGAACGCGGCCAAGACCAAGCCTTTCGGCTTCATGCCGTTCTACCCGGGGCCCGGCCTCGGCGGCCACTGCATCCCGATCGATCCCTTCTACCTGGCCTGGAAGGCCAAGGAGTTCGGCGTGCGCGCGCGGTTCATCGAGCTGGCCGGCGAGGTCAACCAGGGCATGCCTGAATATGTCCTGCACAAGACCATGGAAGGGCTCAACCGGGCCCGCAAGCCGATGACCGGCGCCCGGATCCTGATCGTGGGCATGGCCTACAAGCCGGATGTCGACGACATGCGCGAAAGCCCCTCGCTCGAACTCCTGACGCTCTTCCGCGAGAACGGTGCCACGGTCGACTACCACGATCCGTTCATTGCCGCGCTCCCGGCTACGCGCAAGCATCCTGATCTGGCCGGGCAGCGCTCGGTGCCGCTGGCACGGGCCGGCAGTTACGACTGCGTGGTCGTCTCCACGGCGCACTCGGGCATCGATTACGCCGGAATGGTGAAGCGGGCGAAGCTCGTGGTCGATACGCGCAACGCCTGCCCGCGCGGCCCGAAAGTCATCCGGGCCTGATTTATGGAGAGATCAAGAGTCGCAGGTCTTAGGTCAATGACAGACGGACTCGCAAAAAATCCGCAATCCATTTGTGCCTGATATTTTTCCCCGTAGCTGCGACCCTTGCGGTCGCCCATCCGGAGGCGGGGTCAAGCCCCGCAGCTACAATGACTTGCGTACACGGCCCGGGAAGTGCAGCATTGCCGGCGGCACGACTTTTCCATGACCCATGGAACATGAAAACAACCTTTTTGCGAGTCCATCAAGACAAAATCTCTGACTTGTGACTCTTTTTCCGGATTCTGCGCCGCCGGCGGTCCCATGTCTCAAGTCAAAGTCAAATTCCTGACCTGCGACCTGCGACTTGCGACCTGCGACCTGCGACTCTTCAGCTCTTATTCTGCTCCGCCGGCGGCGGGCGTCTGCCGCACGGCGGCGAGGCGGATGGCGGGGAGGTCGGCGGCCTGAACCGGGATGGCGGTGGGTGACAGGGTGAGGTCGAGGCGGTAACGCAGGACCCGGGTCTGTTTGAGCAGGGCCGTGATATCCTGGCGCGGGTCGGTGAATACGAGGGCGGGGTTGTCCCACGCCGGTTCGGCAAGATCGACGGGGGTCATGCCGGTCACGAGCCGGCCGCTCCAGGCGCCGGTATCCGGGCGGGGGTCGGTCCAGACGATGTACATCGAGCCGGCCGTTGCGGCGGGATCGACGGGGATGATCTCGGAGGTGAACGAACCGCGCAGGGCGGCCAGGCTGATGCTGTTGACGCGTACATCGGCCGCTTCGCATACCAGCATGAAGCGCACCAGCCGGGCTGCGGCGGGCGTTTCGAATGCGGCGGCCGGGCGGCCATTGAGCGTGATAAGCCACGCCGTCCCGGTCCGGACCGCGGTCAGGGTGAAGGGGGGCGCGGCCGGCCCTTCGGCCGGTGACGGCGGCAGCGGGGCCGGAGGCAGGGGCGCGGCGTTGAGGGCGGCCGTCAGGCGACCGGCGGCGAAGGCATGCGTCAACCGGACCGGGCCCCCGGCGGTCGTTTCGAGGATGAGCATCACCCGGCCGGCGGCCGGGGCGGGGGATCGGGGCGTGTAGGTGCAGGTGAACGACGCATCGGTGAGGGCCGGCAGGGGGAGGCTTAAGCCCGCCCGGCAGCCGGGACCCGCTTCGACCGCGAGGGCCGGGCCCTGTTCGGTGTAATAGACCCCGGCGCGCGCGGCGGGATCGATGAACCCCGCCTCGTTCACCGGCGCGGCGCGGGTGGCGATGAGAGTGTAGGCGGTACGCGAATCGGCGCGGAAGTCGTCGCGAAAGGTCCAGAAGGTCAGCGCTCCATCGGCGGTGACGATCAGTCCGTCACAGGTGCCGCGGGCGAAGGGTTGGCCGGGCTGGACGGCGCTTTCGGCAGCCAATCCCGCGGCCAGGATGAGGAGGGCCAGCAGGGCCCGCAGCATCAAAGCTTCTTCCCGAAATGGAGCTGGAGGGCCGACTGGACCAGGAAGGCCCGCAGGAGGTCGATGTCGAGGTCCTGCCAGACCGGGGCGGTGTATTCCGCCGAGAGGGCATAGCGCAGGCTGAGGAGCATCGATTCGATGTCCAGGATGCGGCGCAGGGTGCCCGGTTCGGTCTCCCGGTCCTTGGTGCGCGCGATGAGGTCTTCAAGGAGCTGGAGGTATTCGAGGTCCTTGACGCCCTCGACCGCCTCCACCAGGGCGAGCGACACGGCGTCATGCGGGACATCGGCCGGACGGGGGCCGGGGCGGAACAGGTGGCCGGCACTGCGGGTGAACCATTGATGGGCGCCCATCCTCCGGCGCAGGTCGGACGGCGCCCAGGCCGGGCCCGAGGCGAGGACCAGTTCCGCACCGCGGAGGTGGAGCGTTTCGGCGGCGGCCAGGTCCAGGTCCGGTGCCTCCAGCACGGTGAGATCGGCCGGGCTTGCGGTCACCGTGGTCCCGGGCGGGAAGGCGGCCACCTGTGCGCCGGTGACCGTGTGGATGGTGTTGATGAGCCGCCGGTGCAGGCTTTCGCGGGCCGTGGCGCCGTCGGCGGGTGCAAGGCCCAGGGTGAATACAGGCGGCGGCAGGCGCCGCTCGCGGCAGAATGACTGGAGGAAGAGGACCGCGCGGAGCACCCGCCGTTCATGCAGATAGGGAATGTGGAAGCGGTACGAATCGGGGGCGCCCTCCGGGCCCGCGGCCGCGGGCCCGGCCAGGTCGATGATCGCCGTCTGCCGGGCGGGCGGCCAGCTGTCCGTGAGGTCGGTGAGGAGGGGGGTTCCGTCGGCCTGCTCCTGGTAGGCGGCGGGCAGGGACCGGAAGACGCACGCGAACCCGGTATCGGCCAGTTCCTGTTCGAAGGACGACAGCCCCTCGCGGTTGCCGGCCACGCCGCACAGGCCGGCGCCGGCGCCGATCTGCCAGGGGAGGATGTTGATGTTGACAATGAGCACGGTCGTGCCGATAGTCACCGTGCCGGTACAGGTGCCCGCCGGCGTTGCGGCCGGTACCCGGACCAGCAGCCACACGCGCTGGAACCCGCCGGCCGGCAGGGCGGGCAGGGCGGCGCGCCGGAAGAGCCAGGGGGCGCCGTCAGGGGTGGCGGTGCACACGGTGATGTCGGCGGGCGTGAGGCCGGGGCTCTCCCCGCCGCCGGTGAATCCCGCCACCGTGATGGGCTGTTCGGTCACCGGCGCAGCCGCATAGACACCGAAGGTCACCGGTTCGACGCGGCCCGGCAGGGCGAACGCGGTCAGGGTGGCGTCGGCCAGGAGCTCATCGGGCCGGGGCGGCAGGAGGATCGCGCGGCATTGGCCGGTCCGCACCAGGAGCAGGTCGCCGGGGGGCGGGGCGGCCGGCCGGGGGGCGGGGACGGCGTACCGGAAATTGAGCAGGGAGGGCGTACCGGGGCGTTCGCCGGTGGCATGCATGGTCGCAAGGACCGCGCTCGCGGCATAGATGACCAGCGGGGAACCCTTGCGGTAGAGGGCCAGGAGCTTGGGCAGGGAACGGAAATTGCCCACCGCGCCGGCGGCGCGCACGGCCGCCACGATCACCCGGGGTTCGGTGTCGGCGAACCCGTCGTGGATGGTATCGATGAGATCGGCCCCGCCCCGGGCGCAGGCCGCGTAGGCCGCGGCGCGCACCAGGGGGACGGGATCACGCACCAGCTGTTTGAGGCCGGTCACGGCCGTGATCGCGAGGCCTTTGTAGGCGGCGCTCTGGCCGTAGAGGGCGGCGGCCGCGGCGCGAACGGCCGGTTCGGGGCGGCGGGCGAGGGTGCCGATGGCGGCCAGTTGGCCTGAAATGTCGTATGGCTCCAGGAGGGCGGGGATCGCTCCGGTCAGGCGGGGGTCGGCCGCGGCCTTGAGGAGCAGGGCCATGGCCTCGGGGCCGCCCGTGGCCGCAATGGCCCGGGCGGCCGCGGCGCCCGCGGCGGGATCATCCAGGAGCGCGGCGAGGGCGGGCAGGGCCTCCAGGGGGTGGATGCCGGCGAGGGCCCGGGCGCCCTGCAGGCGCACCAGCGCGACGGGATCGCCCAGCATGCGTATATAGTCGGCCGCGGCCGCATGGGTGCCGAGGTCGGCTAGGGCCATGGCGAACGCCTCGGCCGCGGGTACCGCCTTGGGGGCCCGGCCGGTGAGGAACCGGGCGGCCTTGAGCTCGGTCCCGCCGGCGGCCAGGCCGGCCAGAAGGAAGGCGGCGCCCGGCCGCGCGGGATCGCTGATGTCGCAGACATAATCCTTGAGCGGCGCCGCGAGGGGCAGGAGGGCCTGGAACGCATACGGTCCGCCGCGGGGATCGCCCAGTTCGGCGGCGACGAGGCGCAGGGCTTCGGCCGTGCCCACCCGGGCCAGGATGCCCATCGTGCGGCGCATGCCGGGGGTGTCGTTGTCGCGGATAAAGCGGACCCAGGTGTCGGGGCCGATATCGACCATGCGGGTGAGTTCGGCCAGGTCCAGGCGGAACAGTACGGTGGTGATCTCCCGGATCGCCAGCGGCGCCGTGAGGGTGAGCGTGAGACCGGCCGGACGGCCCATGTCGGTGATGTCGAAGACGACCGGTGTCCATCCCGCATCGGCCGGCCAGGCGGGGGTGAGGGTGACGGCCGCCCCGTTGTCAAGGCTCAGTTCAAAGCCGACCGGCGTCCCGGCCGGGGCGGGCGGCCGGCACAGGATGGTCACGGTGTCCAAAAAACCCTCGCGGGACCAGGCCGGGGGGAACCCCGGTTCCCCCGTGAGCGTGAGCCGGACCCGGGCCGTGCCCCCTTGCGGGGTGATCACCCATCCCGGACCGGTATCGGCCGCGGCCGGGTTGATCGCCGCCGACCCGACCGTGATCGTCGCGGCCGGAGCGGCCGGGGTCCCGGCGGGCCACAGTGTGCACGGGGTCATGGTGATGTACTCGGGGAAGGGGAGATCGCCCCAGGCGGCGGTCGCCGCCAGCAGGCAGACCGCCCGGGCAAACCAGCGCATCAGCATCAGACTGTCCTTCGTCCATGGTACTCAAATGGCCGCATTCTAACCGCCCGCCGCCATAATGCAAGCCAAAACCCCCGGCCCGTCTTCGCGGAAGCTTCGCCCGACAGGGTGAAATTTAGCTTCCTCATAAGAATTCGTGGGTGATTTGAGGCAGGGGGAGATCGCCCAAATAGTGGTAGAGGGCCAGTTTTAAGGTGCCGGCCGTCCTATAGCCGTAAGCGCGATGACTCAAGACTCGTGCTTTGCGATTTAAGCCCTCCGAGATCGCATTGGAAAGCGGCAGGCGGAAATAGGTCAGTATGTTATCCCAGTGACGCCGGTTCCGTCAATGCGCGATATCCGATGGGTTTTCTTACACCCGCCAGGCCCAACAGGGTTTGGAATGCTGCCATCGGTGTATTACGCCGATTGAATCGGAACACATACTCGTCGAGATAATGGGCCAAGTACTTCGGGTCGACGCCATGGTGCGTCCCCAAGAGCCATGTCTTCAGGTTGCCAAAGGCTCGGTGAATGTGACGAGCCCTTTGGCCGGGAGCCGCTTCATGTCGATAGGCAGCCAAAGCGCTTTGAGAATACCCA
>JBDREB010000009.1:0-11755 GCA_043820325.1 Planctomycetota bacterium | reverse complement strand
TACCGCCGACAATATCAATGCCCGCATCGCCCTCGATATGCAGCGGGATGCCCAGGCTCCCCGCCGGCTCCAAACTGTTTCCACGCTCCATCTGGCCAGATCGCCTGTTAAATAATGCTCTGTATTGGTGCTACAGTCTCCATTTCTTCGTGCTTTTCTCCAGCAGGGCGACCGCGCCTGTATAGGAGGCGGTCACCAGTATATGCGAAAGCCCCATGCACGGCTTGCATTCATCCATCGCCTGGAAAAGCTTCTTTTCATCCGCGGTAAGGTTGACATCTTCCCGGGGCGACCACTGCCATTTGATGTTCTTTTCATCCGTCCAATCGGCATCCCAATCCGCGATCATGATCCGTCCGTGTACTTCCCCGCAGGCGATTATTTCTTTGGTTGCCATGTTCATTCCTTTGCCCCGACAACAAAGGCCATGAAGATCCGATGCATGGTCAGCCTCCCTTTTCGTACTCACGCCGGAGTTGGGGGGGAGGGAAAGCAAGCATTATACCCGGCCCGGACGGAGGGTCAAGGGGGAATCCATCCCGCCCCCTGTCAAGTGCAATGTATGCGCGAGCCGTATACCGTGTACAATTCTGTCTGACCTCATCAACGGATGATGCTGCCGTTCCAGAGTTCGCTTAAGAATTCGCGCCAGGGCATGATGGTCACGCCGTCGGCGGTCCGCCGGGTCTTTTCACAGCATACCAGCACGGGGCGCATGGCGGGGAACTCCCCGGCCAGGGCCCGCAGGCCCTTGAGGTCGGACCGATCCGCGACGGCCGTGCCTTTGACCTCCACCGCCACCTGGTCACCGAGGATGAAATCGACTTCCAGGCCCGTCTTGGTGCGCCAGAAATGGATCGGGTGACCGGTGCCGCTGTAGGACCGGTGGGCCAGGAGCTCCATCAGGATGAAATGCTCCAGCGCCCGGCCGAAATCCTCCCCACGCTCGATGAGGATCCTGCGCCGCATCAGGGCGCCGGCCACGCCCACATCGAACAGGTAGAACCGCGGGGTCGCGGTGATGACCTGGCGGTGCTGTCTGCGCTTGTAAGGCTGGATCAGGGTCCCCACCAGTGTATCCACCAGGATCTGGTAGTACTCCTTGACCGTCTTGGAATCCACGCCGCATTCGCGGGCGATATTGGTGTAGTTCACCAGCTGGCCGTGGGAAAAGGCCGCCGACTCGAAAAACCGGGCGAACGCCGGCAGGTTCCTGGTCATGGCTTCGCCGATGATCTCCTCGGTCAGGTAGTCCTGCACATACCCTTTCAGGGACCGTTCCGCATTCGTCTGCAGGTAATGGGCGGGGATGAGCCCGTTGTTCAGGACCCGCAGCAGGTCGACTTCACCCACCTCGACCGTCGTCAGCGGGAACATCTCGAACCGCCAGGCCCGTCCGCCCAGAAGGTTGGCATGGCTCTTCTTGAGCTTGCGCGCGCTGGAGCCGCACAGGATGAAGCGGAGTCCCTTGTTCTCGATCAGCCAGTGCACTTCGTCCAGGATGCGCGGAACCTTCTGCACTTCGTCAAGAATGACCGGCTCGGCCAGGTCGCGCTCCGGGCGGGCCAGCAGTTGTTCCCGCAATAGGTGCGGCCGCGCGGCCAGTTCGAGCATGAGGTCGGTTTTCAGGAAATCGTAGACGATGCTCTGCGGGAACACGGTCTTCAGATAGGTTGACTTGCCGGTCTTGCGCGGCCCCCATAGGAACGCCGACTGCCCCCGGGGCAGATCGATCGTCAGCTTTCGCAGTATGGTTTTCATGGTAACACCTCCGTATTAGTTGTACCCATACGGAGTATACTCCATTTTAGTTTAAGTCAAGTGAATTCCCACGGCGATGAAGAGCTTGGGTCCATAAATCGGATGCGTTTTACACGCAATTTGACTCGTAAGGGACGAATGGCTTTGATCATGATATGCGGACCCGCAGCCCCTGGTTTTTAAAGGCTTCGCCGAATGCGCGCATATCTTCCTTCGGACATGGTTACAGGTCTTTGGCTTTTGAAACCATGCCCAGACTTGCATACTTGGCTTCGCCAAGCCGGTGATAATTCAGCAGTTCAACGCTCTCGACATGCGGCAGGGTTTTTACGAAGGCGGCGATGTTTTTCATCTCATCGATCGTCGCGTTCACGCCGGGGACCACGGGAATGCGCGCCAGTATCCTGCGATCCATGTGGGATAACTTGGTCAGGTTATCGAGTATCCGCTTGTTATCCCTGCCGGTTGCATCGGCATGGCGTTTGGGATCCATGACTTTAATGTCGTACAGGAAAAGATCCGTATGCGGCAGGATCGCGGTAAAACAGTCCCACGGCACATCGCCGGAAGTGTCGACCGCCGTATGCAGGCCGCGTTTTTTTGAATCAATGAGCAGGGCCATGAGGAAGTCCTTCTGCAGCATGGGCTCGCCGCCGGAAAAAGTCACGCCGCCGCCTGAATGGGCGTAGAACACTCGGTCCAATTCAACCAGGTCCATCACTTCTTCGTTGGCAACGGTCTGGCCTATCTTCACCAGGGACCCGGCGAAACAATTTACTGCGCAGGTGCCGCAGTTTTTGCACCGGTCGCGGGAAAAGACCTTGCGCCCATCTTTCAGGCTATGCGCCCGGTTAGGACACACGCGCAGGCATGTCCCGCACGCAATACATTTTTCCGGGAACACCTGGATCTGCGGGGCATGGTGCCATGATTCGGGATTATGGCACCAGAAACAGCGCAGGGAACACCCCTTGAAGAATACCGTGGTACGGATGCCCGGTCCGTCGTGAATGGAAAAACGCTGGATATTGAAGATCGTGCCTGTGACCGGCATGGTCAAGCCTGCTTTCCCTCGGCGATGATGCGGTCGACCACCAGCTGTCTGAACTCTTTGGAGAGGCTTGCGAAATAGGCCGAAAAGCCCGTTACCCTTACCACCAGGTCGGGATATCGGGACGGGTCTTCGTGGGCCGCAAGGATCTGGTCGTTGTTCAGGACATTCAGGTTGATCATGGTGCCGCCCAGGTCAAAATGGCCTTTGATGAGGGCGCTCACTTTTTCCAGGCCCCCTTCGTCATACCCGATCCCCGGGTCCATATCCAACTGCATCGGCGCGGTATTGCCGTATCCGCACTGGACCGATGCCACGGCCGTTGCCATTGCGGTCGGCGCGCCGGCGCCCACAAACCCGGGATCGGGGCTGGCGCCGTGTGAAATGGGCGCATACGCATGGCGGCCATTGGGCGTGGCGCCGACGCTCCGGCCGAAGCCGATGGTGTTGGCCCAGGAAAAGAGCCCGGGGATCATGTTGAAGCCGTGTGGGGTCGGCCCTGCCTTGACCAGGCCGGCAAAGGTCCGGGATATCTTTTGCGCGTAATGATCACCCCGCGAATTGCCGCTGCCATACCGGTGAATGTTCCTGAGCATGAGCCGGATGTTCTCCGCGTCTTTGAAATCATGGTCCAGATGGCGCATCAGTTCCCGCCAGGTGAGACGGTGCTCCTTTTCCACGCGCTGTTCAAGCGCGGCAAAGGAATCGGCGACGGTCGCCAGGCCCGCGCCGTCAACGCACATGTTGTAGTATGCCACGCCGCCGTGCGATACATCGCGGCCTTGTTCAATGGGGCCGTGGCACAGGAGGTTGAGCACCATCTCCGGCTGAACCTTGTGCTGGTGTTCGAGGTGGAAATCAATGCCCTCGGCAATGACCCGCACGGCCCGGCGCAGGTGGGTCTCGAACCGCTGCCACAGATCGTCCACGGACGGTGCCGCGTTGGGGTCGGCCATCATTTCGCGCAAGGCGACATCGAACACGGCCACCAGGTTTATTTTCACAATGTCGTTGAGCGTATATTCGGCGCCGGGCAGGGCGCACCAGTGACAGCCGGATTTGGCGCGGAGCCGGGCCAGCTCGATGGGATAACCGTTTTTTACAAAGCCTTCGTTGAGGCCTTTGTCGCCCATCCAGCTCGGGGAGCCGGTCTTGTCCTCGAACAGGTACTGGATCGCCCTGCGGAACAGCTCCTGGTCCAGGCCGTCATGCACGCGGATGGCAATGGCATTGGGGATCTTCAGCCGGTGGCCGGCCTCAAGGAGCAGGAAGGAGACCCGGTTGGTCAGGTCCTTGCCGTCCGGGCCGGGGCCGCCGATCTGGAAGTACTGGTTGTCCTTGATCAGCATGCATGCCAGGTGGAACATGGCCTCATCGTCGGTAAGGTTGCCGGCGGCGATGTCCCGTTCATAATAGGGGCGCAGAAGCACGTCTATCTGGCCCACGGCGCCGCTGCCGTTGAACATGACCGCGGACATGAAATACCAGGCAACCCATTGAACCGCTTCGCGGAATGTGACGGGCGGATCGGTCACCAGCCGCATGTTGATCCGCGCCATGTCCTCAAGGTTCTGCCTGAGCACCAGGTCTTTCTGCGTCTGCGCGGCCGCTTGTGCGGCCTCGGCATTCCGCCGTATCCAGCTCTGCATGCCGAGCACTATGTCCTGGTGGCCGTCGTAAAAATCCCATGTGTCCGAAGGGCTGGTTTTGCGGAAACGCCTGATCTTTTCCAACAGCCCCTGCCATCCCAGGAAAAGCCCGATGGTAAAATCGATGTTGAAGTGCTGGCTGCCGCCGATGCCGGAGATCAGGTCGTATTTTTTCTGCTCCGCGTGCAGGTGGCTGTAGTCGAAGTCCGGGTTCCAGCCGACCTTCTTGAGATTGTCGAACAGCACCATCCATCCGCCAGCCAGCGAGCTGTCGGGGTCGATATAGGGCGGATGGGCTTCCAAAAGCGCCCTGAAATTGGCGCCATAGGCCCGGGGGCCGAAAAAACCGCCGCTTGGATAGCTGGGTCGGGGTTCAAAGGCAAACCCCGGCGGCGGCGGCACGGCCCCTTTGTCGTCCGTATCCGAGTAGCCGTTCGACCACACGGTCTTCTGCTTGGCCCGCGTATGTTCCAGCTTGGTCTGGCGGAGTTTCCCGATGCGTTCATCGTATGTGGGTGATCCCATGGTGCCGTCCTTTTAATGAGATGGAAACCTGCATCCGCGTGACGAACCCGCCCCATTGTAGCTCCGGGCGTGAGGTTGTCAAGGGCAAACAGGGCCGGTACGCGGGCGGATGGCCCTTACCGATCGCGGATCGCAGGATGACGCCTCGGGCAGGGAGTCAAGGGGAAACGGGGGGGCTTTTATTTGGGTGGACAGGCTCAAACCACATGGTGCCGAAGACATTCATTGCCCGGTACAGCTCCGTTAAAATTAACCGACAAACCGGTATTCCTATCCGATAAATACATCTTCCCCGGCATATCTGAACGGAACATGTTGATTCTTGGCCACAATGGCCATGCCTATGGTTAAAGGTCCGACCCGGCCTATAAACAATATTTGTCTGACACTATTTAGAGAGGATAAAGATCAACCTCCGGCCGCGGCGGGCGTTTCCGCCTTGAGCGCGGCCAGAGCCTTGTCAGCTTCGGTCGCCGCGGCGGTGCCGGTCCAGGCGGGAATGAATTCTTCGAGGCGCTTGATCTTGTTCTGGCGGGCTTTTTCGGTGGCGGTTTTAGCACGCATGATCGTTTCCAAGGTGTTTGTCGCCCGTTTTTCGACGGCCTCGCGGAGCTTGGCGATGTCCGCCGCCAGGCTGGCGACCCCGGCCTGCTCGAGATCGATGATAAGGTGGAGGGCGCCCGCGTTGTCGTTCTGGCGCAGGAGCAGGCCGGCCTTGTCGAGTTCCATGCGCAGGAGGCTAGGCAGGGCCGCTTCGCGGACCCATTGTCCGAACCGCGGCCAATGCACCTTGGGCATGTCGTGCCCCACCCCGGACATCTCGAAGGTCTCCAGCACGGCTTTGGCCGCCTTGGCGCTCGTGACCATCCCCTTCAGCGCGCCCGCCACCTGGCTCTTCTCGCCCCAGACGATCATGAGGGGGCGCCCGGTGACGGCCTTGAACTGGCTGAGCTGGTGGCCCCCTTCGCAGAACAGGAAAGCCTTGAACTGCTGTTGGAACTCGCCTTTCGAGGTATTAAGGAGATAGGCGATGATATGCGCGCCGTTGGAAAACCCGCCGGCGATGCACAACTCTTCATGCAGGTTCGGTACCATGCGGTGGAGGTCGGCCAGCATCTTTGTGTGCCGTTCCCAATTAAATGGCCCGTCGGGACTTTCCAGGTAGAGGCCGGCCCACTTGTCGACCTTGCGCTGTTCGGGCGTGGGTGGATTCGGCTTGAAAAGGGAGAGCGATACACACACGAAATCCTTTTCGCCGGTCATCTGCATGGCCTCGCCCACGCCGGGGGCGCCAGCGCCGCCGTTGTACCACAGGAAGAGCGGATGCTTGCGGGCCGGATCGTAATTGGAGGGGATATAGATGACCATGCGGGGCGTGTCATACGCCAGGCTTTTGCCCATGTCGGGGTATTCGACGGTGATGACCGCGCCGGGTTTCACCCGCGGATCGGGTCCGGCCGGTGCCGCCGGCGCCGCCGGGGGCGCGGTCTGGGCCCATGCCGCAAGCGCAGTAGCCAGGACCAGTCCGGCCGTTATGCCGGTTTTCATCCCTGGGGCCCCTTCCCGGCGGCCGCGCCCCCGCCCAAGGCGGCATCGATCGCCGCGGTCTCCCGCGCGGTGACATCCTTGGCCCCGGCCTTGCCCTTGGCCACGGACTTCGTGGTCGGGGGATCCTTGTAGGCCGTCAGGGTGGTGGCCGTCGCCCAGGTGGCGATGGCATGCCCCTTGAACATGCTCTCCAAGGCGAACAGGGCGGCAAAGGCCTTGACCGGATCGGCCGCCAGGCTGTCGTAATATTCCGCCACGAGCCGCAGGCGCGCGGCGTCAAGCGCCCGCGCGATGGCCTGCGCCCGCGGCAGGACGGGGTCGGTCCCCTGCGCGCCCAGGGCTCCCTCGATCAGGTTGAAAACCTGCCCGAACTGCCGCCCCTTGAGGAATTTCTCAGCCTGGGGCAGGTTCTTCACCGCCGCGGCCGCCTGGCGGGCGTCGATCTTCTCCAGGCCCTGCTTGAAGAAGGCCTGGATCTTGACATGGGCCTCTTTGGAAATGTCATGCGCCTGGTTGGGGATCATATGGAACTCGCTGTAGTCCACCTTCTCTTTGAACAGGAGTTCCCAGCCGCGCGCCTCGGTATGGAGGTCCACGCTGAACCCCTTGGCCGGACATTCCAGTTCGCCCACCTCGATGAAGACCATGGTGTCGCAGTTGACGCAGGCCGTGGCCGCCCGGCCGCCATGGTAATTAGCGCTCGTAAAGAGCAGGCCCGCGAGCGTCACCGGCGCTTCCTTGGCATAGGTCTGCAGGGGATAGGTCTTGGCGAACGCGCCGCCGCCGGAGAAGAATTCCATGAACACCCGGCCGCGGTCGACACTATATGCGGCCAGCATATGATCCAAGGCAAGCTTGGCCGCCTGTTCGGCACGGGGGCTCTTCCAGTGGGGGTAGGTGCCGTTCTTGTCCGTGAACCAGATCGAATAGACGATGAAGTTGCGGGAGATCTCGCGCTCGCAGAACGAACTCACATAATTGACCGCCTGGTTCTTCTCCGCATCGCCGCTGTTCATGCCCGAACCGGGCACGCAATAGAGGAGCGGATAGCGCTTGGCGGGATCATACTTGTCGGGAAGCGCGACATAGTAATCGACCGCCTCGGGATCATCCGGGGTGATCTTCAGCGTGAAATGCTTGACCTCCTTGGGCGGCGCGGCCCCAAGCGATGCGATGCAAGCAAGAACCAGCGCCATGATCAACCCCGCGCGCATATCGTGCCTTTCGAGATCAGATAATTCATGGTTATACAGGTCGTCAGGGACAAATGTTGACGATTTCTCGTACAACCATCCCCTCCGATGCCTGAAAATTATCACATGGCATTGTTTTTATTGGTTTTATACATCAAGGGCTGCCAAGCCCCCCCCCGTACCGGCCGGACCGGACCGGGAAGTCGGTGTCTCGCTTGCTGTTCGATAATACCATTTGACAAAGCCCCGCCGATCAGTATAATAGGAAGTTTTTCCGAGTTCGTTCCTCCGTTGCACCCGCCCACATCCCGTGAGAGTGCACCCACTGGTTAGCAAAGGAATTGCATGCCCCGTTTATTCCCTCTCGAGCGCACGCGCAACATCGGCATCATGGCCCATGTGGATGCCGGCAAGACCACCTGCACCGAACGCATCCTCTTCTACACCGGCCGCACCTACAAACTGGGCGAGGTCCACGAAGGCGACACGGTCATGGACTGGATGCCCCAGGAACGCGAGCGCGGCATCACCATCACCAGCGCCGCCACCACCTGCCTGTGGCGCGACCACCAGATCAACATCATCGACACCCCCGGCCATGTGGATTTCACCGCCGAGGTGGAACGCAGTCTGCGCGTGCTCGACGGCGCCATCGGCCTCTTCTGCGCCGTGGGCGGCGTGGAGCCGCAGTCGGAGACCGTGTGGCGCCAGGCCGAAAAATACACCGTGCCGCGCATCGCGTTCATCAACAAGATGGACCGCGTGGGCGCCGATTTCTGGGGCGTGATCAAACAGATCGAAAAAGACCTCGGCGCCAACGCCGTGCCGCTGGTCATTCCCATCAACCAGGGGCCTGAATTCGCGGGGCTCATCGACCTAGTCCGGAATGTGGCCGTCTATTACGACGACGAAACGGACGGCACCAAGATCCGTGAAACGCCGGTCCCGGACGAGTTCACGGCCGAGACGCGCAAGTGGCGCCGCAACCTCATGGAAAAGGTCGCGGAGATCGACGAACACCTCCTCGAAAAATTCTGCGCCGAAGCGCCCATCTCCGAAGCGGAGATCAACGCCGCCGTCCGCCGCGCCTCGCACCGGCACCTCATCTGCCCCGTGCTCTGCGGGTCGGCCTTCAAGAACAAGGGCGTCCAGCGCCTGCTCGACGCGGTGGTCGACTTCCTGCCCAGCCCGCTCGACCTGCCGCCCGTCTCCGGCACCTGCATCAAGGGCAATCCCATCGAACGCGTGCCTAAGGACGACGGCCGCCTGGCCGCCCTGGCCTTCAAGGTGGTCGCGGACAAGCACATCGGCAAGCTCGTCTATGTGCGGATCTACTCCGGCACCATGCAGATCGGCACCTATGTGCTCAATTCCACCCAGCGCAAGCGCCAGCGCATCAGCCGCCTGGTGAAAATGCACGCCAACCAGCAGGAAATGGTGGAGCAGCTCTACTCGGGCGAGATCGGCGCGGTGGTGGGCCTCTCCGATTCGACCACCGGCGATACCATCTGCAGCGAGGACGATCCCATAATCCTCGATGCCATCGAATTCCCCGCGCCCGTGGTAAGCGTGGCCGTCCATCCCGAAGGCAAGGCCGACGACGAAAAGCTCATCAAGGGGCTGATGCGCCTGGCCGAAGAGGATCCCACCTTCCTGGTCGAAACCGACAAGGAATCGGGCGACACCATCATTTCCGGCATGGGTGAGCTCCACCTGGAGATCCTCATCGACCGGCTGAAGCGGGAGTTCGGCATGGTGGCGACCACGGGCATGCCCCAGGTCGCCTACCGCGAAACGATCACCGCGTCCGTGGAAGTCGAATACAAACACAAGAAACAGACCGGCGGCCACGGCCAGTACGCGCATGTGGTCTTGGAGCTGGAGCCGCTCGGTCCGGGCAAAGGGTTCGAGTTCGTCAACAAGGTCATCGGCGGCGACATCCCCCGGGAATTCATTCCCGCCATCGAAAAAGGCCTGCTCGACGCGATGCACGAGGGCGCTTGGTCCACCTTCCCCGTGGTCGATGTGCGGGTGACCGTGACCGACGGCTCGGCCCACGATGTGGACAGCTCCGAACTCGCCTTCCGCACCTGCGCCTCCATGGCGTTCAAACAGGGCGTGCTCCGGGCCGGCCCCCAGCTCCTGGAGCCGGTCATGAGCGTGAATGTGGTCACGCCCGAGGATTTCGCGGGCAAGGTCACCGGCAACCTCTGCTCCAAGCGGGGCCGCATCCTGGGCATGGACATGCAGGGCAACGCCCATGTCGTCAAGGGCCATGTCCCCCTCTCGTCGATGTTCGGCTATTCCAACGAACTCCGTAATTTCACCCAGGGCCGCGCCTCGTTCACCATGCACTTCGAACAATACGAGGCCGTGCCGCTGGCCCTAGCCGAGGAAGTCATCGAAGCCCGCAAGAAGGCCCGTGCGGAGGCCAAGAAGTAATAACGCCAGGCCCGGGGACGCAAAGAATTTCAGCCACGAAGACACAAAGTGGATGGCTCCGGTCAAACCCCAAACCCTATTTTACCTTTGTGAACTTTGTGGCAAATATCCGGGATGTCTACGGTCTTAGTACCCGCCCCATGCAGGAGGGCAAGGGTTTTCAGGCGATCGGTTGTCAGTTTGTGGCCGACTTCAGCCGGTATCGTTACTGGTTTCAGGCTTCAGCCCCAAAGCCTCCCGACTGCACGCGGTCCAAAGCCCCTGACCGAGATCCTTCAGCCACTTCGCCGCATGCCGCTTGCGCCGGGCGCCCCTGTATCCGGGATTCAGCCACTCATCATAGAACTTCCGCACATACTCCGACCGCCCCACCACCTTGCCCAGGATATATTCCCGGACCTTCTCGCCAAGACTTCCGGCCTTGATCTCGATCCCCTTCGCTTTCAGCTCTTTCTGCATCGCCTCGGTGATGACCAGCCCATTGGCCTTGCCCTTGTGTGGTCTGGCCCCGCTGGCATAGACCAGTGCAGTATAAGTCTGGAGCAAGCCTTGAAGGTCATTCTTATCCGCGCCTACGCCTTCGGCTATCAGGCTCTGATCAATGAGCCCGTCTTTATTGCCTTTCTGAAGGTAATTGAGACTGCAGAAGGCGTAATCCTCGGGCTTCCTGACCATCGAGGCCCGGAAAGCATTCAGCTCGATATACGCCGCACACATCGCCAGGGAATACCCCCGCTCCATGATCGTCGAATGGAACCGACCTTCCCACAGGGTCCCCTGCAGGTCCCTGGCCTTGTTGTGCCGTACACTGACATGGTGGTTCAGCCGCTTCATGAAACTGGAAAGATCGGTCAACTCCTTGACCACATAGGCCTGGTGCTCCGGATTGGTCGCGTCTTTCTTGAAGACCGTACCCTCATGGTAAGTGTTCCACCGCTTCATCGCCTCTTCAGGTCTGATGTCCTGGGGATCGGCGAACCGCAGGATCAGATGGTAGTGCGAGCTCAACACGCAATAGGCCCCATACTCCACGAAATAGAGCATTTTAAGCTTCTTCAAGTGCTTGACGAACTTCTCTTGCAGTCCGTCTTCCAGCCGGTATTGACGGGCATTGACCCGCGTCACCACATGGTAGGCCGCCACCTTGCATCCGGGCATCTTGATCCGCTTCATCCGCGCCATATCCACCCTTTCACTTTTCCTTCATTTTCCAGGTCCAGCCTCATTTTCAGACCCAAGCGCCCTTTCCGGGCTTGGGAAGGCCCCAACGGCCCTGCGATGATCAAGTTTCCATTATATCTCCACGCCGCCGCATTGCAAGCCTTTTTATGGGGACAGTCACTGTTCTAAGTCGTCACTGTTCTAAGTCTACTGTTCCGCTTGGCGAGGCTCCGCGAAGCAATCCCCTCCGGAGTCTGCTTCGTCGCGGACTCCTCGCAGTGACAGGAGATATGCGCGGCGTACGCCACCCTCCGTCATTGCGAGGCCCCGCGAAGCAATCCCCTCCGGAGTCTGCTTCGTCGCGGGCTCCTCGCAGTGACAGGAGATATGCGCGGCGTACGCCACCCGCCGTCATTGCGAGGCCC
>JBDREB010000008.1:0-16007 GCA_043820325.1 Planctomycetota bacterium | reverse complement strand
GTGGCATTCTTTTCCGTTGTAGGGGCACGGCATGCCGTGCCCTCGCGTGGCCGGCTTGCGGACGGAGTCGAGGAAGATCCAGCCCGGGTCGGCGCTTGTTTTGGGGCCAATTGGGTTGGGCACGGCATGCCGTGCCCCTACCAAACAAGATCTGGCATGAACCAGCGTTCCGGAATCGGGTCGTTATGATGATTGAGATCTGACCCCTTTATTATGGGGCGGTGTACTAAGGACTGACCGCAAACGCCGGATGTTCAAACCGGAACACATCCGCATCGCATGGAACCGCCTTCATGAGCAGGGTTGGCTGGCGCCACAGGCAACGATCGCAAAGTAAACAGCATTGAGGGGGGTGGGTGATATGGGATCACCACAAAAGCCGATGGAAGAAAAACCCGTGGGCACAACGGCCAATTCAGCGATCGAGGCCCGCATGCGTAGAGAGATCAACCAGAAGATCCGGACGGTGGAACGCCTCAAGAAGCACATCCATGGCAAGCCGGGTCGGAAAAGTGCCGATGATCCGAGGGTCGAAGGGGGGAACCAGGGATTTCTGGGGCGATGATTGGTCCGCCCCCTCTATTGGTCATTGGCCTTCGATCCGGATCAGAACCGTATACCGGATTCCGTAAGCCGGAACGCCTGGAGTTTACCCCGAGCTCTGCCTCGGGGTTTCCGTATGCCGTATACCGATTCTTTGCGGCGGTGGCAGCCGGAGCTATGAATTCAAAAGCTCTTTGACTTCCTTGCCCTGCCGGAAGCGGACCACGCGGTGGGGCGGGACGGTAATCACGGTGCCGGTCTTGGGGTTGCGGGCGATCTTCTTTTTCCGTGTGACCACGCGGAAGTTGCCGAAGCCGCGGAACTCCAGGTCATTGCCGTGGGCCAGTTCGGAGATCATCTCAGACATGAACCGCTCCACCACCTGCCTGGTGTAGGCGGTGGTCATCCCGGTCTTTTCCGCCACCGCGGCGATGATCTGTTTCTTGCGGACATTCCGCGGGACATTGGCTTTCATCGCCGTCTCCGAAATGGGGAAGGGGATATCTTACGCTTCCGCCCGGCAAGTCAAGAATAAATTCCCATGACCGGGGATCGGCCCCGGAATTTTGAGGTATGACTCTATTTGTCCCACCCCTTGGTGCATAATGGGGGTGTATTCCAAACGCCGGGATCTGATTTTCGGCAAGAATCGGCTTGACAGGCGGTAATAATGTGATAATCTTTGTTGCGCAAGGGTGTTCTCCCGTTCGGTGGCATAGGTGGCGCGCATGAAATTCATCCATACCGCGGATTGGCAGATCGGCATGACCCGGCATTTTCTGTCGGAGGGGGCCCAGGAGCGGTTTGCCCAGGCCCGTTTTGACGCCATCCGGCGCTTGGGGCAGATCGCCCGGGAGGAGGGCTGTGCCTTTATTGCCGCCTGCGGCGATGTGTTCGAGTCGAACCAGATCGACCGCAAGACCGTCGCCCGGGCCATGGACGCGCTCAAGGATGTCCCGGTCCCGGTCTACCTCCTGCCGGGCAACCATGACCCGCTGAACTATGTTTCCGTGTTCAATTCCACGACCTTCAAAGAGCGCAAACCCGCCCATGTGCATGTGATCGCCAACACGGACCCGATCCGCATCGCCGACGGTGTGGAACTGATCGGCATCCCGTGGTTCGCCAAGGGTGCGGCCATGGACCTCATGGCGCCCATCCTGGCCGCCCTGGCCCCCGCCGGCCGCACCACGCGCATCATCCTCGGCCACGGCATCCTAGACCGCCTTAACCCCGCCCCCGCCGCCCCCGGGTTGATCGCCGCCGATGGCCTTGAACAGGCGCTCCAGGCCGGGAAATGCCATTATATCGCCCTGGGCGACCGGCATTCGGTCACCAAGGTCGATGCCGGCGGCCGCATCTGGTACTCCGGCGCCCCCGAGGCCACGGACTACAACGAGCGCTCCGGCTTCGCCCTGGTCGTGGAGATCGACGGCGATGCGGTCCAAACCCGCGAGGTCCAGACCGGCAAATGGCAGTTCATCGAGCGCGACCGGGTCGACCTCAACACCCCGGCCGACATCGCCGCCCTCAGGGAATGGCTCGACCGGGTCGCAAACAAGGAATGCGCCGTCGTCAAACTCCGTCTCACGGGCACCCTTACCCTGGCCCTGCACGGTGAACTGATCCAGACCCTCGATACGGCCCGGGACCTCCTGGCCGCCATCGAGGTCCGCGATAACGAACTAGCCGTCATACCCGACGATGCCGACTTTACCGACCTTGCCTTCTCCGGTTTCGCCGGCGCGGCCGTCGCCTGCCTGCGGGCCCGGGCCACCGCCGACACCCCCGAAGCCGCCGGCGCCCGCGACGCCCTCATGCTCCTCGTCCGCCTGGCAAGGAGCGCCCAATGAGGTACCACCGCCTCCGCCTTGCCGATTACCGGGGCATAGAAAAATGCGAGATCACCTTCCGGGCCGACGGCATCACGGTCATCAAGGGGCCCAACGAGGCCGGCAAATCGAGCCTGGGCGAGGCCATCGACATCCTCTTCGAGCACTATGACAACAGCAGACACAGGGAGGTCCAGGCCGTCAAGCCCGTCCATGCCGACGAGGGCCCGGAGATCGAACTCGAGGTCGAGACCGGCCCCTACCGCTTCATCTACCGCAAGCGTTACCTGAAACGACCGGAGACCACGCTCACCGTCACCCGGCCTGCGCCGGAGAACTTGAGCGGCCGCGAAGCCCACGACCGGGTGGAGGCGATCCTCAAGGCCACCATCGACACCGCCCTCTGGCGCGCCCTCCGCGTCCAGCAGGGCGAAGCCATCACCCAGCCCGACCTTTCCAAGCAGACCGCCCTCTCGGCCGCCCTTGACCAAGCCGCTGGCGGCAAGGCGGTCGATTCCGCGGCGGCCGGCCTGTTCGAGCGGGTCCAGAAAGAATACGCTGTTTACCACACGGAAAGGGGCGGGGAAAAGAAAAACCTCACCGAAGCCCGCCAGGGCGAAGAAGAACTCGCCCGCCAGGCCACCGACATCGCCCGCAAGCTGGCTGACCTTGAGTCCGATGTCACCCGCGCCGCCCGGCTGGAGCGGGAGGTCGGGGCCGCCCGCCAAAGGGAAGGGGACCTGCAGAAGGAACTCGATACCCATGTCGCCGCACTCAAGGAGATCGACAAGCTCGAAGCCGACCTGAAGAACGCCGGACTCCAGCTCGATCTTGCCCGCGGCAAAGAGAATGATGCCCGCAAGGCGGTCGACGAGCGCCGGACCCTGGCCGAAAGCATCGGCGCCCTGCAGGAGGAGATCGCCGGCCTCGATAAAAAGCATGCCCCGGCCGAACTCCGCCTCACCGAGCTGGAGGACCAGCTTAAACCCTTGCAGGCCGATCTTGACGCGGCGACCCGCGAATACAGGGAAGCCTCGGCCCTGGCCGAGCTTCGGCGCAACGATCATGACCATTACAACGACCGGCTCAATCTGGAACAGCTCAAGGAGCGCATGGACAAGATCGTCGAGGCGCACAAGAAGGCCGTCAGGGCCGAAAAATATCTGCAGGCCTCAAAGATCACCAAAAAGAAACTCGAAGACATCCGTGACGCGGCCAAGGCCATACGGTCTGCCGAGGCCCGTTTGAGCGCAGTCGCCACCACGGTCAAAGTCTGCGGCCTGTGCAAGACCGGCATCAAGGTGGATGGAAAAAAGAAAACCGTCGATGCCGGCGAAGAACTCGACGCCATCAAGGTCGCCGACCGCCTGCGGATCACCGTCCCCGATGCGGTGGAGATCACCGTCACCCTTGGCAGCGGGTCCAAGGCGGTCGAATACGCCCGGGAATATGAAACGGCGAAAGAAGCCTTCCTGGAAGCCTGCAAAGCGGCGGGAGCGGATGATGAAGACCACGCCGCCAGACTATTGGATGAGCGCGCCGGGGCGGAGCGCGATAAAAAAGACCAGGAAAAAACCGAGAAAGACAACCTCCGCGACCTGTCGTTCGAGAAAATGATCGCCCTCATCGAAGGTTTGGAGGTCAAGGTCCCGGCCTACCGTGCCGACCGGCTCAGGATCCCGGCTATTGCCGCCGACCTTGAGACAGCCGTTGAAGCGCGCAAGGAGGCCGAAAGCGCCCGTAATGCCGCGGAACGGAAAATCGGCAATATCCGCAGTCAGGAGGAGACCGTCCGCAATGCGCGGGATGCCGCCATGCGTACTTGTGCAGGGTCCGCGGCCGATCTGAAATATAAGAAGAACGAGGTCCAGTCACTTATCGAGAAACTCGCCAAAGTCCGCAAGGCCGACCCCGATGAAAAACTGGCTGTAGCCCTTGACAAGGCCGGCCGGGCCCGGGGTGAGGAAGAAGCCCGCGTCGGCGTCGTCAAGAACGACCTTGCCGCCAGAAAGCCCGAAGCGGTGCGAGCCCTCAAGGAAACCGCCGAAGGCTCACTGGCTACGCTCCGCAAGACCCTGACCAAGAACCAGACCGAATTGTCCGAACTCAACGGCCGGCTGAAGGCCTGGGGCGAAGAGGGGCTCCAGGAGCAGAAAGACGCCCTCGAATCGAAGCTCACCGCCAAACGCCGGGAGAACGGATCCCTCTTTAAACGGGCCGGCGCCGCCAAAGTCCTGTACGAGGTCATGTGCGAAGAGCGCGACAAAGCCCACCGCTCCTACATCCGCCCCCTGGCCGACCGCATCGAACAGCTGGGCGGGATCGTCTTCAACCCGTCCTTCCAGGTCCAGCTCGATGACACCCTGGCCATCACCTCCCGGACCCTTGACGGCCGCACCGTGCCCTATCCGTCGTTGAGCGGCGGCACCCGGGAACAGCTGGCCCTGATGGTGCGCCTGGCCTCGGCCCTCATCGTCGCCGGCGAAGGCGGCGTGCCGGTGATCCTTGACGACACCCTCGGCTACTCCGATCCCGACCGCCTCAAACTCATGGGCGCCGTCCTCGCCAAGGCGGCCCGCGCCACCCAGATCATCGTCCTCACCTGCATGCCCGACCGCTATAGCCATGTCGGCGACGCGGAAGTGATAAGTTTGTAGATTGTCACATTGGAAATATTGTCGAACGGTTGCTGATAAGGGTATAGGATGTTAAGCAAGGATAAACTGGAATCGGTATTGGCAGCCTTTGAAAAGTGGTTTGCGCAAGATGATCACTTCAAGCATGAGGATGTATATGCGGGAACCATTACCGAGGTTTCGCTCAAAGGCATGTCCGATGATGCACTGTTGGAGTTTTTTCATCAGTTTGTTGGTGAGGGTGGTAAAATACAGAGCGGTGGGCATAGGACCAAGAACCAATTCATCGAAGGGTTAGGCGGCAAGGTCGGTAAGTTCAGGGATTTCATCCTCGATCCATTCAGCAAGGTCTTTGATGCGGTCGCTTGGCTGAAAGATCGTGAAAATTATCCGTTTTTCGGTATTGGGATCGCCACAATATATCTGAACCGAGTGGACAAGCATCGGTACCCGGTGCTTAACAAGAAGACCGAAGAATCACTCGCCTGGTTAGGTTACGAGCTTACGGGTGACAACTATAACAAGTACCCGGAAGTCGGGAGAATCCAAGCCGAATTGATCAAACGGCACCCCGACCTTAACAATTATTACAAAGTCGATGCCCTGAATCAATTCATTGTAGGGGAAATTGAAGGCCGCACAATGGTAGCATCGGGTGTCGAACAGGAATTGATTGATTTAGCCCATAACTATCGTAGTCTTGACAACAGTAAGCGCAGCGCCGCCAGAAAGCGGTTCTATTTGTACATGGACTTGATCAAACAATCGAAGCGTATTTTTGCAATACCATGTAATTGGGATGAAGTATTGGTCGGTGATGCGGCGGACCTTGAAAAGAAACGTATCCGCAATGAAAAACATGAAAACCGGAAAGGTTACACTTTTTATGTTCTGGAGGAGGGGGCCATAACCGATACTCCAGTTGCCGATGAAAGAGACGAGGGTACGGCACGCGGGAGTATGGGGATTGTCAGCCTGTTGAACCGTTTCCGTCAGATAATCCTGTATGGTCCCCCCGGCACAGGCAAGACCCATACCGCCATTGAAACGGTCCAAAAAATCCTCGGGCGGGAGGATGTGGATGATTGCCAATACCCCACCGGCTGCGGGGAAAAGGGAGCCTGGGCGCTGGTTCAGTTCCACCCCTCATACAACTATGAGGATTTCGTGCGAGGAATAACGGTAAAAACAGAAGAGGGCGGAGTCACCTATCAAACGGAGGATAAACTGTTCGCCCGCCTCTGTTTGGAGGCGTCGGCGAATGGTGACAAGACCTATATCCTGATCATTGATGAGATCAACCGGGCTAACCTGGCATCGGTATTAGGGGAACTCATTTATGCGCTTGAATACAGGGGGGAAGCTGTCAAACTGCCCTACAGTATTAACGGCAATGACAACTTGTCCATCCCTAAGAACCTGCTTGTCATAGGGACGATGAACACAGCGGACCGGTCGATCGGGCATATTGACTATGCGCTCCGCCGCAGGTTCGTCTTTGTGCCCTGTCTGGCAGACCGAAAGGCGCTAGAGGTGTTTTACAGTAAAGGGCAGGCTTGGGGGCCGACCGCTCTGACATTGTTCGATAGCCTTACCGCGCTTTTCAACGAGAGGGCCGTGTCGCCCGATTATTCGGCTGAGGACCTGATGCCAGGGCACACATATTTTATGGCTAAAAGCAACGGGGCCCTGATGCAGAAGATGGAATACCAGGTACTGCCGTTGTTGTTCGAATATTTCAGCGATGGCATACTCGAAGATGACTTGTCTGTGGCGTTCAAGGAGATAATTGAGAAGGCCGACCATGAATAAGCTTGTCGAAGGTTCCTTTTATACGCGGGAGGCGATTGCCAAGCTCATCGGAGGGGATACACAATCCTATCTTCCTTCCCGCGATAAACAGATCGTCTGTGCCGCGCTGGATCCCGCAAGTAACCCTGAAGCTCCGGATAAAATCCTGTGCGGGTCCGGACCCCAGGTGATGGAGAAAGGGGCGATGCTGGCCACACAGGGAGGGCGGATCCCGGTGTTCATGAAACAGGCCACTGGGGAATGGGTCTACCGGGGAATATTCGAAGTGACCGGCTCGTCGACTGATCCGGGGGTCTTGACGGCCGAATGCGGCACTTCCGGCCGGGCTGACATATCACGGGTGATCTACTTGGTAAAAGTCCACACCAGAGTCCCGTTCCGATGGGTGATGACGGCAACGGGTTCTCTGGACCTGCAATTGGCCGATCCCGCCGCTTTGGACGCCGACGCTGTTGCGTTCATCAGGGCGAAGATGCTTGAATTTGATACCCACCCGCCCCAATCGGCCCAGGATCTGCCCCGTGGTGTCTTGGACCTTCTCAAGGCAGTGGCCGGAAAGGGGCATGTGTTGACAGCCGGTGAAGTCACGGCCGGCATCTACAAACGAAACGGGTATTTGAACCTTTTTCGCTGGTGCAAGCGGACCCACTATATAGCAAAGAGTGCGTTGGCGAACGAATTGTGGAAGTTCCTTTTCGGCGACATCCGCGAGGCCGGGGACCTTTGCGATAACATACCGGAAGACGATCCGCAGCGGGGGCAAATCCGGGTCAATGCGGATGCATGGAAAACATGGTATGAATATATCAGCGGGGAAAAGGTCGGGGCTACAGACCCGCTTCCCGGGGATCGCATGTCTTCCCTATTCGACGTGGCCCGCCAGATTGTCCTGTACGGCCCACCGGGGACTGGCAAGACATGGGCGGCCATGGGTATTGCTGCGGCGATGCTTGGCGTGGATAGGGCGGGCCTTAAGGCATGCCGCTTCAAGGCGGAAAGTCCCTCGGGCTCTTGGGCGCTTGTCCAGTTCCATCCCTCATACAATTACGAGGATTTTATCCGTGGCATCTCGGTGAAAACGGAATCGGGTCGGGTGGTGTACCGGGCCGAGAACAAGCTTTTTGTGGAGTTATGCCAGGCAGCTTCGGCAGCGATGACGACAGACGATAAACAACCCCGCAAATACATACTGATAATCGATGAAATCAACCGCGCCAACCTTGCGGCTGTGTTCGGCGAGTTGATTTACGCGCTTGAGTACCGGGGCAAGGCCGTAAAGCTGCCCTACGCCACAGGCGACGATGACCGGCTGGTTATTCCGCCCAACCTTTATATCATTGGAACCATGAATACGGCCGACCGGTCCATTGGACATATCGACTACGCCCTGCGGCGCCGGTTTGTTTTCTACCCGTACCTGGCGAACAGCGATGCCCTTGAAAATTACTACGCATCGACGGGCGGCTCCTGCAGTGGGATGGCCCTCGAACTGTTTCGGGCGCTCGAACAGGCATTGGCTGGAGACGCGGTCTCAAGCGATTATTCCGCCGGGGAGATCATGCCCGGTCATACGTATTTCATTGCCGACACCAAGGAGGATCTGCTCCTGAAAATGAGGTACCAGGTGATCCCGCTGCTCAAGGAGTATTTCAGCGACGGCATCCTTACAGCCGATATTGCCGATACCTTTAAAGCAATGGTTGCCCGCTATGAGTGAAGCCACGAGCACATCCATCACGGCACCTGAGAAGAAATACTTCATCAGGAAAGGGGTTCGCGAATACGACCCCATCACATTCACGGTCCCGGAGAGCGATACGGAGGAACTGGCCCCGGGGGAGATCGAAGAGATCCGCAAGTCAGTTGCAGTGTGTCCCCCGCGGGAGGTCCTGGGGATTTC
Source organism: Planctomycetota bacterium (assembly GCA_043820325.1). Classification (GTDB taxonomy): domain Bacteria; phylum Planctomycetota; class JBDREB01; order JBDREB01; family JBDREB01; genus JBDREB01. The sequence goes on along the minus strand of JBDREB010000008.1, from coordinate 7,284 downwards.
TGAAGTCAACAGTACGTTCAAGGCGGGCAACTATGTCGGGGCCGTGTGGCTGATCGAGGGGAAACGGCCGCTTTTCGTGCTCCCGAAGATCGACAACCTCGATATGTTGGCACTGGCCGGCTGTGTACTCGCGTCCCGTGCCAACCGCGGCCGTTTCAGGGAGTGCTTCTGGTATGACCGTGCCGCGGAGCCGATCGATCTGGCAACTGAAGCGCCCAACAGAAATATCTGGGTCCTCGAACTCATCCTGTTCATGTGGGACCTGTATGATTTCTCAAGAAAACACCTAAAGCAGAATTTCCACAAGATCGAGGAAAACCTAACCGGTAAGGTGAAAGGCAAGCTGGACCTGTCCAATACGGTCAGGAGAAACCTGGTGAAGGCCCATCCGGAACGGGCGTATTGCCGGTATACGGTATTGACAAAAAATATCAAGGAAAACCAGGTCCTTAAACTTGCGTTCGATATCTGCCGGAACATGCTACACGGCAACCGGGATGTCATCACGGATGACTTCAACCGGATTAACCGCGAGATCGCATCCAATATGCAGGGAATTGAGACTCAGCCGTATTCCGCGGGGCTGTTCCGGGGGTTGCGATATAGCGGCATGTTCTCAGTCTACAAACACATCCACAGGTCGGCTAAGAGCATAATTAGGAAATATCATAATATTCTGGCGCATACCGATGAGAGCGAAGCTAAGATCAGGAAGAACATGACCCTTCCGTTCTCGATAGACATGAACAGGCTGTTTGAGCTGTATGTTGGTAGGCAGTTGGAAATCCATTCCGCGGATACACGTTGGCAATGTCAGTTACCGTTATACATAAGAAATGAGAACAATAAACATTTCTCCGTGCAGCCGGATTATCTCGGCGTCAAAGAGGATATCATAGTCGTCGATGCCAAATACAAGTCCATTTTCGGGCAGTTGGTCGGCGATGGGGACGGGTTTTACCTCGAATCGGGAGGCCCGGTTGTCATAAAGCATAGCGATATCTACCAGATCCTTGCGTATGCCAAACTGATCGGCGAGGGATTGTCCCATATGCCAACCGGTGATAACAGACAGGTGACGGGAATCCTCTACTACCCTGCGGTAGGGAACGCAGGCGGGAACAAAGACATGCTTGACCGCGGCAAGGGTTTGTTCCTTACGATTGACGGTGGGCGCATACGCATATACATCAAACCGTTGTTCTGTCCCGGAATAACATGAGGTAACCGTACGCGGCACCTTGAACCGGCCATAGGTAGTGTTTGAACGCTGGATTGGAAGGCCATTATTTAGAAAGGGCAAAGCATGGCGATGTATGAAGACAAGCAGTATGAGTGGGTGGTTGCCGGGTTGCGAGATTACAATGACTTGGATTGGACGGTCGCCCAGGGCCGTCGTGCAGTCGTGTTTGCGACTGCGCATCCGGCTGCCGAATCGAAGTATGAGAATGTCGTGTTTGCAGGTTCGAATACGCAAATTACCAACCTTGTCGAAGCCAGCCTGGCTGGTCAGGGGCCGAAGATCGTTGCCATGTTGTTCCCCAGCCTCAGGCGGGACGCCCAGGCGAGTGGTGCCCACGCCGGTATGACCTTCATGAACAAGAAGGCATTTTTACGCCTTCAAGCCGAGCACCCGGAGCTGGTTGAAGAAGCCCAAAAGCGGGGCGCGAACAATTCGGCTGCTGGTATTAAGTGCGTGGAAAGGGACCCCAAACTCAAGCCCGGCCACAAGGGCACGCCCTGCCTGTTCAGACCCAAGTAATATACTTTGGGCTGGCTTAGAGTCCCGAATGGTGCCTAACTTCAGTAAACTGCGGGTTTCGTGGGGGGATCGGGAGCGGTTTTCGACCGGGAAGGCGCCGCACAAGCCGGTATTGATACTGGCGGTGATCAAGCTGTTTGAAGATGGGCGGCTGGATCTGAAGTGTGTGAGTTTCCGGAACAGGGAGTTGCTTGACACCTACCACGCTATCTGGGACGCGCTGGATTATGACAAGCCGGGGCCCATCAGTATGCCGCTGTTCCATCTGGAGACGGACGGTTTCTACAAGCTCCATGCCAAAACCGACCACCTGCACACGCCGGGGGCGTCCATGAGCGCCCTTGGAGCAGGCCGAAAGCGCGGAGTTCTCGGACGAATTCATCGGCCGGGTGGCCACGCCCGCGGGCCGCAGGCAGGCGGTGGAGGAGGAGATCCTGAACGGCGGTTACTTCACCCCCGAAGAGGCCGGCCGGCTCACCAAGGAACTCAGTGTCATCTCCGCCTCATTCAATTATGAGACCGCGCTCAAGGCAAAGATCCAGGGCGACTTCAAACTTGAGGGCGTCGCTGAAGGGGAGCCCGAAGAAAAGACCCGCGACTACGCCTTTGCCCGTATCGTCAAGGCCAACTACAAACACACCTGCGCCATCTGCGGCGTCAGTGTTCTGATCGAAGACATCTCCGTGGTCGATGCCGCCCACATTTTGCCGTTTCATCAGTTCCACAACGACGATCCCCGCAACGGTCTGGCCCTGTGCAAGACCCACCACTGGCTCTTCGACCGTGGCGGCCTCACCATCACCCCCGCCTACCGCGTTTTGATCTCCCACAGCCGCCAGGTCGAACACCCCGAAGGCGTGCTCTAACAAACCCATCGCCCTACCCGGCGACGCCAAGTACAACCCCTCCCCCTCAGCCTTGGAGTGGCATAACCGGCAGTTCGGATATGTGTAATACCAGCATGCAAATCACCCGAATGTGCATATTGAGTCGTGCCGTGGTCAAGGCGGTTTTATAACCTCAACCTGTTTCCCGGGTGAATTGTATTGACATGGACAAATAAAGTGTATGATGCACTATGATATTGGTAAATGGGCGTTCTTTCGCACTAAAGAGCAGAGGGTGGGTTTATAGTCTCTTCTAAACACCTAAAACACCTAATCACCCTATATCCACAGGCCCACTCTCTGCTCTCTTTTATAAGCCGAAGGAAGGGATACATGGAGATATCAGATCCGCACCTCACAGGGCCGCTCCCGGCCCAACCGCCGCCCATTGTGCGCACGAAGAAATCTCAAGGAAAAATGGGGTGCCATCTCCGCAACAGCGAGGTATGCTCATGAGCGCGTCGAAAATGAACTACACCGTTTTGATCGAGGCCATCGGCCAGGCGCACCAGCAGGCGCAGGCAGGCGCCGCCGGCGCGGTGAACCGCCACCTGATACTGCGCAACTTGATGATCGGCGCGTATCTCGTCGAGTATGAGCAGAACGGCAAGGATCGGGCGAAATACGGCACGGGGCTGTTGAAACAATTGTCCGCCGACTTGCAAGAACGGGGTGTGAATGGCTGTAGCCGGCAGATGCTGGAACGGATGAGGCTTTTTTACCTGCTTTATCCACAATTGCGTCCGGCAATTTCCTCACCGGTGGTGAGCATTTCGGACAAACTCTTCAACATCAAGGCGTTAACAAAAAGCTCACCGCCGGTTGGCGTTTCTCATTCGGGAGATAAAAAACAACCTATTCCGCTTCCAGCGGACATGTTGCTTCGGCTTTCATGGACCCATCTGGTTGACCTGTTGGTCATTGACGATCCATGGAAGCGCGCGTTCTACGAAAACGAATGTCTCAAGGGTAACTGGTCGAAAAGACAACTCCAACGCCAAATTGGTTCGTTACTCTATGAACGCACCGGGCTTTCAACCGACAAACAGGCGGTGATCCAGTCCGGGCGCGAAGACGCGGCCAAAGCTCCGCAAACCATGGCCGAACTTATCCGCGATCCCTATGTGCTGGAATTCACCGGCTTGGCGGAACAAACCTGCTATCATGAATCCACGCTGGAGGCCGCCCTGCTCAATCACCTGCAATCGTTCCTGCTTGAACTCGGCAACGGCTTTTGTTTCGAGGCCCGCCAGAAGCGAGTCACGGTCGGCAACGAACACGACTACCTTGACCTGGTTTTCTATCATCGCGTCCTCCGCTGTCATCTGCTTATAGACCTGAAAGTGCGCGCATTCCGGCATGGCGATGCGGGTCAGATGAACTTCTATCTGAACTACTGGAAAGATCAGATGATGACCGAAGGCGACCAACCGCCCGTGGGCTTGCTTCTCTGCGCGGACAAAGACCGCACCAAAGTCGAATACGCCACCGGCGGCATGGATCGCCGGCTCTTCGTCTCCCGCTATCTTGTGGCCCTGCCCAAACCGGAACAACTTCAGGAACTAATAGAAAACGATCGGGCACAGTGGGAACAACACCGAACCCTGTTGAAACCGGATCAATCCGGCACGGAGGTGCGCCCATGATCCTGCAAGCGGGGCTTCCATCCTGTAATATGAGCGAAGGAATGGAAAACATGGAGATATCAGATCCGCACCTCCCAGGGCCGCTCCCGGCCCAACCCAAGCCCATTATGCGCCCGGAAGAAATCTCAAAGAAAAATGGGGGTGTGACTCTATCTGTCATACCTGGTGGGGTAGAATATGACATTGCTGGTTTCCGGTTTCGCCTTGACAGTCCAGCCCATGGTGATATCCTATGTTGTGCAAGGGCGATCTCTGATCAGATGGTGAAGGTGTCAGGTATGTAATTCATCCATATTAGGAGTCGACAATGGACTTCAATCTTATTGATGAGAAATGGATCCCAATAATCTGGCGAGATGGCAGACCAGACAAGGTCGGAATCCGCGATGCTCTGACGAAAGCGGGCAATATCTTTCAAATAGCCACTTCGAATCCAATGGACAAGGTCTCCCTGCTGCGCTTCTTGATTGCCGTGTTCATGTGGTGCAAGAAGGACGCGAAGTCTACCCTCGCGGCGTTGGACGAGAAGATAGCCGGCATACCAGAGAACTGGCTGACAAAGCTGGCGGGACACAAAGTCGCCTTTAATCTGCTGGGCGACGGTAAGAGGTTCTATCAGGACGAAATGTTGAAGGGTAAAGATCCTCTGCCCATCGGCGATCTCCTCGTCGAGTTCCCTGGAGCGAAATCGGTGAATCACATGCGCCACATTGTGCATGACGGTTCCTACGGGTTTTGTCCTGCGTGTTGCACGATGGGAATCCTGCGGCTATCGGTCTGGGCTCCGGCCAACGGGTCTTATCCCGCATCAGTCAACCCGGGCTCTGCGGCCTACGCATTTATTGAAGGCAAGAACCTGCTCCAGACCCTTCGCGCGAATCTTCCGGAAACAAATCCGCAAGCTGATCAAGCTCCATGGTTGGGCAACGAGCAGCCGAATTCACCTGATGCAGTAGCCAGGCTTGCTTGGCGGCCCCGCAAGTTGTGGCTGAATGTAGCAGACAATGGCGGTCTTTGTGCATACTGTGGGCAAACCGGAACGCTGGTAAAAAGCCTATGTATTGTGAAGGGATGGTCCACTCCGGTCACCATGGGCCAGCAATTTGGCAAGGCCGTCTTATTGGAATTCCAAAATCTCAGCGGTGATTACAAGGCGAAAATGACGGATAAGCGCAAGCTGGCCGACAAGGTCGTCAAGATCGCCCCTGTCATCTTCAAGTGCAGGATGCCGGCGCTCTCACAAGCCGATTCCAATGCGGCGCAAGCCCCCACAAACGAGAGTCGTGAAGCGAAGATTGCACAGGTCTTCGACCAATTGTACGCGACGGACAACCAGAAGGCCATCAAGGAGTTGACCAGAAAACCTACGGAGGCAGAGATGCCCCTGCTTGATAAGCAGGATACGCAGGTGAAGAAGTTCTGGGTTGAAGACCCTCATCTTCTCAAAGAAGCCGAGGCCATTGGGCTGCCCGACTTCAGCAAGGATGTTGGCCTGCACGCCTCCAAGTTCTGGCGCGATGGCTTGCGTCTGCGCGGCACCAAGGCACTTGCCATCGGCATAGTCGGAGACGGGCAGTATGTCTTCCACGACACGCCCACTGTGCGTTTACCGGATACCGCTGCAACTGCGTTGGCGAAGCTTTCAAGCGATTGCGCCGAAATCTTACGTGGCACAGGCACGAAGGAAAAGCCAAACGAAAAGCCCGGAGTAGGGGACAGTGGTACTTTAGCACTTTATCAAAGCTGACAGGATGGACGAGGCCGCTTCGTAGCCTGGCTCTTGGGGAAGTTCACAGTTTGCAGTTCACAGTCCATGGTCCGGAGACTGCAAACTGTTGACTGTAGACTTCTTTCCGCTTGACAAATCCGGGCGGCGTGATAGCATCTGGTCAACAGCGGTGATATTCGTCATGATATGGAGACCAAAATGACCGTGGGCTACAGGGTCCGATCTGCCCGCGGCACGGCATCCCGCAAAACGAAGTCATTCAGGCCGCCCTGCGCGAAGAGGTCAAGCTCGTCCCTGAAATCGTCATCTGACCTCCGACCTCTTTCAGGTGGCAACGGCTTTATCTTAAGAGGTAGTCACAAATTGTGACCACCTCGCACAGTTAAAATATTTACTTGAGTGGCCGCCTACTTCGCCGCCATCTCCCGCTTGACCTGCTCCCAGGCCATGCCCTTGCCGCGCTTGATCGCCAGCCGGGCGCGCTCGATACGCTTCAGGAAGGCGGGGTCGTTTTCCAAGCGGTATTCGAACCACTCGTCTTCAGATGCAAAACCCATAAGCACACCTGCGGGCTTGCCGTGCCGGGTTATTACAATGGGCCCGTGCTCGGCATCGCGCAGATACCGGGTCAGATGATCCTTGACTTCAGCCAGCGGCAATTGCTTCATAATTTGTCTCCTTGTTCGGCCAGCCATTAGGCGGCCTTTGATTTCTCGATGATCGCAAGCACATGCACCTCTTCATCCGTAATGTCATAAAATACGCGTATCATACCCACCCGCAGACGGTATTGCGGGCGATCCAACCCGCGCAGGTGCTTGATCCTGCTTTTGCTTTCCAACGCCGGCTGATGCAGTAAATGCCTCTCGATGGCATCGCGGACTGCCGCGCGTTGGAACGCCGGGAGTTTGAGAAACGCAACCTGCGCCTCCGGTGCCATAATGATCCGATACATCATCATAATAGCCATACTATAGCCATTATCTGGACATAAGTCAACAGAAAAAACCCGGTCACTTTTCAATTCCCGCTCTCATCTCAAGTGCCCGCTTGGCCCCCCGCGACTGGCATAACAAGCACTACGGGTTTGCGTGATCATAACGCAGCCGCTCAACCGGGTCCGGTCCGGTTCTCCATTTCAGATTTCCTGATCCCTATCCGTAACCGGTCATGTTTTTCGGAAAAAGGTTTGGCACTTTTTTCGACCCACAGGTGATTGTACGGGGAACATCCGGATGTCAACCGTGTAGGGGCGGGTTT
>JBDREB010000007.1:0-19185 GCA_043820325.1 Planctomycetota bacterium | reverse complement strand
GTCCCCGCCTTGAAGCCGATGAAGACATCGATCTTTTTGCCCTCAAAAAGGGCCCGGGCTTCGCGTTTCAGGTCGTCAATGAGTGCCATGTCATTCCCCGTACGACAACAACATCTGCCACAAAGACACCAAGTCACAAAGGAAGACCCGGATCGGGTTCGGATCAAAACCCGCACCCCTTTGTGTCTTTGTGACTTCGTGGCAAAACATCTTTTTCCGCATTCCGGCTTCCTATGGATCTTGTTTGACGAGCCGCGTGGCGGGGCCGAGTTTGCGCACCTCGGCAGTCACATGCTTGATGGTGTCGGCGAACCGCTGGCCCTCGGAGGCGGAGATCCAGGTGAAGAAGACCCGGTGCGGTTCGATGCCGCAGTAATCGATGAACTTCTTGAAGACCGCGAACCGCCGCCGGGCGTAGTAGTTGCCCGTAGCGTAGTGGCAATCGCCCGGATGGCAGCCGGAGACCAGGACGCCGTCGGCGCCGAGCTGGAGAGCCCGGAGGATGAAGGCCGGGTCAATGCGGCCCGAGCACGGCACGCGGTTGATGAGGACATTGGGCGGGTACTGGAACCGGCTCACGCCCGCGAGATCGGCGCCGGCGTAGGAGCACCAGTTGCACAGGAAGGCGGCGATGCGGGGTTCCCATTCGGCCATATCAGAACTCCTCCACCGCGCCCACGAGGCCCGCGTTCGAGAAGCCCTTGAGGTCAACGGCCTTGGCCCAGCAGGCGGCCGTGCAGGCGCCGCACCCCTTGCACAGGGCCGATGTGACCTCGGCGTGCCGGACTTTCCGGCCGCGCATGTCCTTTTCCACCACCTTGATCGCGTTGTAGGGGCAGACCCGTTCGCAGTTGCCGCAGGCGCTGCAGATGGCCGTGGTGACAGAGGCGATCGTGCCCGCCACCTCCATGGTATCCCGCGCCAGGATGGTCATGGCCCGGCCGGCCGCGGCATAGGCCTGGACGATGGTTTCGTTGAGGTGCTTGGGCAGGTGGCACATGCCGGCCATGAAAATGCCGTCCGTGGCGAAATCCACGGGCCGCAGTTTCATGTGCGCCTCGAGGAAAAACCCGTCCGGCGTGAGCGGCACCTTGAAGTGCTGGGCCAGCTCGGTGTTGGAGGGATCGGGATCGATGCGGGCGGAGAGCACCAGCCGGTCGAAGGGCATGTCGACCTCCCGGCCGAGAAGCGCGTCGAAGAACCGCACGCGCACGCCGGAGCCGTCGGCCCGCACCGCGGGCGGCCGGTCGGGCTCGTACCGGATGAAGAGGACCCCCAATCCGCGGGCCTGGCGGTAGTACTGTTCGCTCAGGCCGTAGGTCCGGATATCGCGGTAGAAGATGACCACCTCGCTTTTCGGATCGCGGGTCTTGATCGCAATGGCGTGCTTCACCGCGGCCGTGCAGCAGACCCGGGAGCACCAGGGGTGCTGGGCGTCGCGCTGGCCCACGCACTGGATCATGGCCGTGTGCCCGCCGGTGGCGCCGCCGGCCCCAAGGCGTTCCTCGAGCTCCTTCTGGGTCATGACCGCCGGGTGCGTGCCGTGGAGGTGGGTGTCAGGCCGGGCTTCGCTCCCGCCCGTGGCCAGGATCACCGCGCCGTGCTCGATCTGTGTCTCCCCGCCCGGGTGGGCGATGGTGGTGACATAATTGCCGATGAAGCCCGCCGTGGTCTTGATCGTCGCGTTCAGGAACACGGTGAGGTTGGGCTGGGCCTTGACCTGGGCGGTGAGGTCCCGCAGGTAGGCCTGCACATCATGGCCCTCGAGGGTGGTGATGATCGCATTCGCCGCACCGCCGAGGCGGCCGGTGCGCTCCATGAGGAACACCGCCACCCCCTGGCGCGCGGCCGACAGCGCCGCGTTCATGCCCGCGGGACCGCCGCCGACCACCAGGAGCTTCTTGGTAATATTGATCGTGATGGATTCGACCGCCTCCTTGGCGCGCAGGCGGGCGATGGCCATGCGGACGAGGTCCTTGGCCTTGGCCGTGGCCCTGGCCGGCTCCAGCATGTGCACCCAGGAGTTCTGGTCGCGGATATTGACGAGTTCGAAGAGGTTCGGGTTCAACCCCGCCTCCTTGAGCGTCTCCTGGAAGAGCGGCTCGTGGGTCCGGGGGGTGCACGAGGCCACCAGGATCCGGTTGAGGCCGTGCTGGACGATCTTTTCCTTGATCCGCTCCTGGGTGTCCTGCGAGCAGGTGTACAGGTTCTCCTCCACGAGCACCACATCGTCGAGCGCCTTGACGTAGGCGACCACCTCGGGCACATTGACGATGCCGCCGATGTTGATGCCGCAGTGGCAGATGAAGGCGCCGATACGCACCGCTTCGCCGGTGATGTCGCGGTATTTCGACTGCGCCGGCGGGCGCACGGCCGTGCCGCGGGCTTCGGTCAGGAACTCGCCCGCGCGGGCCGCGGCGGCGCTGGCCTCCATGACGGTCTCGGGGATGTCCTTGGGTGCGCTGATCACGCCGGCGGCGAAGATGCCCGGCCGGCTGGTATCGACCGGTGCGAACGCCCCCGTGCGGATGAAGTCGTGCGTTTCGGTGCGCACGTCGAGACGGGCGCACAGCGCGGCGTGCCGGCGGCCGGGGCGGAAACCGGCGGAGAGGACCACCAGGTCGAAGTCCGCGGTGGCCACGCCGCCCGTCGCGGGCGCGTAACACACGGTCACCGGCCCCCCCTCCTTCTGCTGGATATCGGCCACGCGGCCGGGGATGAACCGCACGCCGTATTCGCTGCGGGCCCGCTCGATGTACCGGTCGAACTCCTTGCCCGCGGCCCGGATGTCCATGTAGAACACGGCCATGTCGATGTTGCCGCCGATGTGCTCCCGGGCGATCACCGCCTCCTTGGCCGCGTACATGCAGCAGACAGCGGAGCAGTAGTCGTTGCCGTCGTTCATGTCGCGCGATCCCACGCACTGGACCCAGCCGATCCGGCGCGGAGTGGTGCCGTCGGAAAGGCGCTGGATGTGGCCGCCGAACGGGCCGGAGGCCGACATGATACGCTCGAACTGGAGGCTGGTGACCACATCGGGGCAGCGCGTGAGGCCGTATTCGTTCTTGACGGCGGGATCGAACACATCGGCGCCGGTCATGAGGATCACGGCCCCGACATTGACATCCTGGTACCGGCCCCGGTCGCCGTGCTGGACGGCCTTGGCCTTGCAGGCGTATTCGCAGGCCAGGCACTCGCTGCACAGGCCGCACTCCAGGCACCGGCCGGCCTCGCGTTTGGCCTGTTCCTCGGTCAGCACCTGCTCGACCTCGTCGAATCCCCGGACCCGGCCGGCGGGCTCCAGGATGGCGGGTTTTTCCCGCGGCGCTGCGTCCACGCGCGCCGGCCGCGGCAGCTCCGGCTCCTCGTCGGAGAGACCCCGTCCGGCCCGCAGGTCGGCGCCCCGCAGGAACCGGCTGATCGACTGGGCCGCCTCCCGGCCCTGGGCGATGGATGCGATCGCGGTGGAGGGGCCGAGTACGATGTCGCCGCCCGCGAACACCCACGGTTCGGCGGTCTGCATGGTGAGGGGGTCGGCCTCGAGCGTGCTGTTGCGCGTGGCCTTGACGGCCGTCGCCCCGGCCAGGGCGGAAAGGTCCGGCTGCTGGTTCACGGCGAAGATGAGGCTGTCGAGCGCGATGGTGAATTCGGAACTCGCCACGGGCACCGGCCGCTGGCGGCCGCTCTTGTCCGGTTCGCCCAGCTCCATGCGGATGCACTCCACCGCGCGGATGCGCCCGCCGTCCGTGTGCACCTTGATGGGATTGGCCAGACAGGTGAGCGCGATCCCCTCCTCTAGGGCTTCCGTGATCTCGATATCGTTGGCGGGCATTTCCGCGCGGGTGCGGCGGTAGATGATCTGCACATCGCATCCGGCGCGGCGGGCGGTCCGCGCCGCGTCGATCGCCGAATTACCGCCGCCGACCACGCCGACCTTCCGGCCGAGGGATATCGCCCCGCCGAGCTTGACCTGGCGCAGGTAGTGCACCGCGTCCATCACGCCCACGGCGTCGGCGCCCTCGATCGCCAGCTTGATGCCCGCGTGGGCGCCGCCAGCATAGAACACGGCCGCGTACCCCTCCGCCTTCAGGCCGGTGAGGCTCGCGACCCGCGTCCCGGTCTTGAGCGTCACTCGCTTCTGTGTGATCTGGGCGATCTCCCAGTCCAGGACATCCTCGGGCAGCCGGTACTGGGGGATCCCGTACCGCAGCATACCGCCCGCCTTGGGCAGTTCCTCAAACACCGTGACCGGATAACCCTCCTCCGCGAGGTAGAAGGCGCAGGTGAGGCCGGCGGGGCCGGAGCCGATCACCGCGACCTTTTCCGCCCGGACCGGGACGGGCTCGGACACCACGGGCTTGAGTTCGGACGCATGGGACCGCACCCAGTCGGCCGCGAACCGTTTCAGCTCGCGGATGGCCACGGGCGTGTCATATTCGGCGCGGCGGCACTTGTCCTCGCAGGGATGGGTGCAGACCCGGCCGCACACGGACACGAAGGGGTTGTTGCGGCGCACCAGCTCGTAGGCCTCCTGGTACCGGCCCTCGCGGATCAGGGCCACATACCCCTGGGCATGCATGCCGGCGGGACAGGTGGTCTGGCAGGGGGGCCGCTTCTTCTTGTCGATGGTGAACACATTGGGGAAGGCCTGGGTGTAGCGGCGGAATGCGGCCTTGCGGGTCCGGAGCTCCGCCTCGAACTCGGAGGGCACCTCGACCGGGCAGACTTTTTCGCAGTCGGCGCAACCGGTGCACTTCTTGGGGTCGATGTACTTGGGCCGGCGCCACACGCGCACCGTGTAATCGCCGGGCGCCCCTTCGATGCCGTGGACCTCGGACCAGGTCAGGAGCTCGATGTTCCGGTGCCGCCCGCATTCCACGAGCTTGGGCGACATGATGCACATGGAGCAGTCGTTGGTGGGAAAGGTCTTGTCAAGCTGGGCCATCTTGCCGCCGATGGCGGGCGTCTCCTCGACGAGGTAGACCTTGTACCCGGCGTTGGCGAGGTCCAGGGAGGCCTGGATGCCGCCGATGCCGCCGCCCACCACCATGACGGCGCCGACCTTGCCGGGCACATGCGCGGGCTGGATCATGCCTTGGGTTCCTGGTCTTTCAAGCCCTGGGTAGCTTTCACAAGAACACCGAGGAGGTCCTTGCCGTCCGTGTGCGTCTCACCCTTGGCGATCGACTGGCAGGCCTTTTCCACGGCCGCCACGCGCGCGCGCCGCGACAGGGCGTCGATCTGGGCCACCACCGACTCGGTGGCGGACGGGATCAACCCCTCCCGGATGCCGATGCGGCGGATGGCCTCCATCACATTGGTGAACTTCACGCCCTGTGGACAGCGCGCGTAGCAGGTGTAGCAGAGGTAGCAGTGCCAGAGCACCGGGTCGCGCAGGACCTGCTCCCTCATGCCCAGGAGGACCTGGTGGATGATCTTGCGCGGGTCGTAGCGGTGGTCCACATCCGCGATCGGGCAGGCGGCCGTGCACGAACCGCAGGCGAAACAGACCTTGATGTTCTCGCCGCCCGGTTCCGCGGCCACCTGGTCCTTGAACGCGGGGTCGAGCTTGGCGCCGTCGATGGGTTCCATGCGTGTTTCCTTCCGCCGTTGCCTACGCCGCGGGCGGTGTTGGACCGCTGTCCGGGGCGGGGAGGGTGATCGCGGGCCGGGGCAGGAGCCCCGTGCCGGCGAGGATCTCAGGGACCTTGTGCTCCCACTCGATCGCCATGAGGTGGATGCCGTGGACCCCCGGGATCTGACGGATCTCGGCGATCATCTCCTGGGCGATGCGGATGCCTTCCTTCGCGCGCGCCTCCTTGGGCGTCGCCTCCATGCGCTTGATCAGGGCGTCGGGCACATCGATGCCCGCCACCTTGTCGCGCATGTACTTGGCCATGCCGGGCGACTTGAGGGGCGTGATGCCGGCCATGATGTGGACCTTCTTGTCCAGCCCCTGGTCGACGGTCATTTTCATGAACTCGCGGAACTTGGGCATGTTATAGATGCACTGGGTCTGGACGAACCGCGCGCCGGCCGCGGCCTTCTTGGCCAGGCGCAGGACGCGGAACTCGAACGGGTCGGCGAACGGGTTGGCCGCCCCGCCCACGAACATGCTGAAACCGCCCTCGATCGGGTCGCCGGCCAGCACTTTCTGCGTGTCGCGCATCATGGCGACCATCTGGATCGCCTGGATCGAGTCGAGGTCAAAGACATTCCGCGCGCCGGGATGGTTGCCGAAAATCTGGTGGTCGCCGGTGAGGCAGAGCAGGTTGCGGATGCCGAGAGCGTAGGCGCCCATGAGGTCGCTCTGCATGGCGATCCGGTTGCGGTCGCGGCAGACCATCTGGATCACGGGCTCGATGCCCATTTCCACCAGCAGCCGGGCGGCGGCGATGGATGACATGCGCACGATCGCGGTCTGGTTGTCGGTGAGGTTGACGGCATCGACCGTCTCCTTGAGGAACGCGGCCTTCTTTTTAATGATCGCCACATCCGTGCCCGCGGGCGGGCCGAGTTCGGAGGTGACGGCGAAACCGCCGCCGTCCATGATCGCCTGCAGTTTGCTTACGGGATTCACGCTGTCGTCCTTCATGCCAAAATCGAAAGCCGGAATCTTTGCCACAAAGACACCAAGTCACAAAGGAAGACCCGGATCGGGTTCGGATCAAAACCCGCACCCCTTTGTGTCTTTGTGACTTCGTGGCAGAAATTCATGATCAGGATATTCGCCACTAAGTCACAAAGTCACGAAGTTAAGACTTGGGTCGGGTTTCGGATCGAACAGAACCTTGCCCCTTAGTGTCTTTGTGACTTCGTGGCACATCATCTTTCTCCGCATTCCATTAATCATCGCCCAGCGCCCCTTCCGCGGCCACGCGGCGGCGCACACCGCCGCTCGATGAGGTCCGCCAGTCGCGGATCGGTTCGATGCCGAGGATCAGGTCGAGCCGGCCCTGGGCCTTGAGCCGGTCGTGGATGAGCTGCCAGGCACACTCGATGTTCACCTGGTCCACCTCGCACTTGCCCTTGGTCGAACCGCCGCAGGGGCCGTTGTGGAGCCGCTTGGAACAGCGCGCCATGGGGCAGATGCCGCCCGTGCGGGCCAGCATGCAGTTGCCGCACCCGGCGCAGACCTCGGCCCAGGCGCCGGGCGCCGTCTGTTCGCCATAGAAGGTGGTGTTGAGCGCGGGCAGGACCACCTTGTCGGGGTAGCGGCGCGCCAGGGTCTGGACCCCCGCGCCGCAGGCCGTGGACAGGATCGCGTCGGCCCAGGCTGCGTTCTCGGCCGCTTGGTCGGCGTATTCGTTCTCGCACTGGCGCTCCATGGCCATCAGCCGCAGTTCGCGCGCCAGTCCCTTGTGGGCGACCTCGGCCGCCAGGAGCCCCTGGAGCGCCTCGGCCTCCTTGCGGCCGCCCGCCTGGCACACGGTCACGCAGGTCTCGCAGGCGCAGACCAGCACCCGCTTGAACGGCTGGACCATGGCGGCGATCTCGGCCATTTCCTTGCGGTCGGCAACGATCATGCTGTGCCATCCTTGATAAATTCCTCGACCAGGGCCGCGCAGCGCGCGCCCTCCACCGCGGCCGCATATACCAGCCGCACCCGTTCCGGCCCGATGGCCAGCGCCTGCATGTCGGCCTGCAGGGCGGCGACGCGGCGGCCGCAGCGTTTGTTCCCGTACACGAAGTTGCAGTTGTCCGGGTGGCAGCCGATGAGAAGCACCCGGTCCCCGCGGGGCGTAAGCGCGGCCAGGATATCCCGTTTCTTCACGCTCCCCAGGCAGGGCGCCTCGATGACGCGGCAACCCCCTTCCGGCAGGCGCAGCCCCGCGCCGCGGGCCGCGGCCAGGGCCTTCACTCCCGAATGGGCGCAGGCGTAGATGGTGATCACGGCGTCACCTCCCGGAAGGATTCCACGCCGATGGCGTCGGCCGGGCATTCGCCCGCGCAGGTGCCGCAGCCGCCGCACGCGGCCGCATCGATATAGGCCCGGTTGAGCTTGAGCTCATCGTCATAGGCGATGTAGGCCGCGCGCATGGGGCAGATCCGCACGCAGGTGAGGCAGGCGGCGCACCGCTTGCCGTCGATGGTCACGGCCGGTTCAGAGCAGGCGAGGTCCCCGCCGGCCGCAAAACGCCGCGCCTCGGCAAGCGCGGCGGCGCCGCTTTCCGCGTCGCCGTACCAGATCCCGCGCACATTCGTCGCCGGCGGGCTCAGGCGCAGGTTGCCGCGGACAGGCAGGCCTTCGCGGTCGGCGAAGACCCGCAGCCGGTCGAGAACGGAGGCCGGCGCCGGCGGCGTGAACAGGCGGCCGGGCGCGGCCAGAAAGTCATAGGTCAGGGTCACGGCGCTCTCCTGGAGCGGACCGCGGATCACAGCGTGGTCGATGGTGACCGTGCCGTTCTTCACCTTCAGCGCGCCAGCGTAGCGGATGAACCGCACCCCCGCCTCGCGCGCCGTGCGGTAGAGCGGCTGGCCGCCGTCGAACCCCACCTCCGCCTCGCGGCAGAGGATGTCGACCGCGCCGCCGGCATGGACGATCGCCGCGGCCCGGGGCAGGAGTTCGCGCCATACCGTCTCGTCGGCCGGATAGTCGCGGTCAAGGAGCACGGCGATCTTCCGGTGATTGAATTGCCGGGTCTCGCCGGCCAGAAGGTCGCGAAAGCGTTTCTCCATGGGCTTGTCGGCCGCGCGCCGGGTGCCGCCCAGGACGACGATCGCGCCGCAGGTCACGGTCCGCACCGCGCTTCCCGCGCGCACCACGAGCTTGAACTCGCCCACCGCGCCGTCGACCCGTTCGATCACATCGCCGGCCAGGTCGATGAACGCGGTGCGGCTGTCGGCCGGCGGCCGGTCGGCCGCGGCGGCGATGACGGCCGTCACGGGATTCAGCGTGCAGGCGCGGGGGTCAGGCATGGACCGCCTCCCGCATCAGGGCCCGGGCCGCCGCTTCGCCCGAACGCATGGCATCGGCTACGCTCATGGGCCGACCGGCCGTGCCGGCCACCTGCACGCGGCCGTGGGGGGCGAGGAACCCATCGGCATCCAGGGGCAGGCCGAGGAGATCGGCCAGGGCGGCGTTCTGGGGCGCGACCTTGATCCCCGTGGCCAGGACCACCATATCAAAGGCCCGGCGCTCCATGCGGCCGGTCGTCTCGTCCTTGTATTTCAACATGATCCCCGACCGGTCGGCGGCCGTGACCACGGGCCGGCCGTGAACAAAGGTCAGGCCCGCGCGGACCTCCTCGTGGAAAGGCCGGAAATCCTTGCCCCCGCGCTGAAGATCGATCACGAACAGGGTGACCGCGCAGGCCGGGTCGCGGTGTTTGAGCAGGGCCCCGAACCGCAGGGCGTACTTGCAGCAGACCACGGAACAGTAGTTGCCGCAGGCGAAGATCTCGCGCGAACCCACGCACTGGATGAAGGCGACCGTCTTCGGCACCGCCTGGTCGGAGCGTTTGCGCACGCCACCCCGGCCGCGGACCATCTCCTCGAGTTCGTACCCGGTGATGATGTCGGGGTGGGTGGCATACCCGTATTCGACATGGTCGGACGGGTTGAAATTCACATGCCCGGTGGCCACGATGATGCCGTCGGCCGCCAGGCGGGCGTTGCCAGCCAGGGTGACATCAAAGCCGCCCTCCGCGGGCCGGACCGCCGTGACCGCCGTGTTGAAACGGGTGTCGATCCCCGCGGCGGCAACCTCCTCCACGGCCGCGCTGACGATGCAGGCGCCGCAGAGGACGCACCGGCCCGCGGCCTTGCAGCCGAAAGCGGCCGCTTTGCCGCCGAGGTTGCCCGTCCGTTCCACGATCACGGGCCGGAGGCCGGCCTTGTGGAGCGCCAGGGCCGCGGACACACCGCCCGGCCCGCCACCGATGATCATGATATTGCGTGACATGGGAACCGCCATTGCACCTGAAGAAATGACCCGAAGTTGCCAGCCTATGCGCGCGAAAAAACCGTATTATAGATCGGCACAAAACAATGTCAAGATGGGTTTGGAAAAATAGTGGCCCGGCGGTCCTATTTGGCGGGCGGGGGCGGGGTGGACGGCGGTGTGGGGCCGGGAACGATCTCGATCTCGATGGTGAAAAAGGCGTCGAAATTTTCATCCGCCGGTTCGTTGGAGAGGGTGGCAAAGCCCTCCGCCTGCCCGGCATCGGTCTGGGGTTCGGCCGGTGGTTCGGCCGGGGCCGGGGAAGCGGCGCCCGCATCGAAGAGCGCGACCAGGGCGCGGTATTCATCGGCCGTGAGCCGGTAGACCGCCGGCCGGGCCCCGGGTTGGTCCGCGGCGGCCTGGAGGACCTGTTGTTCCGCCAGCGCCTCTTGCGCGGTCGGCGCGGCGGCCACCGATGCCGGAGGCGGTGCCGCGGCCGCGACCTTCTCCCGGTCATCGCCGCCGCGCTTGCGCCCGGCCTCCACGGCCGATGCCGGGGTTGCGGGCAGGCCAGCCAGGTATTCCCGGACCCGCCGGCCGGCCGGACCGCGCAACTGCAGGGTGATGCGCTCGCCCGCGGCCTGGGTCACACGGTCCAGGGCGGCCGTATCACCGCCCTCGGCCGCCTGGTCATCCCGCAGGGTCACGGCACGGCGCGCGCGCATTTCCTTGTCCTGCCCAACCTGGGCTTTCTTCATTTCCGATGCCTTGTCGCTCCGGGCGTCCTGGGCCAGCGCCAGCAAACGGCCGGTCTCGGCCTCGGCCTGCTGCGCTTCCACGGCCGCGGCCTCCCCCT
Source organism: Planctomycetota bacterium (assembly GCA_043820325.1). Lineage (GTDB taxonomy): Bacteria > Planctomycetota > JBDREB01 > JBDREB01 > JBDREB01 > JBDREB01. The sequence continues at coordinate 8,446 of JBDREB010000007.1, read as the reverse complement.
TGGCCTTGGGGTATTCCCCGGCAACGCCCGCGACGGCGCCACCCAGGCTGTTGCCATCCTTGACCGATCTTTCCGCCACGGCGATCAAGGGGCGTGGCGCTCCAGCCGGCGCCGGGGGCGGCATCGCCTCGGAACCGTCATCCGTCTTGCCGAACACGCCTTCGGAACGGGATCCGGACCCATCCTTGGCCAGTTCAGCTTCCGATACCGCGCTTGCGTCCGGTCGGGAAACGGCCGGTCGGGCGACATCGGCCGCGGGCGCCGCACGCCGGGACGGTTCGCCGAGTTCGACACTGAAGAAGACGGCCGCCAGGCCGGCGATCACCAGCACGGCCGCCACCCGGACCAGGATGCTCCGGCGATGCCAGGCGGCGGCCGGCCGGGGGACCGGCGCTTCCGCGACCCGCGTTTTCACGGCCGCAAGCACCCGGGTTTTGACCGCCGCCGGCGCCTGTTCCCCGCCCAGGACATGCAGGCCCCGCACGGCCGCGGCCACGGCCTGCCGGTGCGCGGCGCAGGCCGGGCAGGCGGCCAGGTGTTCGCGCACCGCCCGTTCAACATCAGGCGCCGGCCCGCCCTCATCCAGGAACGGGATGTGCCCGCGGCATTCTTTGCATATCATGCTTTGCGCCTTGCAGCGAACTGTTCGCCCACCAGGGTCCGCCCGCGGTTCAGACGGGAACGGACCGTGCCCACGGGCAGGTCCTCGACCTCGGCGATCGCCTCGTAACTCAATCCTTCCACATCCCGCATGACCACCACGGCGCGGAAATCGTCCGGCAGGCCGGCGATGCACGCCCGCAGGAGGCGCAGGTCCTCCTGGCGGAGTTCCGCGGCGGGATCGGGTTCCACCGCGACCTCGGGCAGGGTGCCGTCACCGGTCAGCTGTTCCCGTCGGCGGCGCAGGGCGCTCAGGCTCTTGTTGACCGTGATGCGGTACAGCCAGGTGAAAAAGGAGGCTTCCTCGCGGAACCCGCCGATCCCCCGGTAGACGCTTAAAAATACATCCTGCATGATATCCTCCGCCGCATGCTGATCGCCGGTCACATTCACCGCGATCCGGAACACGCAGTCGGCCGCCAGGCCGTACAGGACATCGAAGGCGTCCTGCCGGCCCGCCTTGAAGGCGCGGGCGGCCTCCTGCAGCCGGTCCTTGAAATCCACGGTGGTCATGGCCGGTGCTGTCAGACGGTTAGACGCCACGGCGGAGCGGAAAGTTTCATAAAACCGGTCCTCCGGGTCACTCGACGATCTCGATCTTGTTGCCCGTGATCTCTTCCACGAGCTTGTCATAGGTTCCGGGCACCCGGAGCTCGATGGCGCCGTTGCGGAGCAGGACCCAGAACCCGTCGGCGTGCACATCCTTGCGCTGGTAGATCACGACCTCCTTGGGCTCCAGCCGGTTGAGGTCCATGCCCCCCCGCAGGATCCAGATCCCCCGCGTGGGGATCTCCTCCTTGTTGACCAGTTCACTTTCCCCGCCGGGCGCGGCGAACACCTCCAGGGTCTTGATGTACTGGGGGTACAGGTCGGCCAGGGCGGCCGGATAGGCGCCGTTGTGCTCCATGGCGTAGAGTTCAAGGTTGAAGGCGATGCCCTCCAGTTTTTCGCGGCTCTGCGCCACGCGCCCCTGCTCATTCCGTTCTTCAATCACCGGAATGAGCCGGACCGCACTGAACGCCAGGCCGCCCAGCAGGAACTGCACCGGCACCGGCGCGCGCCAGTAATAGATGAGGTTGCCGTCCCGGTTGACGATCTTCTGCCCCAGAATGTTCAGGCGGGCGCCGACCGCGGCCAGGTCGGGGAACTTGACGAAGGGCAAGCCGGCCGACAGCGCGTCCGTTTCGACCTTCATTATCTTGGTCATGATCTGCGCCAGGGTCAGGCTGCCCTTGAGATTGAAACGCCCGGCCAGGCCGTTGACGGCCTTTTCGATGTCGACCAGGGCGAAGTTGGTCACATTGTCGTCGCCCAGGAACGCCTTGAACTTGGGGTCCTCGGTGATCGGGGGCCCCTGCCGGACTGCGTCCAGCACAAAGGCCAGCTCCTTGGGGGCGCCGCCGATGAAAAGCTTGTCGCCGACCCGGGCGAAACTGACATACGGGAGGCCGGGCTGGGTGAACTGGCGGTAATAGATCATGTTGTCGCCGTTGGCCTGTTCGGCGAGCTTGAGCTTCAGGCCGTTGTTGATGAAGGCGACGATCTTCTGCATGGTCACTTCCGGCTCAAAAGCCTTGATGACCAGGCACGACGCGTACGGGGTCTCCGCCGCCAGCGGGCCGTCGACCGGCAGGGTGAACCAGACCATGCTGCCCTCGAGGTTGCTGACGATATCGTCGCGGAACTTGATGCCCGACTCGATCTCCGCCTCGGTGATGGCGGCGCCGAGCTGGTCGAACCAGCCCCCGGCGCCCGGAATGAGCGCCGCGTACTGTTTGACGATGTCGGCCACGATCCCGCCCGCGGCCAGGAGATCGAAGGTCACATACTGCACGGTCACCGCCCGCTGGGGCACGGTGGCGAAATCGAACCCCAGGCTGCCCTCGCCCAGCAGGGCGAAAAGCCCCTCCTGCTTGTCCATGTAGACGGTCATGCTTTCCTCCACGCCGGCGGCGTCCAGGACCATGCTCCCGGCCAGGGCGTGGACATTGAGCAGGCCGAGCGGCTTGAGGTAGACCGCGTAGGCGCCGATCTTGGGCGGCAGGATCGCGGCGAGAATCGCGCCGCAGGTCCGCGTGTCCACAAAGAAGACCGTGTCCGCACCGGGGCGGAAATCCCGGCGGGCGGTGCGGAACTGGGCATTGTCGCCGAGCACTTCGCTGCGGCGTTCGCGGATGCGGTCGGTGGTCTTGATCATTTCATTGCGCGTCCGGGTGATAACCAGGAAGGTCTTGTTGACCACGGCCCAGCTCAAGACCTCCCGGCCCGACTTGGAGAAGGTGGTCACGGCATAATCGGCGTATTCCTGGACGGCCGTGTCGATCGCGCCGAGGGCACCCTGTACGCGGCGGAAGAGCGTGCCGAGCGTGAGCATACTATCGTCATTCACGGGGCCCAGCCGGACGATCGCACACCATTCGATGTTATCCGGCGTGTAGACCCTGGGCTCGCGCAGATAGACGCCTATCGCCGCCTCGCCCGGGAAGAGGGCCGCCAGGGCGGGGCCGGTCAGACCCATCTGGCCGGGCAGGAACCGCGCCAGGCCCGCCTGATCGAGGTCGATCCGGCCGAAGAAGGCGTCCAGGGCCGGCCCCGGCTGGAAATCCCGGTTTAGCGCCAGGAATTCGTCCACCAGCTTGCTGACCGGAAGCGCCGCCGCTTTCTCGGTCAGGCTGGGAATGCTGGCGATGTTGTAAAAGATAAAGGTGGTGTCCGGGAACAGGTCCTCGCGGGGGATGCCGGTCTCACGCGCCTCCTGGGCCGGCGCCAGACCGGAACCGACGACCAGCGCCACTAAAAGTCCTGCGATCCATTTCATGCGCTTACTCCTCTATCAAACGGGATTGTCGTTCACAGTACCGGATCAAACTCGGAAGCCCGGTCAGGCCGGCGGAGGACCGCACTAGGAACTCGGCGCCGCCCTCCATGCCGGCCAGGCGGATATCGATCGGCCCCAGGACCCGGCCGGTCTCGCGCAGGTCACCCAGCGCCTTGAGATCAAACCAATCGGCCGGCACCATTCCCTTCAGCGACTTGGCCTCGATGAAACCGCCGAGCTCGGCCGGGTCAAGGGTGAACCGGGCCGGGGCGGAGCCGTCTTCGGCGGCCGTCCGGCCGGGGACACCCCGGAGCAGGGTGGAATCATACGAGCAGAAAAGCAGGTCGCCGGCGGTGAAATAACAGAAGGCGCCGAACCCCACCAGCTGGCGTTTGAGCGGAATGATGGTGATCGGCGTGCCGTCGGGCCGCACCACCGTGGTTATCGCCGCGCCGGCCGACCCCCGGGCGATCCATTCGTCGAACCCCGGACGGTCGGCGATGCGGCCGCAGAAATACCAGGCCGGCGCCATGCCGGAGGGGTCCCATTTCAGCGCCCCGGCCCAGAACCCGCCGGTTTGATCGCCGAGCGCATAGAGCCAGTCCCAGAAGGAACCCGCGGGATCCTTGCTGAGCGTGGGGTTGAAAGTACTGCCGAGCGTCCGCAGGCCGGCGGCCGCCAGCGCTTCCAGTGCCGGTTTCTGGAGCGCGCCCTCCACCGTGGTGATCACCCGGTCGCGGTCATCGATGCGGAACGGGGCCGGGCCGGGTCCCACCCAGGCGGCGGCGGGGACGGGCAGCAGGACCCGTTCCACGCACGCGCCGTTCTCCACCCGCACGGCGGCGCCGGCGGGACCGGGGACCGTGCCCAGCCCCAGTTCAGCGAGGAAGCGCGGGCCCGCGAACAGGAAAAGCCCGCTGTTGGCGGCGTCCAGCCGATCCGCGACCGCCACCAGCCCGGGATTGGCGGCGAACGCGCCCCCGGCCGGCCGGCGTGTCCCGCGCAGGGTGTCGATCAGTTCCTCGGCCATCTGCGGACCGGCGGCGATATAGAGCGTCCGGTCGACCATAAAGACCGTAAGGGTGCCGGCCGGGGCGACCTTTTCAAGCATTTCCGTGCCGTTGTAAGTGCGCGCGGCCAGCGCCGTCTCGGACTGGGTGCGGACCCGGTCCCAGACCAGCTTGGGATTGTCGCGCACCCGGGCGGCGCCCGCCAGGCGGATCGAATAGCGGCCCCGGAAGAGCGTGAAATCGGTGATCACCAGTTCCACCAGGTCGACCGCGGGCCCCAACCCCCGGAACATCCGGTCCACGGGGAACTGGTAGGTCGCCAGGAACCGTTCCCACGCCGCGCCGGCCTGCGCCAGGACGGGGGGGGCGATCCCGGGTTTGAGCGTCTCCCAGGCCCGGTCGACGCCGGTGGTGCCCAGCGCGGCATGGAACGCGGGGTAATCGGCGATGCGCAGGTAGGCCAGGGCTTCGCGGGGCATGATCCCGGGCAGGGTGTCGAAGACCGCGGCGGGAACGGCCGCCGGCGCTACGGGGAGTACGGCACCCGGTATGACCGGCGGAGGGATGACCGCAGCGGTCGCGACCGGGGCGGCCGGCCGCCCGTCCGCGCCGATATCGGCCAAAAGCCCCGCGGCCCGCGCCAGGGCGCTGACGGCCAGAATGACCACCACGGCCAGCACGGCGGCCAGGGCCAGGTTGACGGAACGCTTGCGGTTCACGCCTCATCCTCCTTCGCCGCGCCGCCCAGCCGGGCGTAGAGGGTACTGCGGTCGATGCCGAGGATCTCGGCGGCCTTTTTCTTGTTGCCGGCGGTGAGGTCGAGGACCTTGCGGATGTGGGCTTGCGTGACGGCCTCCAGCGACAGGCCGCCGCCCGCGTCGGCGCCATCCCGGGCCTGGATGGCCGGGGGCAGGTCGGCGGGCGTGATCGTGTCCGCGGGGGCGAGGATGCAGAGCCGCTCGACCAGGTTGCGGAGTTCGCGCACATTGCCCGGCCAGGCGTGGGCCTCCAGAAGCTTCACCGCCTCGGGCGTAAATGTGAGCCGGCGGCCGCATTCGGCCGCGTACCGGGCGATGAAATGGTCCAGGAGGATGCGCACATCGCCCGTGCGTTCGCGCAGGGGCGGCACGGCCAGGGTGAGCACATTCAGGCGGTGGAAGAGATCGGCGCGGAACCGCCCCGCCGCGCTCTCCTTGTCGAGGTCCTTGTTGGTGGCCGCGATCACCCGTACATCGACGCGGATCACCCTGGCGCTGCCCACCCGCGTGAGCTCGCCCTGTTCGATCACCCGCAGGAGCTTGGCCTGGCCCGTGGCCGGCATGTCGCCGATCTCGTCGAGAAAGAGCGTGCCGCCGTCGGCCTCCTCGAACATGCCGCGCCGCTCCGTGTCGGCGCCGGTGTAGGCCCCCTTGACATGGCCGAAAAGCTCGCTTTCGAGGAGCGTCTCGGGGATGGCCGCGCAGTTCACCGTGTGGAAGGCCCGGTCGGCCCGCGCCCCGGCGTCGTGGATCGCGCGGGCGATGAGTTCCTTGCCCGTGCCGCTCGCGCCCATGATGAGGACGGTCGCGGAGGCGCCGGCCGCCTTGTCGATGAAGGCCAGGGTGCGCTCCAACGCGGCCGAGCCGCCCACGATGCTGTGGCGGGCGCGGACCTCGCCCCGCAGGGCGGCCGCCTCGCGCGCCAGGGCGCGCACCGCCTCGGCCGCGCGCAGGGCGTCGGCCACCACCACCGCGGCCGCGGTGACGAACTCCAGTTCCAGGCGGCTGAAATCCTCGGCCTGGCCCATCCGGTCGGCATAGAGCAGGCCCAGGAGTTCGCCGCGGTCACCTTCATGGGCGACCGGCACGCAGAGCGCCGTCCGGATGTCGTTGGCCGTCATGCTCGCCGACGCGTCCTGGCCCTGGTGCACGGCGATGGCCGTGCGCTCCTCGGCGGCCTGCTTGAAGACCGACCGGCTGATGGGCGCGTGGGCCAGCGAACCGGCCCGGTCGCCCGGCTCGAGCGCCAGGACCTCCCAGCCGTCGGCCGCGTCGGCATCGCGCAGGGCGGGGAAGACCCGGTCGGCCTTGACCGCCGTGGCGATGAGGCCGCCCGCGCGGCGCAGGAGCGCCCGCGGGTCGTCGATGCCGTGCAGGGCCCGGCCCAGTTCGAACAGCTCGACCAGGAACTTCTTGGTATGCTCGTGCTGGAGCGTGGAGCCGCTCCGCAGGTTCTTTTTCAGGAGGTCGGCGTTCCAGCCGGCCACGGAGGCCACCACCGTCTCGCCGGCCGCGCCGCCGTCGCGGAAGACCTTGGTCCGCGAGCGGGAGGCGTCGGCCGCCTCGGCCTGGTAGACGAAGAGCGTGTCGCCGATGCCGATCTCGTCACCGTCCCTGAGCACGGCCGTTTCGACCGCCAGGCCGTTGACGGTCGTGCCGTTGCGGCTCTGCCGGTCGTAGAGCGTGTCGCCCCCCTCGCCCGCCATGATCTCCGCGTGGACCCGCGAGACCTTGGGGAAGAGGAGCTGGACATCATTCACAAGATCCCGGCCGACGGAGAACTTCGGCCGGCGGATCTCGAAGCTCATCCCCTTGTGGGGCCCCGCCTGAATGACAAGACGCGCCATATGTACCCGACAAAAAAGTGTGATTATATGCCATAACCCCCATCAAATTGTATTGTTGCATCGGTATATGTCAAGGGAAATGTGGGCTGCAAGCCTGTGACCGCCCCGCCGGGCGGGACATCCCCCTGTTGCACAGCCCTCCCGGGCCGGTCACGGTCTGAAGAGTTTGATATCCAGTTCGGTTATGCCGGTCAGATGACGGGCGTTGCCGGTGCAAAGCGCGGCCTGGGTTTCGACAGCGGTGGCGGCGACCAACGCATCGCCCATGGAAAGGCGGTTCTTCAGGACCTGTTCCTCCATGTAGACCGAGGCACGCAAGCCGATGTTCTCGGAAAGCGGCACCAGTCGGCAACCGGTGTCGGACAGGAGTTTCCTGATCTGCAGGAGTTCCCGCTTGTCGTGGGCGCCCTGGAGCAGTTCCATGTAGGACACGATGGAGACCAGCCGTACGGCGGCATCATCGACTGTCTGGGCGGCCCGGGCATTGCCTCGCAGGATCCAGATCAATATGTCGGTGTCAAAGAGCATCCGTACGCCCCTTCCTGATCCGCCGGACAGCCCGGTTCACATCCTTGTATTCCGGGCGATCCTTCCACATCCCGAACGCCGGGTGCTCCGCGACCTTCATGGTACCCGCCGCGTGCCCGGTGGGATATATGATCCCCTTTTCCTTGCCCCGGCAGGTGATGGTCACCGGCTCGTTATGATCGAGCGCCTTGAGGATCGCCTTGGTCCTCCGCCGCAGGTCCAGAATGGTCGCCTTCATTGTTGTGTTCCTTTGTATTAAGTGCACACATGTAGTGTACACTTTAAACGGGATTTGTCAAGGATTATTTTAGCGATACTTCCCGTTATTCAGTCACGCCCGCATTATGCCCGCCCCGGGCGGGATGCAAGGTTTTTCCGGTCTTCGTTGGCCCATGCCAATTATCCATGAACCATTCCATCGCCAATATGTCTACTCGTCGGTGGTTTCACGCAAAGATGAAAGCTTGACCAACAAGACTCCAATCGCCCCCAATTGTAAGCCAGGGATTGTCATAAACAGTAGTCCGATCATCGCAGCAGGTGCAATTATACTATAGTAAAAATACAATGCGGATGATAGCAAGCAAATCAGTATAATTATTATTCCATTAATCAACTGCTCCTCCTCGCACCTTGGCTGCGGACGGAATCTCTATGTCGAAATGGATACTTTATTCATTTACGGTTACTATTCAGGTGCTGATATCTGGTGGAATCCCTTTGGTCAAGGCACCTATGGCATCCATGACCTTACCGGCCTGCTTGACGGTTGTCGAGATGATTGAGCGAATAAGGCAGAAGTTATCTGCGCCATGCTTGGAGCGA
>JBDREB010000006.1:0-9386 GCA_043820325.1 Planctomycetota bacterium | reverse complement strand
CGGACGGTATCATTGGACGCAACGCCCGAAGAAGGGGGCATCCCCGAACCGGCCGCTACCGAGCGCACCGCCGCGCCCGTGCCGCTGGCCGCCGCGCTCGAGCGGGCGCTCCAGGCCCTGCCCGCGGCCCAGCGCGAAGTTTTCCTCCTTCACGCGGTGGAGGGGTTCTCCCACGCCGATGCGGCCGCCGTCCTCGGCATCACCGAAACCAACGCCCGCGTCCAGTACCACCGCGCCCGGACCGCCCTGCGCGAGCGTTTGGACCGGAAGCAGGAAGGAACCACAAATGGAAACAATTAAATACGCATGTTTAAATGGCATGTCATTGCCCGGCTTGACCGGGCAATCCAGTCCGTTGATCTGGATCCCCCGGTCAAGTCGGGGGATGACAGGGAAGGGGATCGTCCATTTCCGGCCAACCACCCAGGCCCCGAGGAGCTGACCATGGATTGCGCCGCCTGCCGTGAACAGCTTTCGGCCTTCCAGGCCGGGGACCTTGACGCCGGGGAGCGCCGCGCCGTGGAAACCTACCTCGCCGGGTGCGCCGCGTGCCGGTCCGAGCAGGCCTCGTACGGCCGCCTCGACACGCTCGTGACCAGCCTCCCCCGCCGCGCGCCCGCGGCCGACACGGTGACCACCATCCTCAACGCGGCGGCCGCCGCCGCGCCCGTACCCGCCCGCAAGACCGAGTTCGGGCCGGTCCTCAACCTCGACGACCTGGCCGAATACCTGCGCGTGCCCCGCACCACGGTCGAAGAATGCCTGGACGAACTGCCCGCCTTCGAGTTCGGCGGCCGCCTCCTGTTCCGCCGCGCCAGCATCGACGCCTGGATCGCGGAACGCGAGCAGTCGTTCGCGTTCCAGCGCACCGGGTCCCAGATCAATGCGATTCTTACGAGCGGGGATTGAACCATGAAAACGCAACATGCAGCAACCACAGATTTCACAGGTTATTTTTCGGATAAGAAAAGGGCTGTAACCACAGATCCACACAGACCACACGGATCGGGTTCGGAGAAGAAAAGAGGCCACAGATTTCACAGATCGCACAGATTGTTGAACGGGTAGAATCACGAATGGAATTAACTGCGGATCAACGCAGATGAGCGCGGATATGATTTCCCTTGTAGGGGCACGGCATGCCGTGCCCTCAACAACGGAATGTCATCAAAACACAGCATGTATATCATCGTTGCCTCATAACCTTTGCGACCTTTGCGCCTTTGCGGTGAGTCAATTCCGCATCCGACTTTCCGACCTTTCCGACTTTCCGACCCCAGGTCTTTGCTGAAGGAGCCCGCCATGACAGACACAAACCGCGAACTCGGCGCTTTCTGGTCCCAGTTCCATGTCCTGCTTGAATCGGGCATTTCGGTCCTGGAATCCCTGGAGGTCCTGCAGGCTGAAACCGCCGCGCCTGAGCTCCACGAGGCGATCGACACCCTGGCCGCGGTCATCCGCACGGGCGGCACGCTCTCCGAAGCCGCGGCCAAGTACCCGGCCCTCTTTTCCGAACCCGTGATCACGCTCATCCGCACGGGGGAGCTCAAGGGCAACATCGATGTCATCTTCGGCGAGATCGCCAAGCGCTACCCGGCCGGCGCCGTGGAACCCGCGGCCGCGGCCGTCCACCAGACCATGACCGGTTTCTGGCACACCTTCCACAGCCTCATCGCCTCGGGTACGCCGCTGGTGAAAGCGCTCGAAACGGCCGGGGGCGAGGTCAAGGACAAGGAGTTGAAGAAGGCCGTCAGCGCCGTCAATAAGGCCGCGGCCACCGGCCAGTCGCTGGCCGCGGTCATGGCCCGCCATCCCCTCTATTTCCCGCCCGCGGTCGTCTGCCTGGTCCGGGTGGGCGAGAAGGCCGGCGTACTCGACAAAATGGCCGGCCGCATCGCCGAATGTCTGGCCGACGGCACCTTTGTCGCCGGCCGCGAACTCCCCGCGCCGGCCGCGGACAGCACTCCCGAACCCATCGGGCCCGACGAGGCCGCGGTGGTCAAAACGCTGAACCTCCTCCTTTTGGACGCGATCAAGAACCGCGCCTCCGACATCCACATCGACCCGACCGCCTCCGGCCTGCGCCTGCGCGTGCGCATCGACGGCGCGCTCAAAGAGATCACGCCGCCCGGCCGGGAACTGGCCGCGGGTCTCGTCACCCGGATCAAGATCATGGCCAACATGGATGTGTCCGAAAAGCGGAAGCCCCAGGACGGCCGGGTCATGCTCACCGTCGACGGCAGGGAGATCGACCTGCGCGTTTCCACCTGCCCGGCGGCCACCGGCGAGGGCGCGGTGATCCGCATCCTTTCCCGCGAGACAGTGACCCTGGACCTGGAAAAGCTCAACTTCGCCCCGGCCGATCTGGCGCGGGTGCGGCGTCTGGCCGGCCTGCCCAACGGCATGGTCATCGTCACCGGGCCCACGGGATCGGGCAAGACCACCACCCTCTACAGCCTGCTCAGCTCCCTCAACCGGGAAGAGGTGAAAGTGATCACGGCCGAGGATCCGGTGGAATACCAGATCGACGGTCTGATGCAGATGCCCATCAACCCCGCCCAGGGGATCACCTTCGAGCGGGCCATCCGCTCCATCCTGCGCCAGGACCCGGATGTGATCATGATCGGCGAGATCCGCAACCAGGAGACCGCCCACCTGCTCGTGCAGGTCGCGCTCACCGGCCACCTGGTCTTTACCACCCTCCACACCGAGGACAGCCTGGCCGCCATCCGGCGCCTGCTCGACATCGGCCTGGAACCCTTCCTCGTCAACGCCGCACTCGCGGGCGTGGTGGCCCAGCGCCTGGTCCGCCGGGTCTGCGACAAGTGCCGCACGCCCTATACCCCCGAACCGTGGGCCGCCGCGCTGGCGGGGAACGCGAAGGACATCAAGTTCATGAAGGGCAAGGGGTGCGATGTCTGCAACCGCACCGGGTTTCGGGGCCGCATCGCCATCTACGAAGTCCTGGTCATGGACGAGCACCTGCGCCGCATCGTCGCCGCCGGCGCCGACCCGGCCGCCCTGCGCGCCGCGGCCGCCGAAGGGGGCTTCACCACCATGAAACAGGACGGCCTCGACAAGGTCCGCCAGGGGCTTACCACGATCGAAGAGGTTCTGCAGGTGGTGCCGGTGGGCTGACGCCGGCATGCGCCGAACGGAAACAAAAGGCGGACCGGCTGACGGCAGGTGTCTCCACCTGCGGCTTGAATGTTAGAATGATCGGGTCACCATGGAGATCGTGAAGCAGACCATCGACCGGTTCCGGATGGACCTGCTCCGGGTCCTGGGTGACGAACTCTGCGAGATCGTGATCCACGGCTCATACGCGCTTGGGGACTTTACCCCGTTCAAGGGCGACCTCGACTATACCGTGGTGACGGTGCATGACCTGGGTGATGCGGCCATGGCGGCATTGTTCGATCTGCACGACGGATACCGGCGTGAGAAACAACTGCTCCTGCACCAATTGGAGGGGACCACCTACCCGCGGGGCGTTCTGGCCGACCCCGCAAGGCCCTGTGTGGGGTGCTATATCGGGACCGGACGCGCGGGATGGCGCACGATCACGGCGTTCACAAACAGCCTGATCGACCTCCGGATCATGGCGGAAAGCGGCATCCGGGTCCTGGGCGGGCCGCTGGATATTTTCCGTCCATCCGAGGCCGCGATACGCACGCTGCCCCGGGACCTGGCCGGCTGGACCAACCCCAAACCGCCCTGGAAAATCTCGCGGGGCTCATTGTCATCGATGAGATCCAGCGCCGCCCCGACCTCTTCCCCGTCCTGCGCGCGCTCGTGGACGCCCATCCGCGCCAGCGGTACCTGATCCTGGGCAGTGCCTCGCCGGCCCTCTTAAGACAGGGGAGCGAATCCCTGGCCGGCCGGATCGGGTGCTATGTACTCGGCGGCCTCCGGCTGGAAGATGTCGGCCCCGACCGGTCCCGGAAACTATGGCTCAGGGGCGGCTTCCCGCGCGCGTATTCGGCACGGTCCGACCGCGACAGCAGGCTGTGGCGCGACAATTACCTGACCGCCTTCCTGGAACGCGACATACCCCAGCTGGGCATCAGCATCCCGGCCGCCACCCTGCGCCGGTTCTGGACCATGCTCAGCCATTACCACGGCCAGGTCCTCAACTACGCGGAACTGGCCCGGTCGTTCGGCATCTCCGACATGACCGCCCGGAAGTATGTGGCGATCCTGGAGGGCACATTCATGGTGCGCCTCCTCCAGCCCTGGCATGTGAACACCAAAAAACGGCTGGTCAAAAGTCCCAAACTCTATATCCGTGACACCGGCCTCCTGCACGCCCTTTATGCCATTGAGACCGAGGCCGACCTCATGAGCCACAACAAACTCGGCGCCTCATGGGAAGGCTTTGCTCTGGAATCAGTATGCCGGCACATTGGTAAGAGCACCGGCGAAGTCTTCTTCTGGGCGACTCACAACGGCGCCGAGCTCGATCTCTATTGGCAGGACCGCGGTCGTGCCTGGGGCGTGGAAATCAAGTATGCCGACGCCCCCCGCATCACCCCGTCCATGCGGACCGTCCTGCAGGACCTGGAACTGGCCCACCTCTGGGTGGTGTACCCGGGCACGACCACCTACAGCCTGTCACCCGCCATCACCGTCCTGCCCATAGGGGAACTTCATAAGATCACACCCAAGCCGCGCAACAGCAAGCAGATCGGATCCGCGTAAAATCCGCCCGAATTCCTGATTAGCGCACATTGGGAAAGTGGAGCCTGTCCCGAGAACCCTTGGTTGCTCGGGATAGCCAAGCCATACGCTATAAACGATCTCTGTGGCTGATCTTACTTCGCAGGCACGCCGGGGGTGATCTCCAGTACGGGCTGGTATTCACTGCGGCCGCCGGGGCGGTGCATCTCGAAGCGGGCGCCGTAGCTGTCGTCCACACCTTGGTCGGGGAGGTGGTACATCACCAGCCCCTTGTTGGGGAGTTTGCCCGAGGCCCAGGCGCGGACGAGTTCGGTCACATCGGCCGTATATTGCACGGGCGGGTCGAAGACATCGGGGTCGGCGGCGTTCTCCACCACCGTGGTGCCGCCCGGCATGGCGGCGCAGTCGACGCCTTCCTGGAACGCGGCGCCTTTCCAGGCACCCGCACCGGCCGCGGCGAGGGTGGCGCTTGCATTCCAGTCGGTGAGCATGGCGAAGAACCCCACTTTGCTGCGGGCCTTGGCGTGGGGGTCGCGGACATAGAAGGTGAGGGTGGCTTTGAATATGGGCTGGCCGGCGATGCGCGGGAGGTCCTCGCGCATGAGCAGGAAGGAACGGGTGGTGCCATCTTCGTTGCCGATCATGCGGTTGTTGAAGGCATCGCCCCGGCCGATCATCGCCGTCGGGCCGTCGAAGACGACCTGGAATTTTTCCCCGGGTGTCAGGCCGAAACTGCCGCGCACAGGCACGGGTTTCAGGGTGAGGTCGGCGCCGGTGTTGAGGGCCGAAGGTTCGACGATCTTGGATGCCGCGTCTATTCTGTCCCATTCGGCGGCCGGTTTCGCGGCCAGGATGGCGGCCACACCACGGCGCACGCGGTAGAGCTTCAGGGCCGACGGGTCGGCCACGGTCACGGCCGAAGCACCATCCTCGCGCGCTTGGTGTAACTCGCCCGTGGCGCCCACCAAGGAACCGGCCGCACGCTGGATCTGTTCGCGGGTGAGTCCGGCTGACAGGGCCCAAAGCCGCAGGTATTCGCAGTCCTGCGCGCCGCGGCGGAAGGCCCACAGCCGCAGTGATCCTACAGCCGGCAGGCCGAACCGGTTGCCCGGCACGAAAAGGGCGTTGCCGTGCCCTTTCCGTTCACCCTCGGTGAACGCCTCGTCGTTGCCCACGGACTGGTAGGGGCAGAACCCGTTGGCGCCGACGAACCAGGCGTTCAAACATACGGCCGCGTTCTGGAAGAGGTTGACGCCCGGAGGGGTGGCACTGCCGTAGATATAAAGGTTGGTGGGCTGTTCGTGGATCATGATGTCCATGCGCCGCTGTCGACCGATGGAACCCGTGTTTGCGTACATGTTTTCCATCAGACCATAGAGCATGTCGCCCTGCCAGTGTGGCCGGGAGATGTCGCCCCTGAACACGAAATGGAGCCCCGCCGCGTCGACCGCGGCTTCCTTGAGCCCTTGGTGGAAGAGCTTGGAATAGAAGACCAAGGCGTGCCAGTCAACCCAGTTATAGGGCTCGTCCAGGGTGTACCAGGTGGAATTGGATGAGGTCTCGCGGCCCTTGGAGCCGGTGTCCCATTTGTTGTTGAGGTAGAACTGGACCGCGGTGCGGTCATAGCCCTTTTCGCGGTAGTGGCGCACGAACTCGCCGGTCATCTTGACGATCCCGTCGCGGTAGGTTTGGGCGAAAGTCTCGTCGGCCAGCGGCGCCTCCATCATGTGACGGACATAACTTGCTTCCGAGTTGTCGCCCAGGCCGTCCCAGGCGTAGTACTTGTCGTGGCTTGCAGGCCAGAACTCACACATGGGCAGGTAGAGGTTCCGCACCGGCACGCCGGCGCGGGGCAGGTCGGCGAAGAGACTGCCGTTGAGGAGGGGACCCCAGTTTCTGTCGAACGCGCTCCAGTCGGTCACGCGCAACTCTTTGCCTTCGCCGGCCACGGCCGGGATGGCGTCATCGTGGATCCGGCCCAACTGGGAGTAGGGCACCCGGTTGAGGACGCACCGGTTGTAGTGCGCGATGCGGTGGGATTCGTTGAACCGCGCGTCACCGGCCCGGCCCGGCCCGCCATAGCAGTTCATGTCAGGCGTGAAACTGAGGACCGCGGGAATGATGAAGGGGAAGACCTCCACGGCCACGGCCAGTTTCTGTTCCGGTATGTTGTCGGCCGCATAGGTCAGCGTGCCCCGGTATGTGCCGGGTTTCGCCGCAGAGGGCACGGCGATGTCCACGACCACGCACTGGTTCTTCTGGCCGGTGACCGCGTTCTCAACCCACGGTATGGCGAAGTTATCGCCCGCGGTCAGCGGCACGGCGTACTCGGGCGTCCATGCCTCCAAGTCCTTGCCCCCGCTCTTGTGCAGATACCAGGTCCGGAACATCCGGACCTGGGCCTGTTCCAGGCCGGGGATGGGGTCGAGGCGGAGCTTCACGCCCGACGCCGAACCGGAGGCCGGCTCAAGACAGAGGCCGAAAGCGAGGATCTCGCCGCGGCCGCCCGATAGCGTGACCGTTTTGTCGGCACCCGACCACATGAAGGAGCTTTCGCGGTACCCGGCCGCGTCCTTTTCAAAGAGGACCGCGCCGGTGACTGGATCGACGGCCGTGCATTCGGGCACGGCCCAAGCGGCCAGCGGGCCGGCGGTCGCGCCCGGCCGGGTGTTGACGGCCGTGTCGGCCAGCGCCGGCACGGGCAGAAGGGGCGAGGTCCGGAGTTTGATCGCGAGCGGCGCACTGGCCACGCCGGACCGGTTCACACCGGTGATGTTTATGGTCACTTCGGTGTCGGCCGGCAGGTCGCGCAGAAGGACGGCCGTGGTCCCGGTGCGCGGGTATTCAGCGCCCGCAACGGGCTTGAACGGCGCGGCAATGCGCCACCGTTCGACCGGCGCGCCGTTGACGCTGATGTCGAATGTAAAGACATCCTGCCAGGTCACCAGGACCTCGACCACGCCTTCGCCGCAGAACTGCCGCGACGGCGGCTTTTCCTCAATTGCGACGAGGCAGGGCGCGGGTGCGGGCTGGTCGGCAACGGTCACTTCCAGCCGGGGCGGGAACTGGCTTTCACGGGAATTGACGAAATTGTCCGCCAGGGTCTGACCGCAGGCATCGAAGATATTGAACCCGTCCGTGGCGCCGGCGGCCAGGGCTTCAAGCAGGGGCAGATCGACGGCCACAGCGAACCAGCCGTCGCCCAGGTCAGAAAGCGGCTGGACGCTGACGAGCGTACCGCAGTTGCTGCCGCGCACATCGGTGAAATGGGAACCGGGCCAGGCCCAGGGCCTTGTGCCTGTGGATGCCTCGGTGAAGGTGGCGCCGCGGCCGGCCGTGTCGACCTGGTAATGGTCGCTTGAACCTTCTTCCCAGCGGCTGGAGACCGTGGAAACACCGATATAGCGCAGGAACTGGTCGCCTTCAACCCGGTGGAGGACCAGCCGGCCGCCGACGATCGTCGTACCGCGGAGGGTATCGCCCGGGAACCGGATGATCGACATTTCCTGGATGCTCTTGAGCTTGAGCCGCTCGGCCTTGCCCACGCTGAAGGCTTTTTCCTCGCCCACATCGGAGATCCAGACATCGGCCGTGGGATCGATGCGCACGGTGCGGGTCTGGGTCGACGGAGCGACCGCGACGATGGCCGGGGCCGGGCCGGCCGCACGGACGATATTGGCGGGCGGCGGGGGCGGCGCCACCGGCGGGGCGGGCGGCGTAATGGCGGCCGCGGGCGCTATTGGCGCGGGCGGCGGGGGCGGGACCGCAGTTTCCTGTTTCACACATGCCGTACCGGCCAGAATGAAAAGTCCGATGGCCAAGAACCAACCAAGTCGCATCATGCCGTTTCCTTTCAAGTGAGGGACTTGCAAAACCTCTCGGCAATCCCGGATTCTTCACGCTTCCACAAGAACGACACTTTTAGCCGCATTTACGAAAAGTATTTTGTTTCGACGATATATGATACGAGTTGCAGGATCGAAATCAACAAAATAACGAAAAACTGACAAAAAAACACGCTCGCCGCTTGCCCCACCCTTCAAAACAGGGCGGGATCATTCGTGATTTGCCGTAAATCATTTAATGACAAGTTGTTATGGCACATTAGTTGCAACATAATCCGCCATCTGGCAATACAACATCGGCAAGCATTAAGGAGACATGCGATGAGCGGACTGGCGGAATTGGGCGTGCTTTGGTCCACGATTCAGACTTGACGGACTCGCAAAAAGGATCTTTGTCATGCTCCACAGGTCCCGGGACGGTCCTGCCGGTGGTAACCATGCTTCCCCGCAAGTCCTTGTAGCTGCGGGGCTTGACCCCGCCTCCGGATGGGCGACCGCAAGGGTCGCAGCTACGGGGAAAAGCGCGCACATAGTAGGATTGTGGACTTTTTGCGAGTCCGTCAGACTTGGCTCTTTCCCATGATGGAAGATGAGTTGGGCGCGCTTGATGACCGGCATCGGGAGTTTATCGCATCTGCGAGGTCTGCGCGCCACGCGAGCACATGGCGGCCTACCGCTTTTGCGGCAACGGCTGCCCGCCCAAAGACCGCCTGGCACTGTGCAAGGCCTTCATCGCCAAGGCCGTATGGGACTTCCCCACCACCCGGATCCCGATAAACGCCATCCGTCATAGCCCCACATTACGCCGCCTCTGCGGATGGGAAACGCTCGGCGATATTCCCAGCGAAGCCACCTTCTCGC
>JBDREB010000005.1:0-4997 GCA_043820325.1 Planctomycetota bacterium | reverse complement strand
ATGACAAGGCAATTGGCGCCTTGCTGCTCGAACTGAACGAATTATCTTTCCACCATCCCGAGACCGGAATGCGGATGATTTACACTCTTGCCTGACGTGAAAATGCGCCAACCCATTTTCCGCCCGGATCAGGAAATCTGAAATTACCATCCCCGGTGAATTTTTGCACCCGGTTCCCTGAACTTTCCGTGACGATAACATTGCCGTCAGCATCCACGTCAATACCCATGGGTTTGTTGAATTCACCATCCTGATTCCCCTTGCGGCCCCAGGCATTCGCGGGGATCCCATCGGGTTTGAAAACCTGCACCCGGTGGTTGTTGGTGTCGGCCACATATACACGGCCATCGCTCCCCACGGCAATGTCGGTCGGCCAATTCAATTCGCCAAGCCCCGTCCCGTATTTTCCCCAGGTCGCAACCAATTCCCCCTGCGGGTCGAGTTTGATTATACGGTGTCCATACGTTTCAGCCAGATAGACATAGCCGCCACTATCCACGGCCAGTGCATACGGCATGTTGAACTGCTGCTTTACGACCGCCGGCCATTTGGCCGCAAACGCGTAAGCTTCGCCGACACGGTAGCCGTATGATTCACCCCACCCGACCCCGGCGCAAGCGGACAGCAATACCAACGCCAGACCGATCCATTTGCTGATCATTCCGTTCATGGTCTTCTCCCTGGGGCCGGCTGTGCCCCGCCTGAAGTCAGAAAATGGGTTCATTCCCGCCTTGAGCCGGGACCGGTTCTGCGGCCGGAAGCTCATCGGGGCCTGCCTTGATCTCTTGCCGGGGGCCGGTACCGGGTATCTCCGCCAACGGGATGGTGGTCTGACCACCGGCGTCCATTGCGCCGATCGTCCCGTCGGGGGTCAATGCCGGCGACCCATCCTGCGGTACAAATCCGGTGCCGCCGGGATTGTCGAGCATCGGGTCCCGGACAATGTTGCCGCCGCCGTCCGTTATACCCTGAGTTACATCCCCGCCGGCACGGCTGAATATGATGTTACCCTTGATCATGATGGTGCCGGCGCCGGTGATTTCCGACCCCTCGCCGCCGGGCGGCCGGGTGTTCAAGTCAGCGGAACCGTTCTCATAGATGATATTGCGTTGCAAAGTAATGGCCCCGCCTCCGTAGGCGAGCACGCCGCCGCCCATGTTCCCCACGATCGTGTTGCGCTCGGCCAGGAATCCCGTGTTGGCGCCCGCGGCGATGCCCCCGGCGTTGTTGCGCGCAATGATGTTGCGGACCAGCTTGATGTCGTTTTCCTCCCAGGCCCGGATGCCCCAGAGGCCGTTGCCGGCGATGTAATTCTCATGGATGTTCATCGGGCATTTGGGCTTGACCCGGATGCCGCACTGGTCGTTGTCGTAAATGCGGTTCTGGAAGATTTCGCAGTCGGCGGTCCATTCGGCACGGATGCCGTCACGGGTGTTGTTGCGGATCTCGTTGTCGTGGACGATGACCTTCTTGCCCCGCGTGGACTTGAGGAAGAACCCCCACTCGTTGTCGTACAGCAGGTTGTGGTCCGCCTCGCCCCACGAGCCCCGGTACAGGATGCCGGAAATGTTGCTATGGCACAGATTATGGTGGGCATGGACATCGGCATTCTCCCAGAAGACTAGGCCCTCGCTGTTGTCGTGGACCAGGTTGTCGTATACCTCGCCGCTTGATTCGTTGTAGCGCAGCCCGATGCCGTTGTGGTGGAGTGTGTTGGCGTACGACGCGGCGGTCTTGGTGCCATCGACCATGATGCCCGCCTCCACATTGTCATGGACGAGATTGGCGTGGAGCTTGATGTTCCAACCGCCCAGGACCGAGAGCCCGATCGCCTTGCGTCCCGATATTTCGTTGGCATACACATCGATGTCCGAGGACCCGTCCAGGGAAATACCGGCGCGCAGTCCGACACCGATCCGGTTGCCGTGGACCGCACCGCCGGTGGCGCCTACGAACATCAGGGCCGGGTACATGCAATTGTCGCCGGTGATCGCATTGTTATAGGCCCGGACATCGGAGGAATCGTTGGCGTGGACGGTGAGGCCGGTGATGGTGTTGTCATGGATGGAGGGCGTGCAGTCGTGAATGCAGATCCCCTCGGCGTTCGATCCGCTGATCGTGTTGAACCCGATCTCCACGGTACACCGCTTGTCGGCCTTGATGGCCGCCTCGCTGCAATCCTTCACCGTGTTCCGGAGCACGGCCGCATCACAGGCCTGCACCCACACCCCGCGGGCTGATCCGCTCAGCTGGTTCTCTTCCACGCGGCAGGTCTTGGAACCGATGACGGCGATGCAGGAGCCCGTGCAGGCCTGGCCGTTGTTGGTCCGGATCACGGGAACGGTGGAATCCTTGACCAAGATGCCCGTGCCGCACCAGCGCATGGCGTTGTTCTCAAGCAGGATACCCTCGGTGACGGCAGCCTCGATCCCCGTTTTCAGGTGATCCACCTTGTTGCCGCTGATCACGCCTCCCGCACCGTTGACGCGCACGCCGATCCCCTTGTCGGCAGCGCGGATGGTGTTCTGATCAACACGCCCCGGCCCCTGGAGCCAGATGCCAGCGACACCCGGATCATCGCACTGGTTGTTCTTGACAATTGCGCCGGCCGCGTCGTGGATGATGATGCAGTATTCCGTGGCGTTCTTGACCGTGCAGTCGGTGATGGCAGCCTTGGCGGCCTTGCGGATGTCAATCGCCGAAGGCGCGCAGTTTTCGAACGTTGAGACGGTTACGGTGACTTCCCCGCCCGTGGCGGTGATGCCGCCCTTTTCCGTGTAGGTTACCTTCGCATGGTCAACCGTGATGACGGCATCCGCCGCCTTGACCGCCGCGCCCTGGATGTTCGCAAATTCAGTATCTGTCACCGTTGCCCGTCCGCCCGTCACGGTTATGGCGTCACCCTGGATCTTCATAAACACGCATTGTTTGACAATGGTGTCACCACCGGTCAGGCTGATGCCGCCGGCCAGGGGGCCCTCAAACCGGCAGGCGGTTATTTCCATGCGGGTTTCGCCGCCAGCCGATATGCCGGTTGTATTGACAGCCCCGGTTGCCGCCGCAATGGTGATCCCCGTCACTTTCAGCAGGCCCTTGCCCGTGGCGCGGATGGCTGCACTACCGGGAGCTTGTACACGGATCGTCACCTTGCCCGGATCCTCAGGCACACCTGTGATGGTCACCGGTACGCTAATGTCCAGTGCCCCTTCGAAAATGCCGGGCTCCAGTTTGATGACCGCGTCCCTGGTCTGGAGTGCGGCGGCGAGTTGCTGGGCGGCGTCCGGTGCGCCGGGGCTGATGACGACCGGGGCCGGTGCCTGGGCCCGGGCCGGGGCGGATGGTTCAGACCCTTTGCCCTGCTTGCCGCAGGCGGTGCCGGCCATGATCAGGCACACCAATGCCGATGCAACCACAGCAATGGTCCGCATTGATACAATGCATATCCGGATGTGCATGGCTGCTCCTCTTTCAGAAGAATGCATCGGCTTCAGCGGGCCCGCTAGCCAGTAGCTATTGCAACCCTCTTCGGTCAAAGTATGCCTTCAAGAGTATTGTAATGGGGACGATGGTTAAGTCAAGGGAAAAAGAGAGGGGTAGGAGAGAATAGGGTGGGGGTTCCCCCACCCGGCACATTGTGAATGCCTGCCCGGCCGTTTCCCAACGGGACCACTAGACAGGGACAATCCACCGTTGGCGCGCGGGTGATTGCTATCCGCTGCGCGCTGTCGCAATCCGGTCATAGAAAACCTCCCGTGGGGTACGCCACCCCAAACACTTCCGCGGCCGGTCGTTGACATAGGACTCGATCCTGGCCAGCGCGGCCTGGTCGAGGTGGGCAAAAGACGATCCCTTGGGCAGCAGGCGGCGGATCAGGCCATTGGTGTTCTCATTGGTGCCGCGCTCCCAGGAATGATAAGGAAAGGCGAAGAAGATCTCCATCCCGGTACGCCGGGCCAGCTCCTGATGCAGGGCAAACTCTTTGCCATTGTCAAAGGTCCCGGTCAGGCGCGCCCCAAGCGGGATATCCTTATCTGTAAACATGGCCACGATACGGTCATTGACCTCCTGGGCTTCCTTGCTCCAGACATGGCCCACGAGCAAAAAACGCGTCGGCCCAAGAGTTGGGGACAGTGGTACTTGTGCACCTTATCTCCCCCAAGAAGTTTTCGGACAAGGGACAGCGACCGATCGTTCCTGTCCGCATGGCCGGCCTCCGCTCATCATCCCGCCTGTTCCTGCAAGGACACCTTCAGTCCCGCTTCGATCCGCCGGCCTTCCGCACGGGATGAATTCATTTTGCCATAAAGGCGGTTGAGGACACACTGCATTCTCCCATCAGCGGTTACCGTTTCCGTTTCCTGGAAAGCGTGTACCTGCCGGCGGATTCTTTGACATGGAATCCGATCCTGGGTTTGGGTGGTTCGGACGGCGGTTCCATGAGCTGGCGGATGGCATCGAACACCACGGCGAACTGCCGGTCGTATTTATGTTCGAGCTCGGCCAGTTTACGGGCGAGGTCGGCATTGGTTCCCAGCATGCGCCGGAGGCTGACAAAGGCCCGCATGATCTCGATGTTGACCTGGACGGCCCGCTCGGAACGCAGGACGCTCGACAGCATGGCCACGCCCTGCTCGGTGAAGGCCCGCGGCAATTGGCGGGTGCCGCCCCATCTTGATGTTCCAAATTGGAATATCAAGTCGCGGAATTCTTCGGGGGTCAGCTGGAACATGAAGTCTTTCGGGAATCGGGTGAGATTCCGGCTGACTGCTTTGTTCAAGTTGCCGGTGGTGACACCGTACAAGACGGCCAGGTTCTTGTCGAGCAGAACTTTTTCGCCGCGCAGGAGCAGGATGGATTTTTCAACGGATGTTCCAGACGCTATTTCTCATAACTCATTATTAGATAAGGAGTTGATGCTGTTTTTGAGCTTTTTTTGTAGCCACTAAAATATTTAATATATTTAACATAATTTCAATATTTCTCTTGACAGCCAAGCA
>JBDREB010000004.1:0-18643 GCA_043820325.1 Planctomycetota bacterium | reverse complement strand
ACGGGAGGGCGGGTTTCAAACCCGCCCCTACACGGTTGACATCCGGATGTTCCCCGTACAATCACCTGTGGGTCGAAAAAAGTGCCAAACCTTTTTCCGAAAAACATGACCGGTTACGGATAGGGATCAGGAAATCTGAACATAGGACAAACAAATGTCCCGTGATTTCAAATTTTTTCTGCACACATCCGCACCTTCGTCGAGATCGGGCGCTGCACTAAGCGACGCCGATTACTTGCCGTCGTGCTGCACCGCGATCGCGACTTTCTTCAATCGTTTCCGGATGTCGATATCGACCATCTTGTTCCCGGCCACAGACCGGTTGGCGCAGAACCCGATGAGGTGGCCGGCGATCGAATCTTCAAGGCTCGTCGTGGAGAGGGATGGTTTTTCACCGTTCAGGTAGGCGAGGAAATCGGCCACCAGCCGGCTGTCGCCATGCCCGCCTTGGGCGCCGGTCATGTCGCCCGTGACATTCACATCCACGACCTCTTCGGAGAATTCGTTGCCCGGCCGCGGATCGATATGGCGGACCGTGAACTTGCACTCTTCCAGGCAGCCCTGGATCTCGCCCTTCGTGCCGATGAGGTGCATGGAACGGGAGGGTTTGCTGCAGCCGCCGATCATGTTCAGGGTCGCGGTGCAGCCGTCCTCGAACTCGATCACGACCGACTGGTGGTCGACCACATCCATCTCCGTTTTCCAGACGCATTGCCCGTAGGGACTGGTCTTGAGCGATGCGATCTTGTCCTCGATCGTGGGCTTTTCGATATGCTCCAGGGAATCCCAGACATAGAACGACCACCGGTCGGGATGGTCGATGTAATGCTTGCGGGCCGAATAGAGGCAGGTCGACTCGATCGGGCAGTCGACCAGGCACCGCGTACCGGCGCCGGCGGGCGCTTTTTCGGGCCGGAACTGGAAGTTGTTGCCGAAACTGGAGACCCGCGTGGGATAGATGCCGGTCTTCATCCACGCCACCAGGTCCAGATCGTGGCAGGACTTCGACATCAGCATCGTGGACCCGCAGTAGTCCGTTGTGCTCCATTTGCCCCGGATGAATCCCACGGCCATGTGATGGTAGGAGACATGCTCGGTCACCTGGATGTTGAGGATGTCCCCGATCACACCATCGGCCACCTGCTTGCGGATGGCGGCGTAGAACGGCGCGTGCCGGAGCACATGGCAGACCGCGACCTTGTTGCGGTATTTCCGCGCGCAGGTGACCAGGTCCCACATCTCCCCCTTGTTCACGGCGAAGGGTTTTTCAAGGAGCATGTCGTAGCCCAGTTCCAGGAGGGGCATGGCGGTCGGCACATGCTGGTGGTCCATGGTTCCGTTGATGATGAAATCGGCCAGCCGGGGCTGGTCGGCCAGCTCTTCGGCCGACTCGAAACACCTGGCGGGGTCGAGCTTGAAACGCTTGGCTACCTGTTCCCGGCGCAGGGCCGAGGGGTCGGCCACACCCACCACTTCCATTTCATCCGGGTGCGCCTCCGCATAGGAGGCATAGACCAGCGCCCGGTGGCCGGCGCCGACGATGATGCACGACAACTTCTTGCGCATGGTCATTCCTTCAGCGAGTATACATGGGATGGTAAAACGGCATGGTCATTGGGGAATATTACCACACGCCAAAATCATTGCAAGGGATTTCCGGAGGAGGATCGGCGGAGTCGCAAGTCGCAGGTCGCAAGTCGCATGTCCAGGATCGTGATCTTGACTTGGGACCTGTAAGGCCCTGTGACTCTTGGTCGCCTTGGGGCTAGCAAGCGGAGTCGCAAGCCTTATGTCACATGTCAGAAATCTTACTCCGGACCTGCGACCTGTGACCTGCGACTCTTGTTCCCAACGACCTGTGACTCTTTATTTGATTTGCCACCGGTCGGCCGGTTCCATGACCGTCGACGGGCCGGTGCCGTCGAGCCAGGTTTGGGCCGCGGCATCGTTCTTCAGATACGCGTCCCAGAAAGCGGTGCTCAGGGCGAGGATCACCCGGTGGTGGTTGGGGTTGCGTTTGCCCGCGTCGCCGGGCAGGCCGCGATCGGCGAAGGCCGAGTGCGCAGCGCCGTCCAGGACCAGTTCGTACTTGCCGCCCGGGAGCAAAGCGGGAAAGACGGCCAAACGCGAGGCGACATCCTGGTCGCCGATGGGCGACACATCGTTGGTGCCGGTCATGAGCATCCACGGTATCTTGACATTGGCAAAAGCCTGCACGGGATCGCCCTGACGGGGGCTCGAAGGGCTGAACATGATCGCCGCTTTGATCCGCGGATCGGTGACGGAGATGTTGCCCCCGGCGGCGGTCTGACCGCTCACGGCCTGCGTGGTCACCGCGCCGAAGGAATGGCCCGACATCCCCACCCGGCTCATATCCAACCGGCCCATGAGACCGTGGCCCTCGGTCTTGCTCCAAGCCTCGAGCTGGTTGAGCACGGCCGGCACATCCTTGACCCTGAGCAGGAAGTTCTGTGCATTGGCCGCTTCGCGCATCGCGGCCATGCGCCGGCCGATGGGTTTATCCTTCCACACCGAAGTGTCACTGCCCGGGTGCTGGATGAACACGGCAACATACCCGCGGCCCGACCAGTGTCTGCCCAGGTAGGCGCACCCTTCGCGCGATCCGCCCAACCCATGACTGAACATGACCACCGACGCCGGGTCCTTCACGGCAGGGAGATAGACAAGGACGGGGATGGTGCGGGTCCGTGCCGTATCGTCAACCGTGAGATCGAGCGTGACGGGTTCAAAGCCGTCCGGGACCGCCAGCGGGTCGTACGCCGGTGCCATTTCCGGCGCTGACGCGGTCTCGGCGGCCGTCCCCGCGGGTGGCGGTGGCGTGGGTTCAGCCGCAGGCACATTGCCGGCTGGTCCGCCATAACCGGCCGCGGTAAGTCCTATCAGGAATACCAAGGAGATCAAACCGACACTTTTCGACATGACCATCATTGTTCTCACTTTCAATCCAAACACGATAGATGGCACCTTCTGCCACCTTCTATTCAATGTGGACTAAGTACACCGCCCCATAATTAAGGGGCCAGATCTCAATCATCATAATGACCCGATTCCGGAACGTTGGTTCAAGCCGGATCTTGTTCGGTAGGGGCACGGCATGCCGTGCCCAACCCAATTGGACCCAAAACAAGCGTCGTCCCGGGCTGGATCTTCATCGACTCCGTCCACAAGCTGGCGTACGCGAGGGCACGGCATGCCGTGCCCCTACAACAGAAAAGAATGCCACGGTGGTACCGGCGCGCCCTCTTTTGACCCCTTTATTGTGGGGCGGTGTACTAAGGTTGTTCACTTTACCTTTAGCACGGCCTCCGGCCTCAACCAAATTCCGGTATACGGTTGCGAAAGGCGAAACGGTCTACGGCCTACGGTATACGGTTTTTATCCGGACCGAAAACCGTGAACCGTATGCCGTTACGCCTATCGTTTCCGCAAGTTGCTTTGAACCCCGGCCGAACACAGTGTGGTTGCGTCGGGGCCGATGGCCGGTTGATCTGCAAAGACACTGTCGAAATCTCCGGAGAAATACTGGGGGCTTATATGAACCGGCACCTGACAAGCATCACCACGGCCTTGAACCCGTCATGCCAGGCGATCTTCTTGCCTTCGGCACGGGTGCGGGGATGATAGGAGATGGGGAGTTCGAGGATGGGCCAGCCGGCCTTGAGGGTCCGGGCCGCGAGTTCAGGTTCGATCTCGAACCGGTCCCCTTTGAGGGTGATGGATTCAAGGACCCGGCGATGGTACATTTTCAGGCAGGTCTCCATATCCGTGAGGTGTCCGCCGAATAGAAGATTGGTCAGCCCCGTCAGGAACCGGTTCCCGAAGTAATGCAGGCGGCTTCCCGCTTTCCGGTCGCGGCCCAGGAAACGCGACCCATACACCACCGCGGCCCGCTCTTCGGCCAGGCAGGCGCGCATGGCCTCGAGGTCGGCCGGATCATACTCCCGGTCCGCGTCAAAGATCACCATGGCATCACCCGTGGCCGCGGCGAACCCGCGCCGCACGGCCGCGCCCTTGCCTTGGTTTGCAGGCTGGACGATCACCACCAATGGCGCGCCGGGTTCATCGGCCGCGACCAGCGCTTGCAGCCGGTCGGCCGTGCCATCGGTGGAACCGTCATCCACGCACACGACTTCATCGATAAAGGGCCGGTTGCGCAGGTCGCGGAGAACGGCCTGGACCGTGGCGGCCTCGTTGAACACAGGCACCACCACCGAGAGCCGCATACCGCCTCAGGGCTCCACGACCACGATGAGGGCGTAGAGGGCCAGGGCGAGCCCGGCGCAGAGCATTACCAGGTCGCGTTCCCCGGGACGGGTCCCGGCCCCGGATGACGGATATGTCCGGGCACCTGCAGTCGCGGACAACGCAAGGCACACGGGCGGATTCACGGCCAGTACCGTTCTATCCGGGTGCCGGTGGATGCCCGGTTCACGGGGCTGGAAGACCCCGCCGGCCGTGGTAATATCGTCCTGCGGCCCTTCCATTCCCCGCTTCAGTGCAAGAGTTCCTGGCGGCACAATGGCCGACCCGCCCACCGCAAGGTTCAGGCCGGCCGCGCGCCCCGCCCCGACCGCCCGCATGAGCCGGTCCATGAGGATGGGGAAAAGCGGCGTGTCGACCACGGCGGGATATTGTTGCGGGTCAAAAAGGAAAAAACCGGTCCGCATGCCGGGCGCTTCGGCCATGCCAGCCGCTGTTCTGCCGCCGGCCTCAAGAAGTACCGTATGCGTACCGGTGACGCTTTGCGCGAGCGTGATCCGGGTCCCGGGTGGGACAGGCAGACCGGTCCCTGATACCGCGGCGGAGAGCATGGCCTCGTCCCCCGGACCGGTCATTGCGAACTCGAGCCCGCTGATCCGGCCTTCGGGCAGGAAAAGAATGCAGGCCCCGGCGGGAAGCGTTCCCTCGATCCGGCCGGTAATCACAGCCGGCCCGCGACCCGATGCCAGGCGTGTCCGGGTATGCGGGATGCCCGCCGCGTCGAGATAGGCATAGAGGGCGGCGGGCGGGTCGTCACCGGTGATCTCCCAGGCCGCCGAGGGACCGGGCAGGGCCAGGCAGGCGTAATCGTCACCCGCGAACGCATCACCGCCGGTCAGGACAACTTCGATGGACCGGGCGTCGGCGATGGGGGCGGCCACGGCCACTTCGTTCAGACCGGCGCCCGTTTCAAAGGTAAAGGTGCCGGAGGGCGCGCCATCCACAAAGACCGTCCCCGCGGCCGTCTGACGGACGCCATTGGACAGACGCAGAGTTATGAAGACTTCCTCCCGTCCGGGGACCACCGCCTCCACGCCGACGGACGGACCATCGGCGGCGAACGAATGCCACTCCAGCGCCGCGGCGGGTACGAACCCTGCGGGCGGGACCCGGCCGGAGAGGACCACGACACTGCCGCCGGCCGCCGGGATAAGCCCGCCCGCCACCGCCGCAAGGTCAGGCGTCATCCAGCCGGGGCGGTCGGGCAGGTCGTTCATGGTAACCGGGGCTCCGAGTGCGGAGGCCAAACGAACTTGATCGCCCGGCCGCGATTCCCGGGCCAGCCAGGCGCGGGCCGCCGCCCAGGGACTGGTCCCCGATCGGTCCTGCCAGGCCATCGCGGGGCCGTCGTCGATCAGGATGGTCCGGCCGCTTTCAATGGTCCACCGGAGAATGGGAACTGCCAGCGCCAGGACCGCAGCCAGGACCACCGCGGCTTTTATCAAAAGCGGCAGGATGGTCCCCAACAGCCGGCGCCAGGGCCGGCCCGCCCCGGCCGTTTCCCGCCACAGGAGGACGGAGGGGACCACCACCGTACGCCGGGCGCGCAGCACCAGGTGGGCGATGATCACCAGGGGGACGAGCAGGGCCAGCCAGAGCCAGCCCGGCGCGGCCAGGAACATCACGGCTCCGTTCATCCGCGGACCACGCCCTGCGCGCGCAGGTCCTCGAACAGGACGGCCTCAAGGGGCCGGGCCGTATCGAGCAGAATGTGGTCGATACCCAGCCGCGCACACCCCCCTGCCGCCGCCCCGATCCGGGCCGTCATGCGGGCGCGGTAGCCATCCAGTTCCTCCCGGCCCACTTCCGCGTCGAACTCGGCGCCGCTTTCCGCGTCCCGGAACCGGAACGACCCCCGTTCGGCCGGGATCCGGTCGGCCCGGTCCAGGACCTGGATCACCGAAGTGTCACGCTCCGCGCCGGCGATCGCGGCCAGCCCCGGGCCGGGAACGGCGCCGCCCAGCAGATCGGAGATCAGGATGATCCGGCACGGCTCATGGTGGCGGGCGGCGAACTCGGCCAGGGCGCGGTCGAGGTCGGTCGGTCCGGCGGGAAGGGCCTGTTCCAGGAAGGCGCAGACCGCATACACGCCGTGGCGGCCGGAGAGGGGGCCGCACCGGCCGCCCAGCCGGTCGCCGGCCAGGGAGACGGTCACCACATCGCCGCCGCCCAGGCCGATCGCGGCCAGCGCCGCGGCCAGGCGGCGGCCGAAAACGAACTTGCCGCCCGTGCCCATGGAACCGCTGGCGTCCAGGATGATATGGGTCCGCTTGTATTCCTCCGCGCCGAACCGCTTGGTCACGAGCGTGCCCAACCGGGCATAGACATTCCAGTCGATGTAGCGGACATCGTCACCGGGAGTGTAGGCGCGGTACTCGGCGAACTCGACCTCCCCGCCCCGCTGTGCGCCGTGATACCCGCTCTCGTAGGCGACGACATTGGTGTTGCGGGTGAAGATCTCCAAGCCCCCCAACCGGGCGATCAGGGCTTCGTCGAGCAGGCTGGATACGGCCATCGGTCACCCTTGAACGAGGGAACACAATGCACATGGGCGGGAAAGCCCCCCCGGTGCGAACGCATCCGGCCGGCGCAGGTTCAATGTCACCCGTAACACTGCCGAATGAAGTCATTACCCGGCTTGACCGGGCAATCCAGTTCTTTCCCCTGGAGGGCATCCCGAGGCGCGAAGGGCGCTCGGGATCGCGGCCGGGAAAGCGGAACAAACCATGATGGACGCGACGAAGCGCGTCCCTCCAACAGGATGAAGAGACCCTGTTTGCGCACGGATTCTTTCATTCGGCTAAATGCCCCACAATAAAGGGGTCAGATCTCAATCATCATAACGACCCGATTCCGGAACGCTGGTTCATGCCGGATCTTGTTTGATAGGGGCACGGCATGCCGTGCCCAACCCAATTGGCCCCAAAACAAGCGCCGACCCGGGCTGGATCTTCCTCGACTCCGTCCGCAAGCCGGCCACGCGAGGGCACGGCATGCCGTGCCCCTACAACGGAAAAGAATGCCACGGTGGTACCGGCGCGCCCTCTTTTGCCCCCTTTATTGTGGGGCGGTGTACTAAAGGTGCCGTCAACCCAGTTTCGCCTTGAGCGTCCGGTTCTTCTCCCGCACCGAGGCGGCGAGCTTTTCCTTGTACAGGCGCAGTTTTTCGGCCATGGCCGGGTCGTGGGTGCCGAGGATCTGGGCCGCGAGCACGGCCGCGTTGGTGCCGCCCGAGGGGCCGGCCGCCACCGTGGCCACGGGCACGCCCGCGGGCATCTGGACCGTGGACAGGAGGGCGTCGAGGCCGTCCATGGTGGCCGGGATCGGGATGCCGATCACGGGCAGGGTGGTGAGCGAAGCCATCACGCCGGCCAGGTGGGCGGCCCCGCCCGCGGCGGCGATGATGACCTTGAGCCCGCGTTCGCGGGCCGACGATCCGTAGGCGTGGGCGTCGGCCGGCGTGCGGTGGGCCGAGATCACATCCACGCAGTACCCGATGCCGAATTCATTGAGCGTCCGCATGCAGGGTTCCAGATGGGGCAGATCGGAGTCGGACCCCATCACGATGCCGACAAGGGCGGTCATTGGTCTCTCCTTTTACTGACGCGGCCTGCGGCCGCAACATAGGTCCGGTATACGGTTGCGATAGGCGAAACGGTATACGGTCTACGGTGTACGGCTTTGATCGGGACCGGTCGTGTAAGCTCCAAGTTCCAAGCTCCAAATCTCAAATAATCGGATGAAACCGGACCGAATAGGAATAAAGGGAAATGATCGGTTGCAGGTCCCAAGTCTGATGGACTCGCAAAAAGGATTTTTCGTGTTCCATGGGTCATGGAAAAGTCGTGCCGCCGGCAATGCTGCACTTCCCGGGACGCATGGGACATGCAATACTGCTTTTTGCGAGTTCATCTGATCTGGAACTTGGAATTTCCAACTCAAAGCGCCTTTCATTTCCGCAAGTTGCTTTGAACCCCGGCCGAACACAGTGTGGTTGCGTCGGGGCCGATGGCCGGTGTATCTGCAACAGCATTGCCGCGATCTCCGGAGGAATGTTCAAACAGCCAGGCGGTCCAGCGCCTCCTGGTATTTCGCGAGCGTGTTCGTGATCACCTCTTCGGGCAGGTGGGGCGCGGGCGGGGTCTTGTCCCAGTCCAGCGTCTCCAGGTAGTCCCGCAGATACTGCTTGTCATACGAGGGCGGCGAACCGCCGACCGTGTACCCGGCCATGGGCCAGAACCGCGACGAATCGGGCGTGAGCACCTCGTCGACCAGGCAGATCTCGCCGTCGATCACGCCGAACTCGAACTTGGTGTCGGCGATGATGATCTCCCGCTCGCGGGCGTGCGCCGCCGCCTTGGCGTAGACGGCCACGGCCCGGTCGCGCAGGGTGCGCGCCGTCTCCTCGCCCACGATCGCGGCCATGCGCTTGAAATCGATGTTCTCGTCATGGCCCGTCGCGGCCTTGGTGGCGGGTGTGAAAATGGGCTCCGGCAGCTGTTGGGCCTGCTTGAGGCCGGCCGGCAGCGGGATCCCCGCCACCGTGCCCGACTTCTGGTATTCCTTCCAGCCCGAACCCGCCAGGTAGCCCCGCACCACGCATTCGATGGGGAAGACCTCGGCCTTCTTCACCAGCATGGTGCGGCCGGCGAGAACCTTTTTGTGCGCGGCGATCTCATGGCCCATTTTGGCCACATCGGCGGTGATCAGGTGGTTGGGCGTGATGTCGCGGACCAGGTCGAACCAGAACAAAGACAGTTCGGTCAGGATCTTCCCCTTGCCCGGGATGCCCTCGGGCATGACGCAATCGAAGGCCGAGATGCGGTCGGTGGCCACGATGAGCAGGTTGTCGTCCAGGTCGTAGATGTCCCGTACCTTGCCCCGGTTCCTGAACTTCAGGCCGGGCAGTTCGGTCGCTACGACCGCCGTCTGCGTCTGCATGCCGGATACCCCTTCAATGGTGAGCGTCGTTCTGCTTCCGGCACCGTGTCCGCGGCCTGCTCTAGGCGGCCCGCCGCGATGACCCGGTGATAACCCGCGATGGCACACGCCAGCGCGTCGGTGGCGTCATCGGGCTGGGGCGCCTCGGCCAGGCCCAGGATCAGCCGGACCATTTCGGCCACCTGTTCCTTGCGCGCGTCGCCCCGCCCCGTCACCGCCTTCTTGATCACGGCCGGCGGCAGTTCCACGAGGGCCAGGCCCCCCTTCGCCGCCGCCAGGACCGCCAGGCCGCGCCCCTCGCCGATGCGAATGGCGCTGGCCACATTCTTGTGAAAGAAGACCGTTTCCAGCACCAGCACCTCCGGATGGTGGGCGCTGATGATGGCCGTCAGGCCGTCGAAGATCCGTTCCAGCCGCTCGCCGTACTTGTCGCGGTCCCGGCCGCCGCGCACCACGCCGAAGCCCATGGACCGGATCTCCGAGCCCCGCGCGTCGATCACGCCGTAGCCCGCCTTGATCGTGCCGGGGTCCACGCCCATGATGATCACGGCTTTCGGTCCGGATCCAAGCCGTAAACCGCATACCGCGGGCCGAAACGCCTTTCGTTTCCGTATACCGTATGCCGACCTTTGGTCGCGGCCGCGGGTTGCATTGAGTATTTCTCCTGAAACTTCGCCAACACTTTTGCAGATAAACCGGCCATCGGCTGCATTAAGATGAAATATTCAGGAACATGTCGTCCGTGAAGAGGGCGCCCTCGCCGAAAGCGTACTCCAGGGCGGCCACCACCTCTGGATCGAACGCGGTTCCCGCCTCACGGCGCAGTTCGTGGATGGCTTCCTTCGGCGGGAACCCCTCGCCGCGCAGACCGCCGTGCGTGGTCATGGTATCGAAGGCGTCGGCCGCGGCGATGATCCGGGCGAAGACCGGGATCGCCTGGCCCTTCAGGCCGTCCGGCAGGCCGGTCCCGTCGAACCGTTCGAACTGGTGCCTGATCGCGGGCAGGAGATATTCGAGCTTGCTCACATTTTCCAGGATCTTGGCCGCGTTCTGGATCGCCTCGCGCTTCATATAGTCGGCGTTCCTAGCGGCATGCGGGTCGGCCCCGGGCGCCAGGCCGATCTTGCCCACATCATGCAAGAGCGCGGCGATGCGCACATTCGACACCTCGCGCAGGGTCAACTGCATCCGCTTGGCCAGGTTGGTGGCGATCGCCGAAGTCCGCTCCGAGTGCCCCTTGGATTCGGGGTGCTGGAGCTCGCCGGCCGAGATCAGGGCCTTGATCATGTCGATAAAAAGCTCGTGCTGTTCGCGCCGGGAGCGCAGGTTCTCCAGCGCCATGCCCACCTGCGTGGCCACGGCCGTGGCCAGCTCCAGGTCCTCGGTCACAAAGCCCTGCCCGGGGCGGTTGCGCGAGATGTAGAGCACGCCGCTGACCATGTGCTGGGTCACCAGGGGCGCGCAGATCACCGAGCGGATGCGGTTGATGACAATGCTGTCCTTGGCCGAAAAGCGCTCGTCGGACATGGCGTTGTTGGTCAGGATCGCGCGCGTCTCGTTGATCGCCTTCTTGATGATCGTGCGGCTCACCTTCACATCGCCCGCCACCGGGTCCACCTTTTTGGCCACCGGCTTGAACCGCGACGAATCGGCGTCCTTCATGAAGATGTAGACATTGTCGGCGTCGATCTTCTTGAGAATGATCTCCAGTATCTCGTCCATCAGGCGCGCGCCGCTCACCTCGGCGTTCAGCACCTTGCCGATGTGGTAGATGGTCTTGAGGTTCTCGAGATCCTTGGACGACTCGGGCTTGCCCTTGGCCATCTCGTCCAGATGGAACTCCATGGTCGACCCCAGGTCGGCGCTGTCGTCGAAAAGGGAATCCTCGCCCGCGTCGGGCCCGGTATCCCCCACGGCCATGTCCTTTTCCTGGTAGGCGATCTCCGTCTCGCCGATCTGGATGATGTCACCCTCGCGCAGGAGCTCCTCGTCGATCAGTTCGCCGTTGACCATGGTGCCGTTGCGGCTATGCAGGTCGCGGATGAAATACATCTCGCCCAGCTTGAACACCTCGGCGTGCTCGCGCGAGGCCGACTTGTCCCCCAACTGGATGTCGCACTTGGGGTCACGCCCCAGAATGGTCGACTTGTCCTTGGTCGGGTAGACCTTGCCCACGCCGGGGCCCTTCTTGATCCTGAGCTGGCTCATGCACCATCCTTGTCACACGATTGCCATGGCAAAACCCGCGAACATACCTATTGTACGGCCCGCCCGGGAAAACTCAAGGTTTTTTTCAGTTTACCTGGCATTTCGGGCGAATACAGAGCCGCAACATTGATCCGGTCATCTCTTTTCCATGCAGGAGCCCTGCTTCTGCGCCCGTCATTCTCCCCGTAGGGGCACGGCATGCCGTGCCCTTCGCGCAGGGAAAAGACCCGGGCAACATGGGGCGTTGATCGCCCGTCTTCCGTCATCCCACGGCAAGTCTGCCCTCCGGCTTGACCGGTTGGACCGGGAAATCCAGTCTATGTCATCCCACGGCTTGACCGGGGGATCCAGTCTGTATATCCCGTCCTTGAGCCCCCCCCCCCAAAAAAAGAAAGCGCCCGGGCCGCAAAGCCCGGGCGCTCGTAAGATCAGGGAATTGAAGGTGTTACGCGCGCCGGCGCAGGAACCAGGCCCCGGCCAGGGTGAGCGCCAGGAAGCTCAAGCCGCCGTCAACGGGCAAACACCCGCCGCCGCCCGAACCGGACTTGGCTTTGGGGAAGTTTCCCGCATTGGGATTGAAGTTGTGCTGGTTTTCCTGTAGGTTGGTATACGGGTCGTTGTCCGGGTTGGCATCAGGGTCATAGGAGCCGTTGCCCGTATCATCGGTGACCGGGCTGAAACCCGACCCGCCGAACACATCGTTATATGTGACCTCCCAACCGTCGTTCATGCCGTCGCCGTCCGAGTCGGCCAGGACCGGGACAGTACCGGTATCCGTGATATTATTGAATATACCGAGAGCCCACGCGGTCGTCCATATGGCGGTCTCATATCCATCCTGCAGGCCATCTCCATCGCTATCGGGGTTCGTCGGATCGATGGCCACGGCACCCGTCACGGCATCACCGCCGGTGGAATGGATCTTCCACTCCTGGAAATCGGTCAGACCGTCACTGTCAGTGTCGACCGTACCGGGCAGACCTCCACCGGTACCATTGTCGCCAAGGTCAGCACCGAACGATGCTTCCCAGCTGTCATCGATCCCGTCGTTATCGAGGTCCTTGAATCCGGACGAATGGTCCGTGGGGTCCGTGCCCATCTGGTACTCGGAAAGATTGGTATTGTATCCTCCGGCGGTCACATCACCGTCCGGATCGCCCGCGGGACCATTGGCGCCGCTGGAGTCGGTCGGATCGAGCCAAGGGTTGATGTTGGGCGGAGCGGCAATTCCGTCAATACCGTACCCGGTGAATCCGGCCGAACTCCCGTCCTTCTTGCGGCCCGCCTCCCACCCATCGGGCAACTGGTCCGCATCCGAATCCTCGAGGAGCGGGTTCGTCTTCGCGTTGGTATAACTCACGAACGAGCCTGGCGTAACCGTATATGTCTTGCCGGTCACCCATGTGGCGTTTTCAGCCCCGTCCTTGAGACCGTCGCCGTCAGTGTCCGGGTTCGTCGGGTCAAGGTCCGTTCCCGTGTCGTCGACCGCGCTGATCGTCGGGCCCGGGTTGAACGGCTTGTGGTCACCGGAATTCACGGCCCGGTCATGTTCGACCTTGTCGGTCAAGCCGTCACCGTCGGAATTGGAGATCGCGGTTGCCGTGGTGAGGTTGACAAAATAATGCATCTCCCACCGGTCATCCAGGCCATCTCCATCCGTATCGGGAATTTCCAACACATTGGGATTGGTGTTGTTCTGGTATTCCTGCAGGTTTGTGTACCCGTCCAGGTCGGGGTCCAAGGCTGCATCGGTCGGGTTGGCCGGGTTAAGGACCGGGGATTGGGTCGTTTCCCACGAATCAAGCATCCCGTCCGCATCCGCATCGGCCGTGGCCACCCACCAGTGGTAGCCGAGGTTAACGATCGCTTCGTTGGTGTAGACGGGCAGGCCGACCTTGGTGTCAAGGGTCTGGGTGCCCGTAAAGTCATCGGCCGGGTTGGCCGCACCATCCAACGCGCCTGTGGGGCCGTAGGAGGAACGGGTCGAATACCCCAGCTTGCGAGCCGTGTCACTGCCGCCGTTGACAGCTACGCGGAAGGCCCCGCCATTGGACGCGTAGGACGCATACATGTCCTTCTGCAGGTAATAGGCCGACTGCTCGATGTCGCAGGCAACGAGATTCGCGGTGCCCGGCGCCAAATTAGGCGCCGTCCAGCCATCACCGCCGTCATAAACTTTGGGTTCGCCTGCATTATAGAGTCCGTTGTTATCGCCGTCAAGCCAGATGTCACTGCCCGTTTCCCAGGCGTTATTGAGATCCGTGTTGTCAACGACCAGTTTCCAGTTACTCCCCTGGGTGTCATTGACCGGCCGCCAAACGCCGTCTTCGTTCCCCGTTATCTGGGTTTCACCCGCGTCGAAGACCTGGTTGACGGTGGAATCAAGCCAGATGTCCATGCCGCCCGGCACCACCACATTGCTCCCGGCCGTGTATTGGTAGACCATGTTGCCGAAGATCGCACCGGTGGATACATCCGTGGTGACACTGAAAAAGTTGGCGCCAGACCCTGCGTATTGGAACGGGATGACATCGTTGGCGGCGTTGAATTTACATATCAGCCCGGTATCAGACTCGTGCGGGTGGATCTGTTGTATATGGCCCGTGACAATGTTGTTGTACATGACGAGCCCCTGAACGGAGGCGTTTGTGCTGTAAATCCCGCGGTCCAAATTGTCACTGACCGTGCAGTTTCTGACCGTAATGCGATGGTTAATGCCGGTGGCTCCCGTTTCCTTCTTCACCAGGATGCCCGCGGTGCCGTTACCATAGATGAGGCAGTTCTCGATGAGGACGTCGTTTATTTCCGTGGCCCCCTCGCAATCGAAAAAGATTGCTCCGCCCCTGGTGGAACCATTATTGTAGATAACTGAATCTTTGATGGTCCAATGATGGGCGCCCTGGCCTTCGGTAAAATAGATGCCCGACGCCATGGGCGCATTCCGGATGACCACACCGTTGATTTCCCAGTAGGACAGATTGTTAAGCTTGAAGACGCCACGAATCTCGCCGGCGAGAAGAGAACCATCCAGGATCACCGGACCGGCACTGATGCCACCCGCGGCTCCAATATGGTTGCACCAAGCAGCCGAATAATCACCTATGATCCTGATGGGGGCTGACGCTGTACCGCTGGCATATTCTCCGCTCCACAGCAGGATAATGGCGTTGAGGTTATATGTCCCGGGAGCCAGGACGATCACATCGCCCGGCTTATAGCCCGGCTGGCCGGCGGTATGCTCCGGCGGGTTTAGGCCCAAGGCCTTGTCGATGGTCAGGGCGGTCGCGTATGTCGGCCCTAAGCCCGTGGTTATTCCGTCAGACTTGACAAAGTAAACATCACCCATCGCCACACTTGCGGTACAGACCAGTACTGCCAGAACCATGAAACCGATGTAACGCTTCATGTGAACCTCCTATGTTCTAAATGCCCCCGGTTGTCATATACCATACACCTTAATTGTAGATTGTTTCCATGGAAATCAATAAAATTTTAATATTTTTACTTGCATAAAAACCGTGCGGTGTAAAATTGGTATTCAGTTGAGCATGTCAGGTTTGCCCTTGGTCAAAGGGGCCAGCCATCCCGCTCAATGCGATATAACTTTTGAGCGGGATGCAACATGGATGTACGGACAAAGCATATCTCCCCGATAACACTCCTCGTCATCGATAATTACGACTCATTCACCTATAACCTCTCCCAGGCGTTCCAAGTGCTGGGTGCTGAGGTTACCGTGCAACGGAATGATGATCCCCTCCTTATGGAAAAACACATCAGCGGGTTTATGGGCATTGTCATATCCCCCGGTCCCGGCCGCCCGGAAAATGCGGGCAAGTCATGCGACATCATCCGTGAATGGCGCCACCACCGCCCCATCCTCGGTGTCTGCCTCGGCATGCAGTGCATCAACGAAGTGTGGGGAGGGACCACCGTGCACGCGGCCGAACCGGTCCACGGCAAAACTTCATCGATCCGCCACTCGGGTACGGGACTTTTCGCCGGCGTCCCGAACCCATTCGATGCGATGCGGTACCACTCCCTGGTCATCAAGCCATCCCCCGGGTTGCGGGTGACCGCCCGCACCAGCCGGTCGATCCCCATGGCGGTCGAAGCGATCGGCCTGCCCACCTGGGGCGTTCAGTTCCATCCCGAGTCGTTCCTTACACCCCATGGGCCGGTGATCCTCCGCAATTTCCTTGCGGTCTGCAAAACTCTCCGGAGGACATGAGCGATGTCAAAACCACCGACAATTCACGGGGAGCAAATCCCACTCCACAAATCGGCAATCGGCGATCGGCAATCGGCAATCCGCCCCCCCTGCCGCCTCACCATCACCGCCTGCGAAACCACACCCCTTACCGCCATCGGCACCCGACGCCCCGAGGATGTCTTCGGCGCTTTCTGCCGCGACACGGGCGCCATACTCCTTTTGAGCGGCGGAGCGCATGAGGCCGACCATTCATTCCTCTGCCTCCACCCCGCGGCCATCCTGCGGCTGGACGGAGAACGCACGAGCCTTGTTATGGGCGACGGGTCGGCTGCAACCGCCGATCCACTGGAATTCATCGACGGTTTTGTCACAGCCAACTGCGGCCGTTTTCCGGATGGTCCGTTCCCTGCCGGCGCGGTCGGCTACCTGTCGTATGATTATCGCACCCGCATCGAGGCCGTGCCCTGCGCCAAGCCTGGGGCCAAAGGCTTGCCCGACGCCTACTACGCCTTCCCCGGCATCATCCTGACCTTCCGGCATAAAGACGCTTCGTGGATCATCACGCGCCTCGCCTACGCCTTTGACGGGAAGCCCCTGCCCGAACCGCCGACCGTGGATGCAGTCACCCGGCAGGCGCTCAACCCGCCCGACCTCCCCTTCCCGTCCATCGACCCGAGGGCCATGACCAACAGCATGGACCAGGCCGCCCATCACGCGGCCGTGGAACGGACCCGCAGGCACATCATCGACGGCGACATCTACCAGGCCAATATCGCCCGCCAGTTCGCCATCCCCATACAGGGCGAGCCATACCCCCTGTTCCGGGCCGTATTCGATAAAAACCCCGCGCCCTTTTTCGCCTTCCTGAACTGCGGGGATCACCAGATCCTGAGCTCCTCGCCCGAACTCCTTCTCAAGGTGACGGACGGCGTGGCAGTTTCCAAACCGATCAAGGGCACGGCCCCGCGCGGTGCCACGCCCGCGGCCGACCGCAGTGCCCGCACCGCGCTTGAGCGCAGTGTTAAAGATGCCGCTGAACTGAACATGATCGTCGACCTGGTGCGCAACGACCTGGGCCGCGTGTGCGCGGCCGGGTCCGTGGCCGTGCACGGCCATCGCGAGGTGCGCGCCTATACCAATGTGTTCCACACACACTCCACGGTCACGGGCCGGCTGCGTCCAGGTGTTCCACCCGGGCAGGTGATCCGCGCCCTCTTTCCAGGCGGCTCCATCACCGGGTGCCCCAAGGTCCGGTCCATGGAGATCATTGACGCGATCGAGCCCGTCCGTCGGCACATCTACACCGGGTCGATCGGCTATGTGACGGCCAACGGCGACATGCAGTTCAATATCGCCATCCGCACCGGCCTGGTCCACGGCGGCAAGCTCTTCTTTTCCGTGGGCGGCGGGATCGTCTACGATTCCGTTCCTGAGCGCGAATTCGTCGAAACGGAGGACAAGGCGGGGACTTGGATCGCGGTGATAAGAGGGGTCGGAAAGTCCCTCCTTCGCCCCATCCTTCGCCTAGGCGCTTCGGAGGGCAGGCAAGGCTTCGGAGGGCAAGCGCAAGGGTCGCACAGTCGCAAAGCCGGATTCCGGACCAATACTAAACCCAAATGCTGATGAACTCGCAAAAAGTCCGCAATCAACCTGAACGCGGCGCTTTCCCCCGTAGCTGCGACCCTTGCGGTCGCCCATCCGGAGGCGGGGGCAAGCCCCGCAGCTACAAGAACTTGCGTGGACGGCTCAGAAAGAGCATTATTGCCACTGGCAAGACCTCCCCGGGACCCATGGAACATGAAGTAATCCTTTCTGCAATCCCATCAAATGTCAAATGCAACACCGAACAAGGACATGTCGGCCCCCGATCAGGATCTCTTCGATTCGACACTTGGCACCCGGCATTCAAAACTCAAGCAAAGGAAACGACAATGCCATGCGTTTGCATTAATGGACGATTTGTGGCCGGACATACCGCGAAAGTCTCGATCTATGACCGCGGTTTCCTCTACGGCGACGGCCTCTTCGAGACCATGAAAGCCGTCGACGGCACGGTCGAGCATCTCGACGACCATCTGGCCCGGCTGGCCGCTTCGGCCCGGGCACTCGCCATACCGGTGCCGGATACCGACTGGCAGGCGGTGATCGGCCGCCTCCTCGCCCGCAACAAACGCTCCCATGGCGTGGCACGCGTGAAGATCATTCTGACCCGCGGGGTCATGCCGGGGCTGGGCCTGGCGTGTAACAAGCCCACGCTCGTCATTACAGCCGTTCCCCAGCCTGCACGGCCCGCGCCGCAGCGGATCGGCATCTACCCCGAACGGCGCCTGGAGCCGGTCGCCCGGCACAAGTCGCTCAACTACCTGTTCAACCTTCTGGCGCATGACTGGGCCGTCAGGCAAGGGTTGGACGAAGCCGTGATCATCGGCGACCGGGGCCAGATCCTCGAGTGCAGTACTGCCAACCTGTTCGTGATCCGCGGGAAGACGGTCCTGGTGCCGAAGAACGAAGGCTATCTCGAGGGGATCGCGGGGCGGTATTTCCTCGCCCGCCAGCAAACGGCCGGTCGCACGGTCCGCATGAGGCGCATCTACCCGCGCGACCTCCGCCCCGCGGACGAAATCTGGATCACGAATTCAATGCTGGGCGCGTGCCGGGTCAGGCTTGTCCCATAGGACAAAGCCGGCTACGGGGCCCGTATCGGCAACGGTTACGGTCATGTGGCGGATGAAAATCTCGATGGGCATATGCACATGACTTACAGCGATCCCGTCGTTGGACCTCCGGTGGCGTTCAAGCGCGCCAACGGCGCGCAGGATGATAGGGAGCCACTTGCAACCCCCCCTGACCGCTTCTATATGCAGATTTCCTGATCCCGGCGGAAAATGCTTTGGCACTTTTTGGCGTCAGCCAGGCGCGTGAATCAACCATAGGCCGGTTTGAGTGGTTACCGTAGGGGCGGGTTTGAAACCCGCCCTTTATTGCCGTTTCGCGATTAGA
>JBDREB010000003.1:0-5519 GCA_043820325.1 Planctomycetota bacterium | reverse complement strand
CATCTGGTGCATGACCAATCATCCTGAAGTCAGACCCCAGGAAGGATAGCCGCCGCAGCCCATTTGTCACGCGGAAAATGCGCCAAACCCGTTCCGGAAAACCATCAGTCCACCCCACAGGGATCAGGAAATCTGAATCTGTGAGATCTGTGGCCTCTTATTCTTTTCCCTGTCCGCAACGATAATTCCATCTGTGGCCACCGGTTCGCGCACAAGGTGCGGGATTTTGCTTGACAGGCCATAACCTCGGTCTATAATCTCATTCTTCATGTTTAAAGCGATCATAGAACTGCAACCATGATATTGACAAAGACCAGATAACCATGGCCCCGCACCATATGCCTGCTATTAAACCCCCGCCTCCGGGCGGCATACCTTTTGCCGCTCTGCCGGAAGAGGTCGCCGTATTACTCGGCCCACTTGGGATCAACCGGGAAGATGTGGAAGTGGTCATGGGGTCGGACCTCGACATGGAGGGCCGGCCGCACCCCAGCTGGCTCATCGTCACGGCCGAACAGGTCGTTGGCGTGGTGCCGGGGTACAGCCGTGAGAACGGGGTCTTCGGCCCCTACAAGCGCAGCCAGATCGACAAGGTGCGCGTCTTCCGCGGCGTGGGAAGCAATTTTCTACAGGTCCGGCTCGAAGGGCTCTTCATCGATATGATCCGGTTCAGCAACCGGCGGCGCGAGGAGTTCGACCGTGTCCGGCTCTACCTAGAACAGCCGGCGTCCGAGGCGGGGGACCGGTTTGCCATCTTCCGCAAGCCGCACCCGTGGATCTGTCCCAAGTGCGGGCTGGGACTGCCGGGCCGCAACGCCACCTGTCCGCGGTGCGCGCGGGAAGGGGCGCTTTTCATCCGCACGCTTTCGCTCATGCGGCCCTACCTGGTGTATGTGGTGGGGCTCATCTCGCTTATGCTCTGCGGTGTGGCTCTTGACCTGGTGCCGCCCTTCCTTACGCGCATGCTCGTGGACGATGTGCTCTCCCGCAAGGAGGTGCCTGTCGCGACAGCACCTGCGGCCATTGATGCCGTGCCTGCGCCGCAGGCCGCCCCGGACGCGTCCCGCCCCGGCGGCGGGACACCCGCCCCCCGGCCGCTCTATGTCACCCCCGAAGAGAAGGCCGGCAAACTGCAGATGCTCATGTGGCTGGTCCTCGCCCTGGCGGGCGCCAGCCTGACGCGCGCGGGGCTCAACATCCTCATCGGCCGCATCAGCACCACGGTGGGCACACGGGTCACCTACAACCTGCGCACCCGCCTGCACGAGAAACTGGCCACCCTGTCGGTCGATTTCCATGATCGGTCATCGCTGGGCAACCTGATCACCCGGGTCCTGCACGATGTCGATTATTTCCATGGGTTCGTCCAGCAGATGGCGCAGGGGTTCTTCGTCAATGTGCTCCTGGTGGTCGGCATCGGCGTGATGCTCTTCTGGCTGAACCCCGCCCTGGCCCTGTATGTGCTCATCCCCATCCCGTTCGTGGTGGTGGGGACCTGGTTCTTCTGGCATATCATCTATCCCCGTTACTACCGGTTCTGGGACAGCAACTCCAAGCTGGCCGCCCTCCTTAACGGCATGCTCTCGGGCATCCGCACGGTCAAGGCCTACGCGCAGGAGGAGCGGGAGTTCGGTCGGTTCCAGAACGCGGCCGGCGCCTCGCGCGACGCCCGGCGCGCACTGGACCAGGGGACCACGACCTTCCTGCCGCTCTTCGGGTTCGTTTTCGGCCTGGGCGGGCTCATCATCTGGTACGCGGGCGGCCACCGGGTTCTGGAGGGGTTCATCACCCTCGGCACGCTCATGGCCTTCCTGGGGTATGTCGGCATGTTCTACGGCCCCATCTCGGCCATGACCATGTTCTCCAACTGGTTCACGGGCTTCCTCACGGCCGGCCAGCGCATCTTCGAGATCCTCGACACGCCCTCGAGCATCCAGCCGCCGGAAAAGGTGGTCCCGCTCCCGACCGTGAAGGGGCGCATCGAGTTCCGGCATGTGACCTTCGGGTACGATCCCTACCAGCCGGTGCTCAAGGACATCCATTTCACCATCGAACCGGGCCAGATGGTGGGGATCGTGGGCAAGAGTGGCTCGGGCAAGACCACGCTCATCAACCTGGTCTGCCGGTTCTACGACCCCCAGCAGGGGCAGGTGTTCATCGACGGTGTGGATGTGCGCGATCTCGACAACGACGAGCTCCGCCGCCATGTGGGGCTGGTGCTTCAGGAGCCCTTCCTCTTCCGGGCCACGATCGCGGAGAACATCGCCTACGGCCGTCCCGACGCCGTCCCGCGGGCCGTCATCGACGCCGCCTGCGCGGCCAACTGCCACACCTTCATCATGCAGCGCGCGCTGGGATACGACACGCGGCTGGGCGAGCGCGGCGCGGGGCTTTCGGGCGGCGAACGCCAGCGGGTGAGCATCGCCCGGGCGCTGTTGTGCGACCCGGCCATCCTGATCCTGGACGAGGCCACCTCGAATGTGGACACCGAGTCGGAGCAGGCGATCCAGAAGTCATTGGCCGTGCTGGTGAAGGGGCGCACCACCATCGTCATCGCCCACCGGCTCTCCACCCTGAAGAACGCGGACATCATCTATGTGGTCGACGACGGCAAGATCATCGAGCACGGCACGCACGAGGCGCTCATGACTCTCCAGGGCCACTACCACAACCTGGTGATGATCCAGACCCAGCTCACGAAGCTTGAAGGCTGAATGCATGGAACAGACGAACCTGGCCTGTGTCGGCGTCCGGTATCTGGACGCGGCGACCACCCGCATCTACCGCGGGAAACTCGGCGCGCTCTGCTGCCGGGTCGGGGAGGGGGAGGAATACACCAATGTCTACTCCGTCCCCTGCATGCCCGTGGGGCACCCGGGCCGCTTCATTGCCCTGTGGTACACGGACAAGGAGGACAAGGAACAGGAACTGGGCGTGATCGAGGACCTGGCCGTTCTGCCGGAGGAGATGCGCGCACTGGTCAAGGGGTCGCTCTCCC
Source organism: Planctomycetota bacterium (assembly GCA_043820325.1). Lineage (GTDB taxonomy): Bacteria > Planctomycetota > JBDREB01 > JBDREB01 > JBDREB01 > JBDREB01. The sequence continues at coordinate 2,521 of JBDREB010000003.1, read as the reverse complement.
AGCATTTCTTCGAGCGCCGGATCAAGCGCATTTACGAGGTGCGCTGGCAGTACAGCCTGCTCTTTTTCGAGGTGGAGGCGGACGAGGGCCGCGCGGAGTTCATGATGCGCTGGCAGCACGACAAGGCCGTGGATTACGGCGACAAGGGGAAGATACTGCTCGATGTGTTCGAGAACCGCTTCGTGATCCCGTCGGTCGAGGAACTCCCCGCCGCCGACCGGGACCGCATGCGGCGGTTCATATACTGGTAGGCGCAGGCTTCGATAGCGCACCCCGAGAATAATACCAAATGCTTATTGACTTAGCTCATAACTGGCGCCTTCCGGCATAGCCTTGTCATGACCACAGCGGGGGCATACGAAGCTGTCTGGCCACCTGAATGTGGTCCTAACACGCTTCCCCGCCCGCGAAAGCCCTCTGGAAAACTAAAAGCCTCGTATTGCTTGGCCATGTCCCCAATATCACGGTTATGAGCTAAGTACACCGCCCCACAATTAAGGGGCCAGATCTCAATCATCATAACGACCCGATTCCGGAACGCTGGTTCATGCCGGATCTTGTTTGGTAGGGGCACGGCATGCCGTGCCCATCCCAATTGACCCCAAAACAAGTGCCGTCCCGGGCTGGATCTTCCTCGACTCTGTCCACAAGCTGGCGCACGCGAGGGCACGGCATGCCGTGCCCCTACAACAGAAAAGAATGCCAACGGTGGTACCGGCGCGCCCTCTTTTGACCCCTTTATTATGGGGCGGTGTACTCAGTCAATAAGCATTTCCCGGATTTTAGAGGTAGGTCATGATCTCGAGGTGGGCCTGCAGGTTCTCGCGGGCCTCCTTGAGCATTTCACGGTACTTCTGCTTGGTGCGGTTCTCACCGTGCAGTTTGATGGTAAATACCCCCTTGTAACCGCTCTTGCAGATGACGCGCAGGACCCGTTCCATGTCGATCACCCCCTCGCCCAGGGGCAGGCGGTCGCTCTCCTTGAGTTTTTTGCGGTCCTTGTCAGGGGCGTCGGCCAGGTAGACGGCGGAAAAATGACGCTCGATGGTCTCCATTTCCTCGATGCTCACCCCGGCCCGCCAGAAGGCGAAGGTATCAAGGACGAAGCCCAGGTTGTCGCGGCCCGCCCGGCTGATGATATAGGAGATCTTCACGGGATTGGTCAGGAACCGGTGGGGCTCCTCCATCTCCACGGCCACCTGCACGCCGTATTCGGCCGCACCCTCGGCCACCGCGGCCAGCCTGACGGTGTATTCGGCCATCAGCGCTTCTTCGTCGGCTTGATCGGCGGGAAAGCGCGTCGGTGTGATGGAGACGAAATTACCCTTCATGGCGCGCACCAGGCGGGCGCACCGTTTGACCTCGCGCACGGTCTCCTCGCCGACCTCCCGCAGGTCCACGGGGATGTTGGCGATGCCGAAGATCGCCACATTGGCGTCCTTGGCCACGCTTTTGAGGTCCTTCTGGTTGCCGGTCTCCAGGTACTCGTGCATCTTGCCGTAGGCGCAGACGATGCCGTTGTACCCGGTCAGCTTGGCCAGCTTGAGATCGTCCTCGAACGAAAGCATGGCCGTGGAACTGGAGTGAAAAGCGATGCGCGCCATACCTGTCCTCACCCCGGTTATATAAAAAATGTGACCCCAATGGGATTTGAACCCATGTTGCAGGGTTGAAAACCCTGTGTCCTGGGCCGGCCTAGACGATGGGGCCTTACAACGAACGCCATATCAAAGTAGGGGCAGAAGGACTCGAACCTTCGACCTACGGCTTAAAAAACCGTTGCTCTACCGACTGAGCTATGCCCCCGCATTCGGGACTGCCGCAGCATGACCCCCCGCCTGAAAACGCCGCGGGAACCGATTTTAGCCGGAGGCGCCACGCAAAGCAAGACGGTATATTGTAACGGTAATTTTCCATATGCAAGCAAAAAATCCGGCCCCGCGCCCCATCACCGCCCGCCGGGGCCCCCACCCGGCCCGGTTTTTGACTTGACTTTGCGCCGGCCGGATATATGATGAATGCTTATTGACTTAATATACCGCCCCATAATAAAGGGGTCAAAAGAGGGCGCGCCGGTACCACCGTGGCATTCTTTTCCGTTGTAGGGGCACGGCATGCCGTGCCCTCGCGTGGCCGGCTTGCGGACGGAGTCGAGGAAGATCCAGCCCAGGTCGGCGCTTGTTTTGGGGCCAATTGGGTTGGGCACGGCATACCAAACCCCGGAACATCTGCCACAAAGTCACCAAGTCACAAAGGTAGATCCGGGTCGGGTTCGGATCAAAACCCGCACCCTTTAGTGTCTTTGTGACTTCGTGGCACATCATCTTTCTCCGCATGGCCATGCCGTGCCCCTACCAAACAAGATCCGGCTTGAACCAGCGTTCCGGAATCGGGTCATTATGATGATTGAGATCTGGCCCCTTAATTATGGGGCGGGGTATTTAGATACGCTGGTCGTGCCCGGCCGCGTGGCGGAAGTTGGTGGAAATTGAATTGTAGCCACGGTGCAGCATTGTATCCT
>JBDREB010000002.1:0-2451 GCA_043820325.1 Planctomycetota bacterium | reverse complement strand
ATCGCGAAACGGCAATAAAGGGCGGGTTTCAAACCCGCCCCTACGGTAACCACCCAAACCGGCCTATGGTTGATTCACGCGCCTGGCTGACGCCAAAAAGTGCCAAAGCATTTTCCGCCGGGATCAGGAAATCTGCATTTTGGGGATCCGGGTTTCCGACCGCTTGTACAGGCATAAGCGCCATATTACCTTTGCCGGTTGATCCGGGAGGAAGATGGGCTACGGTAACGATGCCCGTATCGGCGAGGGTGACGGCTCAGCGCAGCCTGCGGCCGTAACCAAAGCTCGGTTTACGGTTGCGAAAGGCGAATCGGCCTACGGCCTACGGTTTACGGCTCTGATCCGGACCGTAAGCCGTGATCCGTATGCCGTTACGCCTCTCGTTTCCGTATGCCGATAGCCGGTTTATCTGAAAAGACCTGTCGAAGTTTCAGGCGAAATCACATATTTAGAGCCTATCCGAAAACCCCTCCTGGCTTCGGTCGGCTGCGGCTGCCCGTTCGACCTTTCGACTTCGCTCAAGGTCGTGGACTGGCGCTCAGGGCCCTGAACCGGGTCGAAGGGCTTGTCCTCGCATGACCTCGGGCCTACGGATAGGTTTTCGGATAGGCTCTTAGTCGTCGTCCCGGTACCCAACCACCCCACGCGCCTTTGCGGCACATCTTGCGGGACGGGTCAATCCTCGGCTGTTTTGGCGATGAGGCGGTAGAAGGCGTAGAGGGCCAGCAGGGTGAATTCGCGGTTATCGGCCACGACCGTCCCCGCCTGGCGGCCGATGAGCTCGAGCACGAAGAGTGCCCGTTTTTCGTCGCCGGCGCCGGGCAGGATGCCGACATACCGGCGGAAGAGTTCGCAAATCAGGGCCGCGCTTTCGCCGTGCCGCCCGGCCCAGAACAGGTCGCGCAGGCGCTCGACGGAGGCGGCCAGTTCTGCGCGGATATCCTCCGCGATCTCCAGCCGCCGCACCCGTTTGAGCATGCGCTCCAGGCGCTGCTGCCCGCCGCTCCCCTGCTCCTGGGTCTCCAGAGACAGGGTCTTGTAGAACGCGTCGTCCCGGCCCTCGATGTACCGGCCGGCGATCATGGCCAGGTGCCGCCGGGCGAGCGGGTTGGCGGTGGTCGCCAGGTCGCGCACGAGATCGGGAACAAAACCGCCCGAACCGAAGTGGGCCAGGGAATCGTACATGCATTCGCGCACGAAGCTGTCGGTCTCGGCCGCGAACGCGTCGGCCAGGGCGCGGTAGACCGCCTCGTCCATGAACTCGCCCAAGGCGAGCGCCGCCTGCCCGCGGATGAGCGGGTTGGCGTGCCGCAGGGCCTCGGCCAGCACGGGCAGGGAGCGCGGATCGTGCAGGGCGCCGAGGGCCCGGACCGCGTCGAACTGGATGAGTGAGTTGGGATCGCGCACCTTCTGTTCCAGCGGCACCCGGGCGCGTTCATCGCCGATGATCCCCAGGACCATGGCGGCCTGGATCGGGCAGGATCAGGTGGCACAGGGAGTCCAAACAGCCGATGGGCACGGCGATGGCGATGATGATGATATACCCGGTGGGGTTCTTGATGCCGAACGCGTCCACGATCTCGCTGAAGAGGAGCATGGCCACGATGCCAGCCACGGAAACGATGCGGAACCGCACGCCCAGAAACCGGCCGCGCAGTTTTTCGGGCACGCAGGCCGAAAGGAGCGACCACCAGGGCGGGGCGCAGATATGGAACATGACGCCGTAGAGGGCCACCAGGACCATGAAAGCGGGCATGCGCGCCGCCGGCGGCAAAAACGGCAGGTAGAGCGTCAGGAGCCAGGGCACCCAGCGCAGGGCGCCAAAGGTCACGAAGGTGAACCGCCGGCCGGCCTGGACCGAAAGATAGGCGCCGAAAAAGACGCAGAAACTCACGAAGGCGGTGAGGTTGGAGATCGTGGCGTTGTCCGCTTCGCTGCCCCCCATGCTGCGGACATACCCCGTGAGGAACTGGCCGGCCACGGGCGTGTAGCAGATCCCCGCCGCGGTGGCGGAGATGAGCATGGTCACCCAGGCCTTGCGGTAAGTGTCCTTGTCCGGGGTTTCGATGAGCGCCGGGGCCGTGCCGGTCATGGGGTGCCGCTCCAGGACTGTCCGATGGTGGGGATCAAAGCCCCGTATTGTAGGCCCGGAGGGCGGTTGTCAAGGGATTTCGGGGGTGGAGCAGGATCAGGAGAAAAACCTCATTTTACATTTATCATTTCAGATTTCCTGATCCCTATCCGTAACCGGTCATGTTTTTCGGAAAAAGGTTTGGCGCTTTTTCCGACCCACAGGTGATTGTGCGGGGAACATCCGGATGTCAACCGTGTAGGGGCGGGTTTCAAACCCGCCCCTACGGTAACCACCCAAACCGGCCTATGGTTGATTCACGCGCCTGGCTGACGCCAAAAAGTGCCAAAGCATTTTCCGCCGGGATCAGGAAATCTGCA
>JBDREB010000001.1:0-2446 GCA_043820325.1 Planctomycetota bacterium | reverse complement strand
TTCAGATTTCCTGATCCCTATCCGTAACCGGTCATGTTTTTCGGAAAAAGGTTTGGCGCTTTTTCCGACCCACAGGTGATTGTGCGGGGAACATCCGGATGTCAACCGTGTAGGGGCGGGTTTGAAACCCGCCCTCCCGTCTAATCGCGAAACGGCAATAATGGGCGGTTTTCAAACCCGCCCCTACGGTAACCACCCAAACCGGCCCATGGTTGATTCACGCGCCTGGCTGACGCCAAAAAGTGCCAAAGCATTTTCCGCCGGGATCAGGAAATCTGCAATTTGACGAAGCACACCCACCAACTATATCGCCAGCACGGGTATTCAGGGTGGAACAGGCAGCCGGTTCGCCCGCGTCTTCATGGACGCCTATGCCATGACGGGCGTCGGCAAGAGTGCCATCCGGTACATCCAGGCGCCGGAGCACTTGAGCCCACCTCGAACTGCATCTTCAAGGGTATGCCGCCCGAAAGCTACCGGATCATGCTGGATGAATACAACCGGATCATCCACAAAGGCCGGAAGTGACGACCGTAAGGGACTAATGGTGCCGGGGCGGGACGACCTTGACATGGCCTTCGGCCGCGTACTCCAGAATGCGGCGGTCGAGGGTCAGCAGTTGATGGTCCAGTATCCGCGCCGTGGCCACGATCATCTGATCGGCCGGATCGCCATGAAAAGTACCGGGCAGAACGGTACTCTCGTGGGCGACTTCAGGCGTCAGCGGATATACACTGATCCCCGGTGCCGCGCTTGCCCGGCGGAGCCAATCGAGTGTGTTTTCGTTGAGCGTGATCCGTCCCCTGATCGCAAGCATGGCCACCTCCCAGCAGGCGATCGCGGGAATGGCGATGCCATGAGTATGGGCCGCGCGGTTGATTATCGGTATAAAACCCGCCTTGCGGACTTCATCATCGCCGTTGACCAGCCACAGCCAGATATGAGTGTCAAGCACGATCATTGCCGGCGGTCTCTGCTTCCCATTGGCTTGCAACGGGGGCGATGATATCCCCCTTGATGGTCACCGATCCCCGCAGGCATCCATAGAGTGCCCGGGATGGCCGGGCACTGCAGGGGACGAGTTTTGCCACCGGTTTGCCGTGCTTGGTGATGGTCACTTCCTCATGGGTCGCATTGACCTGGTCCATCAGTTTGAGGCACCGTGCTTTGAACAGGGCGGCGGACATCTTCATTGAGGGTCTCCTATGGTCATATATATATGGTCATATTATGGCAAGTCAAGGAAAAACCCGCAAAAAACGGAAAATTCTTGCGTCGGTGACGATTGTGCGTATCATCCTTCGGCCGGTGGACACCATGGACTCTGAACCCCGGCATCAGATCAGATGGATGTGCGGCAATGTTCGGCTGGATCCTGATCGCCGCCATCACCATCATGCAGGCCGGGGTCTTTTTGCGGGCCGATTCGGCACGGTTCGGGAGGCACCGCATCCCGCGCCGGGTGCTGATCATTGCGGGCATCGCGCTCTGGGCCCTGTTCGTCCTCGGCCGGTCGTACGGTCACGAGGGGACGGGCGCGGCCGCACGGATGGTCGAGGCGGCCGGTATGCTCTGGATGGGAACGGTCTTCCTGCTGTGGGTATGCATGCTGGTCGTGGAACATATCACCGGGTACGGCTGGTGGCTGCGGTCGCGGGTGCCGGCCCTGCGGGGGGCGGCACTGGTCGCGGGCGGCCTGCTGGCGCTCATCGCCATTGTGCAGGGGCACCGGACGCCGGTGGTGCGTGCCTACGAGGTGGTCCTGCCCGGCCTGCCGGCGGAGCTGGATGGCACGGTCATCGTGGGCATTTCCGATGTGCATGCCGGTTCGACGGCCGACATGGGCCGCCTGGGAACCTGCGTGGATCTGGTCATGGCCCAGCGGGCCGACATGGTGGTGATGCTCGGCGATATGGTCGAGGGTCATGGGACACCGCCGCCGGAGTTTACCGGGGTCCTCGGCCGGCTCAAGGCGCCGCTGGGTGTTTGGGGTGTGCCCGGCAACCACGAACGCTTCGGCCGCGACGATGCGGTCCTGGCCGCGCTTCGGGATGCGGGTGTCCGGGTATTGCGCAATGAGTCCGTCGAGGCCAGGCCGGGGCTGGTGCTCGTGGGTGTGGATGACCTTGATCGGCGGCATGCACCGGATGGGACCGATCCTTTACCACAGGCATTTGCCGGGCGTCCACCGGGCGCCACGATCCTGCTGACCCATTCGCCGCTCAAGCTTGAAGAAGCGGCCGGGGCGGGCGCGGAGCTCATGCTCTGCGGCCACACGCACGGCGGACAGATCTGGCCCTTCAGCTAGTGCCCGTAAATGAATAAAGTATCCATTTCGACATAGAGATTCCGTCCGCAGCCAAGGCGCGAGGAGGAGCCGTATCAATGGAAAGATCCGGCGTCGACGAGCAACGCCGGATGCGGACGGAAGATCATGTCCCTTCCG